>NZ_JBQKCS010000003.1:0-341462 GCF_052122235.1 Acidaminococcus sp. HCP3S3_H5
TTTGATTTTTTAACCTGGTTGTCATCCAGGTGACTCGATCTCATCACTAAAAGTGACTTGACCCGCACATCTGTCAACAATATTCAGTTCTCAAAGTTCGTCTCGCTGTCTCAGCGACAGCTTCTATATAATACCAGACTTTCGTTCCTTTGTCAACAACTTTTTTCTTTCAGTGTTTCAGTTGAAACATTTCGTTGCTGCAGAATCGATTGTCTGTTGCTTTCTCAAGGAGAAAGCTTGTATAGTATAGCAAAGATTGGAAAGGCTGTCAACTATTTTAACAGCCTTTCCGCTTTTTCCTTTACGTCCTGGTTTTTCTCCCGGACCAGGAGCTGTTCCACACCTTCCCGGATGGGATCACTGAGGGTGTATCCCAGGTCTTTCCACTGGTTGAGGATTTCCAGGGCGGTGTTCCGGTTCATCAGGGCCGGAGATTTCAGAGCGGTTTGGAAAAGCTTTTCTCCGGTGCCCGGGAAGCCGTACAGCTGGCTGAGGATCCGGTTCAGGTCCATGTACACCCCGTCCAGCTGTTCCTGGAGGGACACTTCCCCTTCCTGGCACTGCCCAAAGACTTCTTCGAACCCGGGAATCAGGTCTTCATACAGTTCCATCACATGATGGTCGTGGTGGCTGTCCCCGGTAAGGGCATAGGGCAGCAGGTCCACATGGTCCAGTGGGGCCTGGAGCACCAGTTCCACCGCCTGCTGGGCATAGGGCAGATCCAGGGTCCGGGCCAGGTCGAACCCTTCCCCTTTTTTCATGGCCTGTTGGACGGTCTGGGCGCAGGCAAAGGACAGGAGCAGCTTGCCGCAGGCCTGTTTCACCGTTTCCCCGGCTTTGCCTTCCAGTTTGTTGGTGGCATACTGGAGGATCCGGAGGATCACCTGGTAGTCTTCCAGTTCTTTTTCCTGTTCCCCACAGTGCCGGAGGAATTCCGTAAGCAGTTTCACCGGCTGGGCCATCTCTGAAATCCCGGGTACCGGTTCATCCACCAGCAGGGCATCCACCAGGGCTTCAGCCCCTTCAAAGGCTTTGGCGGTGAGGGTGGGCCGTTCCAGCACTCCCAAAAGATCCACATGGTCCGCCAGGAGCCGGGCGGTGTATTCCGGGTTCACATCGTTGTCCCAGCCTTCTTCCAGCATCCACTGGCGGATCTGGGCAGTCCGGGGATCCAGATGTTCCAGGGCGGCGATCCGGCCCCAGCCGTATACCTGCCGGGCAGTGCGGAAGATTTCTTCCTGGCCGTCGGTCCACTGGAGAAAATTCCGGACGCAGAACAGGGTAAATTCGTTGCACCGGGCCAGGAGCCGGATGTCTTCCGCCACATCTTCCTCTTCCTGGAGGTCGAAGAATTCCAGCAGGGACAGGGCGAATTTAACGATTTCCGGCTGATCCGCCTCCTGGAGCAACCGGTGGGCAAACCAGATAAGGGGTTCCGGGTCCAGGGCTTCCCGCTGAGCATCCACCGCCTGTTGGAGGGGCAGCACAAAGGCATTCATCAGATGGTCTTCTCCCTCTCCAAAGAAGGCTTTCAGCCCCTGGACAGCCTGGTCATATGCTCCGGCCAGGATCTGCCCAAGGATTTCCTGGAGTTCCGGGCTTTCTTCTTCCCCCTTGTCCAGCCCGGTAAGGTTCCCTTCCATGAAGCCGTCACTGTAATAAAACCCCTGGGCCGGACCTTCCGGTTCCATGGCCTGGCGGAGGGAAAACTCCCGGGGCAGGCGGCCCCGTTCATCCAGGGCATCATACAGCCGCTGGAGGATGGAAGGTTGGGTAAAATCAAAATTCTGCATAGGTTCTCCTTTTATCGATAGGAACTTTTGGATACCCGGATCCGGACGTTCCGGTCGTCATAGCCGTTGGCAGCCAGGAACATCTTCAGGATATCCGGATGGTCTTTCATGTCATTTTTCGGGCCCAGGACCACTTCCCGGACGGCACTTTTGGCAAAGGGCATTTCCGTATAAGGCACCAGCCGGCTGGCTTCCGGACGGAAATGGATCTGCCGGTAGGCTTTCCGGTTCCCGGCGGCCATGTTCCCCTCTTCGTCCTTCAGCAGCACCGGCAGCCACAGGGCCCGGAGTTCTTTTTCCGAGGCAAAGCTGGCGTCCTTGCAGTAGTACCGGAGGGAAGAAAAGGCCGCATCGTCGGCAATGGCCCGGCGGATTTCCCGTTCGTTCAGGTGTTTTCCCCGGTTCAGACGCATGCGGATCCAGTTCCTGGCCAGGGGCAGGAAGTGTTCTGCATACCCTTCTTTCATATAGATGACTTTTTTCAGGTAGTACTTGTTGGCGAAGTCCGCATTGAGGTGGACGGTGGAACAGTCGAAATCCATTTCCCGGGAAGAAAAGCCGATGGCAAAACCCTGGCCGTCGTCCGCATAGGACCGCCACTGGGGCAGGATGTCCCCGGCCTCGGAAAAACAGCCCAGGTAGATGAAGCAGGCGGAATGGTGATAATACAGATCCCGGGCAGTGTCCAGCTGATCCCGCCGGACTTCCCCCTCTTCTGCCAGGTCCTCCAGGGCCTGTTCGAAAATGGGATCCAGCATCCTGTTTTCCCATGCGTCGTTGGTAAAAGAGGCTTCCGTCAGCCAGAGGCACTGGTTGCGCAGAATATTGAAGAATCCGCTGGTGGAGCAATAGTGGTAAATCATCTGATCTTCCTGACAGGTGGACATGGTGCGCCTTCTTTCTTCCAGGTTTCCTTTCCGGGGTGGCCTGGAGTATTCCACCAGTTATTATACCGTACCCGTCAAAAAAATGCTCGGGGAATCCATGAAATAAAATAATTTTCTGCTTTTTTAGAACATTCGTGTTATACTGTACAAGTGTCTACTTTTTTACAATTTTCAAGAACGGAGGCCCCATCATGTTCCACATTGCCATTTGTGACAGCAATCCCCAAATTCTCACCCAGCTCACTGACAACATTCTCAAACTGCCCAATCCATCCGATGTCCTGAGCATCCATACCTTTTTGGGGGAGCAGGCGCTGCTCCGGGACTGCCGCCAGGGGTGCTGCTACAACCTGGTGCTGTTGGGACCCTTCCAGCAGGACCACCGGAATCTGGCCCTGGCCCGGAAAATCCGTTCTTTTGATCCCCAGATGCCCATTTCCCTGATTTCCAACAGTTTCCAGGATTCTCTGGCCGGGTATGAGGTGCCCCTGTACCGGTGCTACCCCCACCCCTTTCCTCCCCGGATTCTCCACCGGGACCTGCAGGAACTGATCCGGAAACGCCGGAACAGCTGCTATACCTTTGTTTTTTCCAACTGGCAGGGACTCCACCGGTTCCCCCTGAAGGACGTGATCTATTTCAAGGCCCTGGGGTCCCGGATCCAGGTGGTGACCGCCCTGGGAAACTATGAGTACCGGGAGACCCTGGGCGGGCTGGAAAAGCAGCTGGGCCGGTTCAATTTCATGCGGATCCACCGGAGCTATGTGCTTAATCTCCAGTGGGTGCGGAATGTGTGGGGCCGTGAAGTGACCCTGCTGAACGGCAGCGTCCTGCCCCTGTCCAAGCACCGGTCCAGGGAGCTGCGGGAGAGTTTGAAGAGGCAGAATATAGAATAATGGGGTGCTGCTGCGCAGCACCCCGTCAATGGTCAATAGTCAATTGTCAATGGCCTGATGAACCCTTCATTCTCTCCCCGATGATCCGGGCCACGTAGACGCCGCTGGCGCTGGCCTGGCTCAGGCCCCGGGTGATGCCGGCCCCGTCCCCGATGGCGAAGAAGTTGGGCAGTTTGGTTTCCAGCTGGTCATCCAGTTCCAGCCGGGCGCTGTAGAACTTCACTTCCACCCCGTAGAGCAGGGTGTCGTCGTTGGCGGTACCCGGCGCCACTTTGTCCAGGGCGTAAATCATTTCGATGATGTTGTCCAGATGGCGTTTGGGCAGCACCAGGCTCAGATCCCCGGGCACCGCATTGAGGGTGGGCCGGAGGAAGCTCTGGCTCAGCCGGTGGGCGTTGGTCCGCCGGCCTTTGATCAGGTCCCCGAACCGCTGGACCAGCACACCGCCTCCCAGCATGTTGGACAGGGAAGCGATGTGTTTGCCATACCGGTGGGGTTCCTTGAAAGGTTCCGTGAACCGGTTGCTCACCAGGAGGGCAAAGTTGGTGTTGCCGCTGTTCTTTTTGGGGTCGCTGAAGCTGTGGCCGTTAACGGTGACGATGCCGTCGGTGTTTTCTGCCACCACATAGCCGTTGGGGTTCATGCAGAAGGTCCGTACCCGATCCCCGTACCCTTTGGTCCGATACACCAGCTTGGCTTCGTACACTTCGTCGGTAATGTGTTGGAACACGGCGGCCGGTACTTCCACCCGGACCCCCACGTCCACCTGGTTGTTGGTCAGTTCCAACCCCAGCTTTTCGCACTGGCCGGAGAACCATTCCGCCCCGGCCCGGCCGGGAGCCCCGATGAGATAGGTGCACCGGATGGTGTCCGGGCTGTCCTTGAGCACCACCTCATAGCCCTCTTCACAGGGATGGAAGGTATCCACCTGGGTGTCGCACTGGATCTGGATTCCGTGATCCAGCAGGAACCGGTAGATGCTGGCCATCAGTTTCCGGTTGTTGTCAGTACCCAGGTGCCGCACTTTGGCGTTCAGCAGGTGCAGGTCATGGCCCAGGGCCAGCCGTCCGATTTTGCAGTTCTTGGTGGAATACACTTCTCCGGGCGCCCCGTGCTTCAGGTTGATTTCATCCACGTAGTCGATGAGATCCATCACGGTCTTTTTGGGGATGTAATCACTGAGCCAGCCTCCGAATTCAGTGGTGAAATTGTACTTGCCGTCGGAAAAAGCCCCGGCGCCCCCGAATCCCCGCATAATGCTGCAGGGGGTGCAGCGGACGCATTTTTCCACTTTCCCGGCGATAATGGGACAGCTGCGGAAATCAATGGCATGGCCTTCTTCCAGGATCAGCACCTGGGCCTTGGGGTATTTCAGGACAAATTCATAAGCGGCGTAAATGGAGGCAGGACCCCCGCCAATAATTGCTACATCGACTTTTTTCATCATTTTTTGAACACCTCTTTGTCGTTGACGGTATTGAAGATAATGGAGGAAAGCTGATTGATGGTCTTGCGGCTCTCTTCCGGACGGACGGCCTTGTCCATCATGACTACCAGCACGTATTTTTCCTTGGCATAGACGATTCCTGCGGCGCCCAGCTGCTGATTCTGGTCGGACTGAACCCCGGCGATCTTCACCTTTTTGGGCAGCAGGGCTCCCAGGAGGTTCCGGTCCGGCTGTTTCCGGAGCAGTTCCATCAGGTAGGCATCCTGCTTCTGGGAAACCGCCTTCCCCTGGTACAGCCGGGTGAGCAGATTCACTGTATCGTTGACAGAGGTGTAGCTGAGCCGGCGTTTTTCCCCGGGAGCCAGGGTATCCTGACTGTTTTCTCCCTGGGGCAGCTGGGTGGTGCCGATTTCCGTATCCGCATACCCCTCTTTGGACAGCCACTGGTTCAGGTCTTCCCGGCCGGCAATCCAGATCAACTTGTACAGGGCGGTGGTATCATTCTGGAGCACCATGTCTTCCAGCAGGTTCCGGATGGTGACCCGGCTGCCCGCAGGGACTTTCCCCAGTACCGGGCTGGCCGGCTTCCGGTCTTTTTCCCGGATGGTGTACACTTCGTCCAGGGACAGGTCCCCGTCTTCCACCTGCCGGAGGACCCCGGCGGCCACATAAAGCCGGGCCAGATCCCCGGCGGGCATTTTACCGGAATAGTTGTAGAATACATCGTCATTTTCCAGGGAATGGTAGTACACAGAACAGGCGGCACCGCTCTGGGCGATCACGTTGTTCAGATAGTCATAGGGCAGCTTGGTGTCCTGGGAATGGACCGTCTGGGCATTCTGGGCCTGCTGCTGTTCCTGATATTTGGGACTCCGGTGGAGAAGGGTCAGAGAGACCGTCCCCACCACAACCAGGGCAATGAAACAAAGGATGATTTTTTTGTTGATGCTCATAATGTACTCATGACCTTTCTGTGGACCTTCAGCCAGTTTTCCCGTTCCCGGTAATCCGGCAGCACCTGGGCCACCGCCTGCCAGAAGGCTTTGTTGTGGGACATATTCCGGATGTGGCACAGTTCATGGACCACCACATAGGCTATGACTTCCCGGGGGCAGAATACCAGGGGCCAGGAGAACCCGATTTCCCCCTTCCAGTTACAGTACCCCCATCTTTTTTTGGCCCGGCTGCATTTGACCACCGGCAGCCTGAGACCCATCTGGGAGGCATACCGGCTCACCAGTTCCCCAAGCACCGGACGCAGCTGGCCGATCAGGAACCGGGCCAGGTTCTCCCGTGTCTCCTGGTCCCCCATCTCCAAAAGGCCTTCTTCTTTCCGGTAAGAGAACCCGGTTCCGGGCCGGAGACGGAGGGTGCAGGGACGGCCGAAGAGCAGGAAAGTTTCCCCGTCCTGAAGGCGCAGGGTGTGATGCTCTTCCCGTTCCCGGCGGACCCTGGCCTGGGCCCCGGCAATCCATTTTTCTTTTTTTGCCACAATCCGGAGCAGTTCCTGGGAGGAGATCCCGTAAGGGACCCGCAGCACCAGGGTGCCGTCCTCCACCACCTCGAAGCCGATGCTCCGGCGGAAGGACTGGATGATCCGGGCATTTTTCAGTAAAGATTCAGCAACCATAGCTTTCCTATTATAGCATAGAACATTGACCACTGTCATACTTTCTCCTATAATATCAGTATTATACGGAGGAAGTGTAATACTATGGATGATCTGCAAATACCCACATCAGCCCTGACGCTGATCCTGATTGTGTTTATATCCCTGTCCGCCTTTTTTTCCGCTTCAGAGACGGCTCTTACCGGGTCCAACAAGCTGCGGCTGAAGAACCAGGCCAAAAGCGGCAGCAAAAAGGCCCGGAAAGCTCTTCGGCTGCTGGACCATTTTGACGACGCCCTGTCCACTATCCTGATCGGGAACAACGTGGTGAACATTGCCACCGCTTCCCTGGCGGCGGCGGTTTCCACGGCGGCCTTCGGTCCTTCCGGTCTGGCCCTGGCCACGGTGTTCACCACCATTGTGATCCTGATTTTCGGGGAAATCATCCCCAAAAGCGTGGCCAGCGATGCCCCGGAAAAATACGCCATGGACTGTTCCGGCCTGCTCAGTGTGCTGGTGGTGCTGTTCGCTCCTTTGAATTTTCTGTTCCGGATCATGAAGAACCTTTTCAACCGGTGCCTGCGGAAAAAGGTTTCCCACCGGTTCGCCACGGAAGATGAACTGCTGCTGATGGTGGACGAAGTGGAACACGGGGGCGGCATCAACAAGCAGGACAGCCTGCTGATCAAAAGCGCCATCGAATTCAGCGACATCCGGGTCCGGGAAATCATGACGCCCCGGGTGGACATGGTGGCCATGGATATTTCGGAAGGCAGCGAAGAAGCCCTGAAGCTGTTTGGCAGCCACGGTTTTTCCCGTCTGCCGGTATTCAAGGATGACTACAGCGAGATTGTGGGGATCCTCCACGCCAAGGATTTCCTGGCAGCCTATCTCCAGGACCCCCACTGCAGCCTGCAGAAGCTGATCAAGAAGGCAGCCCTGGTCCACCAGTCCACCAAGATTTCCCGAGTGCTGAAGACCCTCCAGGAGGCCAAGGTGGAAATGGCCATGGTGATGGACAGCTACGGCACCGTCCGGGGGCTGGTGACCACGGAAGACATTGTGGAGGAACTGGTGGGCGAAATCTGGGACGAGCACGACAAGGCGGTTTCTTCCTTCCGGAAACTGGGGAAGAACCGGTACCTGGTTTCCTGCTCCTCCAATTCCCAGAACGCCAACCTGTTCGACCTGTTCAAGTATCTGGATCTGGATATCGATGATTACGGCCTGGAGAACAATTCCATCAGCGGCTGGGTGGTGGATACCCTGGAGACCATTCCCAAAAAGGGCGATACCTTCGACTGCCGGAACCTCCACGTGACGGTGACCCAGGCCAATGAGCACCGGGTCCAGGAGATCATCGTGGAAGTGCGGCCGGTGAAGAAGGATAAAAGTGAAGAGTGAATGAAAAGGATGTGGTTGGTATGGAAAACCGTTTTTTGATCGTGGTGGATATGCAGAATGACTTTGTGGGCGGGAGCCTGGGGTCGGAAGCGGCCCAGGCCATTACCCCGGCGGTGCTGAGGAAGGTGGCCCATTTCCCCGGGAAGGTGATTTTCACCCAGGATACCCACGGGGAGGATTACCTGGAGACCCAGGAAGGAAAACGGCTGCCGGTGAAGCACTGCATCAAGGGGACCCCAGGCTGGAAACTGATCCCGGCCCTGGAAAAACTCCAGCAGGAACATCACTGGCCGGTGATCCAGAAGCCCTCCTTCGGTTCGGTGAAACTGGCGGAAGACCTGAAGGAACTGAACCGGAAGCAGCCCATCCAGAGCATCGAGCTCATCGGCCTGTGCACGGACATCTGCGTAGTGAGCAATGCCCTGCTGCTGAAGGCAGCCCTGCCGGAAGTGGAGATCCGGGTGGACAGCCAATGCTGTGCAGGAGTAACGGAAGAAAGCCATCAGGCGGCCCTCGCCACCATGAGGAGCTGTCAGGTGGTGGTGGAATAAAAAAAAGAAATGGGGCTGTTGCACATACGCAACAGCCCCATTTTTTACAACACCTTCACCAATTCCTCGTTGCTTCTCCGTTCCGTGTGGAGATGGGCGGCGTGGACTCCTTCTGCGGCGTAGCCCATGGGCATGAGCAGCAGGGGTACTTCGTTCAGTTCCAGGCCGAAGGCATCGGCAGTCTGGGTCACCGGGAAGTAGTTCACCCAGCAGGACCCGATGCCCTGTTCCCAGGCTTCCAGCATCATATGGGTGGCCACGATGCTGGCGTCCTGTTCCCCGGCACGGATGCTGTGTTCAAAGGGGTTCACCCATTCCTCGTCCTTCCGGACGGTGACCATGAGCACCACCGGTGCATTGAAGGCGCACCGGCTCAGTCCCCGGATCTTTTCCAGGGCTTCTGGGCTCTGGAGCACGTACACCCGGTAGGGCTGATAATTGTGGCCGGTGGGCGCGATCCGTCCCGCTTCCAGGATGGCGTCCATTTTTTCTTTTTCGATGGGTTTGTCACTGAATTTCCGTACAGAATATCTGGCTTTGGCCAGGTCCATGAAGGTCATTTTCTTTCATCCTTTCGTTTTTTGATGGCTTACCAGCTCAGCACTTCCGGTTCCCCTTCTGTGATCAGGAGGGTGTGTTCCCACTGGGCGCTGTCTTTGCCGTCGGCGGTGTGGACGGTCCAGCCGTTCAGTTCGTCGATCCACAGTTCCGGCGTGCCGGCGTTGATCATGGGTTCGATGGTGATCACCATGCCCGGCACCAGCAGCATGCCGGTTTTCCGTTTCCCCACATGGGACACAAAGGGATCTTCGTGCATTTCCAGTCCCACACCATGACCGCCGAATTCCCGGACCACGCTGCATCCGTGTTTCTGGGCAAAGCTCTGGATGGCCGCCCCGATGTCCCCCAGGGTGTTCTTCCAGCCTACGGCGTTTTCCATGCCCCGCTTCAGGCATTCTTTGGTAATGCCCACCAGGTTCTTCCGTTCCGCCGGCACCCGGCCCAGCATGAACATCCGGGAGGCATCCCCCACATAACCGTCGAAAATGGTGGTGGCGTCCACGTTCACAATGTCCCCGCTTTTCAGCACCTGTTTGGGATCCGGGATTCCGTGGCAGATCACATCGTTGACGGAGGTACACACGGATTTGGGGAACCCTTCGTAGTTCAGGCAGGCGGGAATGGCGTGGAGCTTCACCGTGGTATCATACACAATGGTGTTGATGTCGTCGGTGGTCATCCCCACTTTGATGTTTTTTTCCACCGCATCCAGCACTTCTGAATTCACCTTTCCGGCTTTCCGAATCCCTTCGATCTGTTCCGGAGTCTTGATCATGTCCATCCGGGGCACTTCATAGCCTTTGGCGGCATATTCCATCAGTTTCAGTTTCAGTTCGCTTCTGTCCAACCTGCATCCTCCTTTGCGCGGAAAAGAGATTTCCCTGCGCTATTCTATTTTCTTCCAAAATACGATATAATAGAGTCTCATTGTCCGGACCGGCTAAACAGTCAGTCCGATGAATCATTATAACACAAATCTTGCCGATTTTTTTCCTGTTTGTTTCGGAATTGTTTAACCCCATTGCTTATAATAAGGAAAAGACAGAGGGGCCTGGCCCCAGAAAGGATGAACTACTATGGATCTGTTCCTGAACATGGTCCGGGGCTTCTGCATGGCCCTGGCCGACAGCGTCCCCGGGGTATCCGGCGGTACCATCGCCTTTGTACTGGGTTTCTATGATGAATTCATCAGTTCCCTGTATGTACTCACCCACGGCAGCCGGGAGCTGAAGCGGGAGGGCATCCGGTTCCTGGCCAAGCTGGGCATGGGCTGGTTCATCGGCATGGGATCTTCGGTGCTGGTGATTGCCAGTCTGTTCACCAGCCGGATCTATGAGCTCAGTTCCCTGTTCCTGGGCTTCTCCATTTTCTCCCTGCCCCTTATTATCAAGGAAGAAAAGGAATGCCTCCGGCGTACCAGCAGGATCATCTACATGATCCTGGGGATCGTGCTGGTACTGGTGATCGCTGCGGTGAACCCCACCGGTGGCCAGGGTACCAATGTGGAAATCGCCCATCTGACGCCCTTTTTGGGCGGATACATTTTCGTCTGCGCCATGATCGCCATCTGTGCCATGGTGCTGCCGGGGATTTCCGGATCCACCATGCTGCTTATTTTCGGGCTGTATGTGCCCATCATCAGCGCCATCAAGGAATTCCTCCACATGAACCTGTCCTATTTCCCGGTGCTGTGCATCTTCGGATTTGGGGTGCTGGCCGGGATCGTAGGGATCATCAAGCTGGTGAAGAACGCCCTGGACAACCACCGGGCCGCCATGGTGTACTTCATCCTTGGGCTGATGGTCGGATCCCTGTACGCCATTGCCCAGGGCCCCACCACCCTGAAAGTGCCCCAGCCTGCCATGACCTGGGAAACTTTCCACATTTTCTGGTTCCTCATGGGCGGCGTGTTCCTGGCAGCCCTCAATGGATTGAAGGCGTTTACGGAAAAGAAACTGAAGCCGGAGGAATAAAAAAGGGCTGTTGCATGAGCAACAGCCCTTTTTTGCTATTTTTGTTGACTCTTTCGTTAGTGTGTGCTAACATATCACGTATGAAGATTAGGTTTCATAAATAAATTGTGAAAAGAGGTAGCATCATGCCTTTGACATTTGCCGACGCTGGCAGGGACCTGACCGTCCTGCGGGTAGGCGGTTCCCCCAAGGTCCGTACCCACCTGGAAAACCTGGGCATCACCCAGGGTGCGTTGATCTCCATTGTCCAGCATACCCCCAGCGGGCTGATCCTGAACATCCGGGAATCCCGGGTGGCCATCAGTATGGAAATGGCCGCCAAAATCACAGTACAGTAACAGCAGGAGGAACATCACAATGACAACTCTGAAAGACGCCTTGACAGGCAAAGATTACGAAGTGGTAAAACTCCATGGCACCGGAGCCATCAAGCGCCGGATCATGGATATGGGCATCACCAAAGGGACTCCGGTGCACATCCGGAAGGTGGCGCCTCTGGGAGATCCGGTGGAACTCAACGTGCGGGGCTATGAACTGTCCCTGCGGAAAGCCGATGCGGAAATGGTGGAAGTGAAAGAGCTGTAATTTTTTATCTTTTTATTAGCTTTTTCTAACTGATTTTAAAATTAGTAATAGATGGGAAAGAAGGTCACGATTTATGGAATTCAAGATTGCCCTTGCCGGGAACCCCAATACCGGCAAGACCACCCTGTTCAACGCCCTGACGGGTTCCAATCAGTTCGTCGGGAACTGGCCCGGGGTTACCGTGGAGAAAAAAGAAGGAAAACTCATGGGCCATCCGGATGTGATCATCCAGGACCTGCCCGGCATTTATTCCCTCTCCCCCTACACTCTGGAAGAAGTGGTTTCCCGGACCTACCTGGTGAAGGAACGGCCGGATGCCATCCTGAACATTGTGGACGGGACCAACCTGGAACGGAACCTGTATCTCAGCACCCAGCTGGCTGAACTGGGGATCCCCATGGTGATGGCCGTGAACATGATGGACATGGTCCGGAAAAACGGGGACATTATCAACATCCAAAAATTGTCCCAGAAAATGGGCTGTCAGGTGGTGGAGATCTCTGCCCGTACAGGAGAAGGGATCAAGGAAGCCGCCGACCTGGCGGCCAAGGTGGCCAAACACCAGCAGGTGATGGTGGCCAAACATTCCTTTGACGGCCCTGTGGAACACGCCCTGGCCCACATTGAAGAAGCCACCCAGGGAATGCTCCCGGCCCATCAGGAACGGTGGTATGGCATCAAACTGTTCGAACGGGATGAAAAAGTCCAAGAAGCCTTGAAGCTGCCCCAGTCCGTCATCGACCACATCGACGGGGACATTGAAGCGGTGGAACAGGAAATGGACGACGATGCGGAAAGCATCATCACCAACGAACGGTACAAATACATCAGCTCCATTATCCATGAATGCAACATCAAAAAGAGCAAAGGCAAACTGACCACCTCCGATAAAATCGACAAGATCGTCACCAACCGGTGGCTGGCCCTCCCTATTTTTGCCGCCATTATGTTCCTGGTCTATTACGTATCGGTGACCACCATCGGGACCGACGCTACGGACTGGGTCAATGACACTCTCTTTGGTGACATGCTGATTCCTGCAGCCGATGACCTGATGGACAGCCTGGGAGTAGCCGAATGGCTCCATGGGCTGATCGTGGACGGGATCATTTCCGGGGTTGGCGCCGTGCTGGGCTTTGTCCCCCAGATGGTGGTACTGTTCATCTTCCTGGCCTTTCTGGAAGCCTGCGGCTACATGGCCCGTATCGCTTTCATCCTGGACCGGGCTTTCCGGAAGTTCGGCCTGTCCGGGAAATCCTTCATCCCCATGCTGATCGGCTCCGGCTGCGGCGTGCCCGGGATCATGGCTTCCCGTACCATTGAAAACGAATCCGACCGGCGGATGACCATCATGACCACCACCATGATCCCCTGCTCCGCCAAGATGCCCATTATCGCCCTGATCGCCGGGGCTTACTTCCACGGAGAATGGTGGGTGGCTCCCTCCGCGTACTTTGTGGGGATCTTCTCTATCATTATTTCCGGGATCATCCTGAAAAAGACCAAACTGTTTGCCGGTGATCCGGCTCCCTTCGTAATGGAACTGCCCTTCTACCACATGCCCACCCTGGGGAACATTGCCCGGAGCGTATGGGAACGGAGTTCTTCCTTCATCAAGAAGGCCGGCACAGTGATCCTGCTGTCCACCATCCTGGTGTGGTTCCTGTCCAGCTTCGGCTGGGACGACGGTGCCTTCACCATGCTGGAGGAAGATGCCCTGAACGAAAGTATCCTGGCCTTCATTGGTTCCAAAGTGGCCTGGATCTTCGCTCCCCTGGGCTGGGGTGACTGGAAAGCTGCTGTGGCTGCCTTCACCGGGCTGATTGCCAAGGAAAACCTGGTAGGGACCTTCGGGATCCTGTACGGGCTGGCAGATGCCGCAGAAGACGGCCAGGAATTCTGGGGCACCTTTGCCCAGGACTTCTCGGTGCTCAGCGCCTACTCCTTCCTGGTGTTCAACCTGCTGTGCGCTCCCTGTGTGGCTGCCATGGGCGCCATCAAACGGGAAATGAACAACGGCCGCTGGACCCTGATCGCCATCGGCTACCAGTGCGGTTTCGCCTACTGCATGGCCCTGATGTTCTATCAGTTCGGCAGCTTCGTTTCCACCGGCACCTTCACCCTGGGTACGGCAGCCGCCTGTGTGGTACTGGCCATTATGGTCTACCTGCTGTGCCGTCCGGCTCCCAAGTACAACGGAGAAATCCAGATCAAAGATGCAGCGGATGTAACGGAATAAGGTATAATGGGGGTGTGGGGATTCCACACCCCCGTTTTGTCAACAGTCAGCTGTCAACGGTCAGCGGCCGAAGGAAGGCAGATGCGGAGCGTCTGCCAATGCATAAAAGGAGAAATGACCTATGGGTACCTTTGTTGTGGGCCTGGTGCTCTTTCTCATCGTTGCGGCAGTGATCCGCAAGATGTACAAAGACCACAAGGCAGGGAAAAGTTCCTGCGGAGGAAACTGCGGAAGCTGTGGACTTTGCAGGGGGAAGAAATAAAAAACGGGGCTGTTGCATAAGCAACAGCCCTGTTTTTTTATTTCACTCCCAAACTCTTCACCCAGTCCTTCACCTGGCTGTCCTGGATGGTGCCGGTGAAACAGCGTCCCTGGAGCCAGGTGCCTTTGCTGCCGGCCATTTCCTTCAGCTGGTCGGCGCTGCTGCCCAGGCCGGAACTGTAGGCGGTGGCAAAGGGGATCACCGTCTTGCCGGTAAAATCGTTGCTCTTTACGAAGGTATCCATGGGCCAGGCGGCAATGCCCCACCAGATGGGATAGCCCACGAATACGGTGTCATAGTCCTGCCAATTGGCCGGTTTGGCGTTCTTCAGAGCCACGTTCCGCAGACTGGGGTCGTCATGTTCCTTGTAGACCCGGGCGCTTTTGTTGTTGTAATCCAGATCTGCCGGCGTATAGGGCTTTTCCAGATCCAGCAGGTACAGATCCCCGCCGGTTTCCCCGGCAATGGTCTTGGCCACCTGTTCCGTCCGGTGGGTATTGGTGTAATAGACCACCAGCACCTTTTTGGCCTTGGCCGGGGCCTTTTCCGCAGCCGCCGTACCCGCTGCCTTGCCCCCGCCATTCTGGGCAGCCTGCTGTCCGCCGCAGGCCGTAACCGCCAGCAGAGACAGCGCCATGCAGACGATAGAGATTGCTTTTTTCCACTTCATATTGTTTTCCTCCTTACCTTCTCCACGTTATTTTTATTGTATACCGGCAGTCACTGCCATGAGAAGGAACGTTTTAGGATTCCTACACACCGAATCTTTTCATCCCCTCATTGATCACCTGAGCCATTTCCTGTTTCATATTCCAGTCGCCGTGGATTCCGTCCAGGGCCAGTTCCGTAGGCAGGTCTCCCCCATTTTCAAAGGAGGCCGCCACGTCGATATGGTCCCGGTTGCGGATGTAGGCATTCACCTGGGCAAAGGACTGACGCCAATTGTCGGCGGTGGGTTCGTCAAAAGCTTTCTGGATGTTGGCGGGATTGATGGGCGGCAGGGTGAGATAGATGGGACGGATACCCAGGGCTTCCGCCTTCCGGCCGATCTCGTCCAGATCATGGATCACTTCTTCTGCCGGCACCCCTGCCCGGAGGCTGTTGGTGCCTCCCAGGATCAGCAGGTACTTCAGAGGGAAGGACCGCACATCCCGTTCGAACCGCTCCACCATCATGGCGCTGGTATCCCCGCTTTCCGAAAGGTTCACTGTAGGAAAGGCCAGATAATGGCTGTAGCTGTAGGCATAATCCACGGGACTGAAAGAAAGATGTCCTCCTCCGTGGGAAATGCTGTCACCGTAGATGCCCACCCGGATTTTCCGGGAAGGCAGGGTGGTGAACTTCTGGGGCAGGCTCCACTGGCCCACCGGATTCCCCTCCTTGTCCATGCCCCGGACCCGCCAGTAATAGGTCCCCAGCCGGGGTGCCTCGTCATACAGATCCGTAAGAGAGGTGACCTGGGCAAAGACCCGATACCGGGAAGGTGCGGTCCCTTCCGTATTCTCTGGCATCCGGTCCGTTACTTCCACTTCGTACTGGACTGCTCCCGGGTTCCCGGTATAGGCATAGACAGGATAAAGCAGCAGGGAGCCATTGGTATCCTCCATCCGGCTCCGAGGCACCGGGGCATTCCGGTCCACTTTCCGCAGGCTGCTCTCAACGGCCGCCGGCTGGGAATAGTTCCCCAGAGGCCGGCCATCCAGGTCAAAAGCCCGTACCCGGTAATACAGGACGCCGGTCGTCTGTTTCTTCCGGAGTTCCTCCAGAGGCAGCAGGGCCTGGGCGGAATAGATCCGGCTGTTCCGATATGAGGCATGGTCTGCTTCCCGGGCGGGATCCAGATTTAGAGGAATCCCGTCCAAAAGTTCCAGTTCATACCGGACAGCATCCAACTGTTTCGGCCAGGTGAGCAGGCCCAGATCCGCCCGGGACGCTTCCACCATTGCCTGGCGGTTCATCGCTGCCACAGGAGAAAGCCCTGCTGCCCGGCGCACCGTACAGGAACTGACCAGGATCACCGGAACGGCCGCCAGTGCCAGAAGACTCATGCCCAGGGCCTTTTTTTCCAGGCCGGGCAGTATTTTTCTTTCCATGATGCTTTCCCCTTTCACAGCTTTACTCTGTTTGCTTTACATCCAGCGGCGCAGACCGCGGCCAATGGGATGCTTACTTCCATCCCTGTACTTTCCGGATCCACTCTTCCACTTTGTCCTGGCTGGTCACCTGACGGCTGCCGCCGGTGGAATCGAACTGGATGGTCAGTTCCGGACCGAAAGAAGCCCCTTTACAGGCTTTTTCCATATCCTTCAGGGCATGGCCGGGCCAGCCTCCGTGGGTGGCAAAAAAGGCCGCTTTCTTCCCGGTGAAATCCTGGCTTTCCAGGAAGGTCTTCATGGCCGGAGCCATGGTATACCACCAGGTAGGGGTGCCCACCGCCACCGTGTCGTAGTCCTTCAGGTGGAAATACAGAGGGGCCAGTTCCGGCTTGTACCCTTTGGCGATATCCTTTTCCGATTCCCGGACTACTTCATCGTAGCTTTGATTCTTGTAGGCACTCAGGGTATCGATCCTGGCAAGATCGGCCCCGGTTGCCTTCTGCAGTTCTTCCGCAATCTTTTTCGTATTCCCGTTGGACCAGGAATAATAGACAATCAGCATCTTGGACATATTTTTCCCGCTTTCCTTTATTCTTCTCCCTGCTGTCATTTTTCCATATGGTACAGCAGATAATCCACATTGGTGAGTTTCTCCTGCTCCCGGTGGAGCTTGGCCAGGATTTCCTTCCGGTACTGGCGGAGACACCGGCACTGGCACCGGTCATTCTTTTCCTGGAGGATCTTCCGAATGGTCTCTTCCGGACAGCCTGCCGCCTGGAGCTCTGCCTGGCTCAGTGCCGTCTTTTTGAGGCTTTCCGCCTCCTTCTCATTCATTTCCGTATACCTCTTTGGCATACCGGAACGCCGCCCAGGCTTTGGGCCAGCCGGCGTAGAACCCCAGCTGGGTGATGGCCTGGATCATTTCTTCCCGGGTCACCCCGTTCTTTTTGGCGGTGGCCATGTGATACTGGAGGGAGCTGTCCGTCAGCCCCTGGGCTACAAGGGCCGTCACCGTCACCAGGCTCCGGTCGTGGAGGCTCAATTTATCGTTGGCGCTCCACACTTCCCCAAAAAGGATGTCATCATTGTACCGGGCAAAATCCGGGGCAAAACTCCCCAGCTGATCCCGTCCTGCAGTCTGTACCACCTTGACCGGTTCTTTTTTCTGTTCCATGGTGCCTCCTTTTATTTCAGTTTCCCGTATTCTTCTGGATCCACCCCTTCACACCATTCATTGCTGGTGCCTTCTCCGGGCACTTCCAGGGCAAGGTGCTGGAAGGCGGAATCCGGGGCCGCCCCGTGCCAGTGCTTCACTTCCGGAGGGATGTTCACCACGTCTCCGGCTTTCAGCTCCCGGGCAGGTTTCCCCCATTCCTGGTAATAGCCCCGGCCGGCGGTGACGATGAGGATCTGTCCCCCTCCTTTGGCTGCATGGTGGATGTGCCAGTGGTTCCGGCAGCCCGGTTCAAAGGTCACCACAGCAGTGGGCACCTGTTCCAGGGTCAGCATATTCAGATAACTCTTTCCATCAAAATATTGGGCATAGCCCGTATTTTCTTCCCCCAGGGCAAAGGGGCTCATTTTTTCCAGTTCTTCCAGATCCATAGGTTGATCTCTCCTTTCCTGTTCTTCCTGTATTGTATTCCAAACTCTTTAAGATGTATAATGCTTATAGCAACTACTTACAAATGTGTTTTTTCTATTGCAGGAGGGAACCATGGAAATCCGTACCCTGAAATATTTTCTGGCGGTGGCCCGGGAACAGAACATGACCGAAGCCGCCAATGTGCTGTTCGTCACCCAGCCCACCCTGTCCCGGCAGATGGCGGACCTGGAAAAGGAACTGGGCAAAAAGCTCTTTGTCCGGACCAACCGGAGCACTACCCTGACGGAAGAAGGGATGCACCTGCGCCAGCGGGCAGAAGAGATCCTGGCCCTGGTGGACCAGACCAAAGAAGAGATCCGGGAAGACGACATGGACCTTTCCGGCTGCATCCGGATCGGTGCCGGAGAAACCCGGGCCATGCATTGGATCACCGACACTTTCGGGGAACTCCATCAGGAATATCCCAGTCTCACCATCGAACTGTTCACCAACAACGCGGACGGGGTCCAGGAACGGCTGGAACACGGACTGCTGGATTTTGGTCTGTTCATCGAACCCTTCAACCCGGAAAAATACAACTTTCTCCATCTCCCGGAACCGGACCGGGTGGGCATCGTCACCAGTCTCCACAGTCCCTGGGCCCATCTGGAAAAAGTGACCCCCAAAGATCTCCTGGCCATGCCCCTTCTCATTTCCTCCCGGACCACCCAGAAGACCTTTGATTTTTCCCGCTGGTCCGGCGGCCAGGTGACCCTGGATAATCTCCAGGTGGCAGGCCGGTTCGACCTGATCGGCAACGCTTCCCTGCTGGTCCGGACCGGTCAGATCAATGCTCTGGGTCTGGACAATCTGCTCCAAATCGAAACCCAGGGGCTGAAATTCATTCCTCTGGATCCGCCCCTATCCGCCGGCAGCCTGGTAGCCTGGAAGAAATTCCGTCTCCTGTCCCGGTCCAGCCAGGTTTTCCTGGACCGATTAAAGCAAAAACTTTCTGATTTTTCCCATTGACAAACGTATATGAAAAGTGTACCATTGAGTCATACAAGGATAGAATTATTATTAAAATAATTTTATTTTTAAATTGGTATGTTGTGACTAACTTGAAGGACTGACAACCTGATTTTCCAAGACAGAGGAGGTACGCGTATGTTATTCACCACCACACAGGAACATGAAGAATTCCGCGCCAAAGTACGGGGGTTTGCGGAAGCCAAGATCAAACCCATTGCGTTCATGCTGGACAAGGAAAACAAGTTCCCTGATGAACAGGTCAAAGAAATGGGCGAACTGGGATGGATGGGCATCCCCTTCCCCAAAGAATATGGCGGTGCCGGGCTGGACTACATCAGCTACGCCATTGCCGTGGAAGAACTGGCCCGGGTGGACGGAGGCGCCGGTGTTATCCTTTCCGCCCATGTGTCCCTGGGCTCTTATCCCATCTTCGCCTTCGGCACCGAAGAACAGAAACGGAAATACCTGGTGCCCCTGGCTTCCGGGAAAAAAATTGGGGCTTTCGGCCTGACGGAACCCAACGCCGGTTCTGACGCCGGGGAAACGGAAACTACGGCGGAATTCGACGGGACCCACTGGATCCTCAACGGGAACAAGATTTTCATCACCAATGCAGGGAAAGCCGATACCTATGTAGTGTTTGCCGTCACTGAACCGGGGAAAGGCACCCGGGGCATCAGCGCCTTCATCGTGGAAAAAGGCATGCCGGGCTTCACCTTCGGTGACCATTATGACAAACTGGGGATCCGTTCCTCTGCCACGGCGGAACTGATTTTCAACAATGTGAAGCTGCCCAAGGAAAATCTGCTGGGCAAACGGGGCCAGGGCTTCAAGATTGCCATGGCTACCCTGGACGGCGGCCGGATCGGGATCGCGGCCCAGGCACTGGGGATCGCCCAGGGTGCCTATGAAGCGGCTCTGAACTACTCCAAGGAACGGATCCAGTTCAATGCTCCCATCTGCCAGAACCAAGGTGTTTCCTTCAAGCTGGCGGATATGGCCACCAAACTCCGGGCTGCCCGGTTCCTGGTATACAGCGCTGCGGAACTGAAGCAGGAACACCAGGATTACGGCATGGAAAGCGCCATGGCCAAGATGTATGCTTCCGATGCGGCAGTCTCCATCACCAACGATGCCCTCCAGATCTTCGGCGGCACCGGTTACCTGAAAGGCATGGATGTGGAACGGTTCTACCGGGATGCCAAGATCACCACCATCTACGAAGGCACCAACGAAATCCAGCGGGTGGTCATTGCCTCCCACATTACGGATAAGATGTCCGTGGCCAAGCACGGGGGCGCTCCCAAGCAGAATGCAGCCATTACCGGGGCCCGGAAGAAACAGATCTTCAAGGACGGCACCCCGGAAGAACAGGTGGCTGCCCTGGTGGAAGCCCTGAAGAACGACGGCTATGACTTTACCGTGGGCATCCCTCTGGATACTCCCATCTCCGATGCGGAACGGGTGGTCAGCGCCGGCAAGGGCATCGGGGAAAAGGCCAACATGAAGCTGATCGAAGAACTGGCCCGCCAGGCCGGGGCTGCGGTAGGTTCCTCCCGTCCTGTGGCGGAAACCCTCCAGTATGTACCCATTGACCGGTATGTGGGCATGAGCGGCCAGAAGTTCAACGGCAACCTGTACATTGCCTGCGGCATCTCCGGTGCAGTCCAGCACCTGAAGGGCATCAAGAACGCCACCACCATTGTAGCCATCAACATCAACGCCGGGGCCCCCATCTTCAAGAACTGCGACTACGGCATCGTAGGGGACGTGAAGGTGATCCTGCCGCTCCTGGCCAAGGCCCTGAACAACGGCCAGCCCAAGAAACCCGCTCCTCCCATGGTCAAGATGAAGAGACCTCTGATCCTGAAAGACATGCCGGAAGGCCGTTATGTCTGCAAGGGTTGCGGTTATGAATACAACCCGGATCTGGGCGACCCGGATGCGGATGTGAAGCCGGGAACCAAGTTCCAGGATCTGCCGGAAGACTGGGTATGCCCGCTGTGCAACTCCGCCAAGACTGAATTCGTACCCGTAAAGTGAGAAAAGGAGCATAACTATGGAATGTGTAAGAAAATTAACCAATGACTTATACTGGGTAGGGGCGGATGACCGCCGGCTGGCACTGTTTGAAAACATCCATCCCATTCCCCGGGGCGTTTCCTACAACTCCTATCTGCTGCTAGACGAAAAGACCGTGCTGTTCGACACTGCGGACTGGTCCGTATGCAAGCAGTTCCTGGAAAACGTGGAAGGTGTCCTGAAAGGCCGGAAACTGGACTACCTGATCATCAACCATGTGGAACCGGACCATGCGGCTTCCATCGAAGAAGTGCTGCTCCGGCACCCGGAAACCACGGTGATCAGCAATGAACAGGCCTTCACCCTGATGGACCAGTTTGGCTACCGGGTGGAAGGGGAAAAACAGATCGTGGTGAAAGAGGGCGACACCCAGAAGTTCGGAAAACACACCATCGCTTTTGTGGCCGCTCCCATGGTCCACTGGCCGGAAGCCATGGTCTCCTTCGACCTGACCACCGGTACCCTGTTCTCCGCCGATGCCTTCGGTTCCTTCGGAGCCCTGGGCGGCCGGATCTTCAACGACGAAGTGAACTTCGACCGGGACTGGCTGGATGATGCCCGCCGGTACTACACCAACATCGTAGGGAAATACGGACCCTTCGTGATGGACCTTCTGGGCAAGGCCAGCCAGCTGGACATCAAGATGATCTGCCCTCTCCACGGGCCGGTATGGCGGAACAACATCAAATACATCGTAGACAAGTACATCCATTGGGCCACCTATGAACCGGAAGAAAAAGGTGTGCTCCTGGTCTATGCCTCCATGTACGGCAACACCGAAAGCACTGCTTCCGTACTGGCGGCCAAGCTGGCGGAAAAGGGAATGACCAACATCCATATGTACGATGTGTCCAAAACGGACATTTCCTACCTGATCTCCGATGCCTTCAAATACAGCCATCTGGTACTGGCTTCCGTCACCTACAACCTGGGAATCTATCCCAAGATGCTGAACTTCCTGGAAGACATGAAGGCCCTGAACCTGCAGAAACGGATCGTGGGGATCATCGAAAACGGATCCTGGGCCTGCACCGTAGGCGGTCTCATGACGGAATTCCTGGAAAACAACATGAAGGCCATGACCGTCCTCCAGGACGGGGTGACCATCAACTCCCGGATGACCGGAGGCCAGGAACGGAGCATGAACGATCTGGTAGATGCCATTTTGAATTCCATGAAAGAAGCGTGAAAAAAGGGCTGTTGCTTATGCAACAGCCCTTTTTTTATTCCCCCAGCTTCAAACTGGGATCTGCGTTCAGGTCCAGGTTGGCGAAGTCCTGGTTCAGATACTGGTAGTAGCCCCGTACGCCGATCATCACCGCGTTGTCGGTGCAGAGTATGGGGGTGGGATGGACCAGTTCTGCTCCCGCTTCCCGGGCCCCCTGGGCCAGGGCTTCCTGGAGGCATTTGTTGGCGGACACCCCGCCGGCCAGGACAATCTTTTTCAGGCCTGTGGCCTGGATGGCTTCCTGGCTTTTCTTCACCAGCACGTCCACAATGGCCTGCTGGAAGGAGGCCGCCACATCTTCCCGGCGGAAGCCGCTTTTCCGCTGTTCTTCCGTATGGATGTGGTTGATCACGGCGCTTTTCAGGCCGCTGAAGCTGAAATCATAGCAGCCGGGCAGCAAAGGCCGGGGAAAATCCACCGCTGCCGGATTCCCGTTCCGGGCCAGCCGTTCGATTTCCGGGCCTCCCGGATAGGGCAGCCCCATGAACCGGGCGATTTTGTCAAAGGCCTCCCCTGCCGCATCGTCCCGGGTCTGGCCCAGGAGCCGGAAGGTGTTGTAATCTTCCACCACCAGAAGGGAGGTGTGTCCCCCGCTGACCACCAGGGCCAGGAAGGGAGGCTTCAGATCCGGATCCGCCAGGAAATTGGCGAATACATGGCCTTCCAGATGGTTCACCCCGATGAGAGGCTTCCCGCTGCCCAGTGCCAGCCCCTTGGCGGCAGAAAGGCCCACCAGCAGGGCGCCCACCAGCCCCGGTCCGTAGGTCACGGCAATGGCGTTCACGTCCTGGAGGGTCATTTTGGCGTCGGTAAGGGCCTTGTGGATCACCGGCATCACATGTTCGATATGTTTCCGGGAAGCGATTTCCGGCACCACGCCCCCGAACTTCCGGTGGACCAGGATCTGGGTGGATACCACATTGGACAATACCTCCCGTCCGTTCCGGATCACCGCTGCCGCCGTTTCGTCACAGCTGCTTTCGATTCCCAATATATTGATTGCTTTTTCCGTCATAATCTCCTCGATTTACAGGTCCCGGCGCATAAGCACCGCCGCTTCCCCGTTGTCTCCATAATACCCCGGCCGCCGGCCGCATTCGGTAAAGCCCAGATGGTCATAGGTCCGCCGGGCCGGGGTGTTCCCTTCCCGGACTTCCAGGGTCATTTCCACCGCTTCCAGACGGAGGGCTTCCGCCACCATGGCTTCCACCAGGGCCAGCCCCAGTTTTTCTCCCCGGCACCGGGGATCCACCGCCAGGCGCATGACCTGGGCTTCTCCCGCCACCAGCCAGAACCCACCAAAGGCCACCGGCACCCCGTCTTCTTCCAGGGCGATGTAATGGCTCAGCCGGCCTTCCAGTTCGTCTCCCCAGGTTTCTTCTGTCCAGGGTTCCCCAAAGGACCCTGCATCCAGAGGCAGCAGCCAGGACAGGTCGTTTCGGGTAAGGGGCCTTACCGTCCTTCCGGATGTCTCTTTTCCCATAATTCCTCCGCTTCCGACCGGCGAATGTAGAAGGGATCCATACCGAAATAGCTGTGGATGTCCCCTTCCGGCACATATTGGGCCGCACCCAGGATGGCCACGGAAGACCCTCTGGGCAGACGGGCGCTTTCCGGGGCCAGGGTCACCCGGTCACATTCTTCCGTCCCGGGCACCCGGTGGCATTCTCCCATAAGGATGGCCGGCTCCGAGCCCTCCTGGAGCTGGGCGGCCAGTTCTTTGGCAGGGGCGATCCGCACCGGTTCCATTTCTTCCAAATGGTCCCCGGTCCACCGGTAGCTGCCCACATACAGATTCCCCTTCTGGGCATCCAGCACCGGAGTCAGCCGGACTCCGGCCACCGGCAGGTTATAGGCAATGGCTGCCAGGGTATCCACCGCCACCAGGGGCCGTTCCAGGGCATAGGCCATGGCTTCTGCAGTGGCCATGCCGATCCGCAGACCGGTAAAAGAACCCGGGCCCCGGCTTACCGCCAAAAGGTCCAGATCCTCTTTTTTCACCCGGGCCATGGCCAGCAGGGTTTCCAGCTGGGGCACCAGACCTTCAGAATGGGTAAGCCCCACATTCACATCCAGGCTCCCCAGGATTTTCTTTCCGTCACAGACGGCCACGGAACACACCCGGGTCGCCGTATCAATTCCCAATGTCAGCACGATTTCAACCTTCCCGGCCCTTGGGAGCAAGGAGCGCCCGGGCCAATTCCTCATACCGTCTGCCGTGAGGGAGCAGTTCCACTTCCCGTCCCTCACCCTTGCGGGTAAATTTCAGTTCCAGATTTTCTTCCGGCATATAGTCCGGAAACAGTTCCGCCCATTCGATGAATGTGACCCCGTCTCCCCCGGCATATTCAGAGAACCCGATGTCTTCCAGTTCTTCCGGCCAGTTGATCCGGTACAGGTCGAAATGCTTGATGTTCAGCGTCTTCCCATGGTACACATTCATCAGGGAAAAAGTAGGGGAGGTGACTTCCTGAGGATCCACTCCCAGAGCCGTGGAGGCTGCGGTCACCAGACAGGTCTTGCCGGTCCCCAGGTCTCCGTTCAGCAGGAACACATCCCCTTCCCGGCACAGAGCCCCCAGGTTCCGTCCCAGAGTCTCTGTGGCCGCCGTATCCGCACAATAGACAGTTTCCGCCATACACTCACCGTCCTTCCAGTTCATTGCAATTTATAATTATAGCATAAAAAAAAGAGGGACGCACCTGCGTCCCTCTTTTTTTGTCAATGGTCAATAGGGGAAAGCTCCCCCTTCCCGCTTATTTCACCACCGGTCCGGCGGAGGCGATGTCTTCGGTTACTTCTCCCTGGAATTTCTTGAAGTTTTCCTGGAAGAGACGGGCCAGTTTCCGGGCGGTTTCGTCGTAAGCTCCCTTGTCTTCCCAGGTGCTCCGGGGATTCAGCACGTTGCTGGGCACATTGGGGCAGGATTTGGGAATGGAGACCCCGAACATGGGCATGGTGGTCCAGCCTTCCTTGCCCAGTTCCCCGTCCAGAGCCGCGTGGATCATGGCCCGGGTGTAGGCCAGCTTCATCCGTTTGCCAACCCCGTAGGGGCCGCCGCTCCAGCCGGTGTTCACCAGGTACACGTTGGTTTCATGCTTGGCGATCCGTTCTCCCAGCAGCTTGGCATAGGTCAGGGGAGGCAGCGGCAGGAAAGGCGCCCCGAAGGCCGTAGAGAAGGTGGCCTGGGGTTCCGTGATTCCCCGTTCCGTACCGGCCACCTTGCTGGTGTAGCCGGTAAGATAATGGTACATGGCCTGTTCTTTGGTGAGTTTGGAGATGGGAGGCAGCACCCCGAAAGCATCGGCGGTCAGGAAGATGATGTTCTTGGGATGGCCGGCCATGCTGGGCAGCTTGGCGTTGGGGATGTAGTTCAGGGGATAAGCCACCCGGGTGTTTTCCGTAATGCTGTTGTCGGAGAAATCCGGCACCCCGTTCTTGGGATCCACCACCACGTTTTCCATTACCGCACCGAACCGGACAGCCCGGTAAATTTCCGGCTGGCTGTCTTCCGTCAGGTCGATGCACTTGGCATAGCAGCCCCCTTCGATATTGAACACCCCGTTGTCTCCCCAGCCGTGTTCGTCATCCCCGATCAGGGAACGCTGAGGATCGGCGGACAGGGTGGTCTTGCCGGTACCGGACAGGCCGAAGAACAGGGCCACATCTCCTTTGTTCCCTTCGTTGCAGGAACAGTGCATGGTCAGGATGCCCTGACGGGGCAGCAGGTAGTTCATCACGGAGAAAATGGATTTCTTCAGTTCCCCGGCGTACATGCCACCGCCGATCAGGACCACTTTCTTGTCGAAGTTCAGGATGATGAAGGTTTCAGAATGGGTATGGTCCGTGGCCGGATCCGCTTCCACGCTGGGCAGGGAGATTACCGTGAAATCTTCCTGGACGGTGCTGGGTTCATCGGTCTTGATGAACAGCTGGCTGACGAAAACGGTCTGCCAGGCCATTTCGTTGATGAATTTCACCCGGATCTGGTATTTGGGGTCTGCCCCAGCCTTCACGTTCTTCACATAGACCTTGTGGGTCTTGATGAATTCTTCGCATTTGGCATAGAGCCGGTCGAAAGTTTCCTGGCTGCAGGGCTGGTTGTTGTTCCAGTTCACCACATCATGGGTCAGAGGGGTGTCCACAATGAATTTGTCCTTGGGAGAACGGCCCGTATGGGTCCCGGTGGTTACCCGCAGCGCACCCCGGTCGGAAAAGGTCCCTTCTCCGTTACGGATGGCTTCTTCAATCAATTCACGAACGCTCAAATCTCTTACAGTTTCTTTCGCTTCCGCTAACAATCCGGCACTGATCATTTGTTTTTTCCTCTCCTATATCCATCGATTGGACTCCATAGACGGAGGAGCCGCTTTATTGTATACATAGAACATTATAAGATATTTTGCCTGCCTTGACAACAGCGGTATTCAGAAAATTACAGCAGAAAAGGGCTGCTGCCCACGCAGCAACCCCTTTTCCTCAGTACAGGATCTTGTTTGCAATGACCATCCGCTGGATCTGGTTGGTGCCTTCGTAGATCTGGAGGATCTTGGCATCCCGCATTTTCTTTTCCATGGGATAATCTTTCATGTAGCCGTAGCCGCCCATGATCTGGACCGCATCGGTAGCCACTTCCATGGCCACATCGGAAGCGAAGCATTTGCTCATGGCTGCTTCCTTGCCGAATTCCACGCCCTGGTCACGCATCCAACAGGCTTTGTGGACCATGAGACGGGCGGTTTCCACTTTCATGGCCATATCGGCGATCATGGCCTGGACCATCTGGAAGGAAGCGATGGGCTGGCCGAACTGTCTCCGTTCCCGAGCGTAATGGGCGGCAATGTCCAGACAGGACTGGGCCAGCCCCACAGCCACAGCGGCCACGAAAGGACGGGCGCTGTCCAGAGTGTTCATGGCAATGCGGAAGCCCTGGCCTTCCCGGCCCACCCGCATGGATTCCGGAACCACCACATCTTCCAGGATCAGTTCACAGGTGTTGGAGGGACGGATCCCCATTTTGTCTTCTTTCCGGCCCACGCTGAAGCCCGGAGTGTCTTTGGGAACGATGAAAGCGGTCAGACCCCGGATGCCGCCGGTTTTCCGGGTGTTGGCGAACACCAGGAAGCTGTCGGCAATACCCCCGTTGGTGATGAACACTTTGTTCCCGTTCAGTACATAGTGATCCCCGTCTTTCACGGCTTTGGTGGCCACAGCCCCGGCATCAGAACCGGCTCCCGGTTCGGTAAGGGCGAAGGCGGCCAGTTTCCCGTCGTTGAGCAGGTCGCACTGATATTTTTTCTGTTCTTCATTGCCAGCCAGCAGAATGGGATAGGAAGCCAGTGCATTGGCGGCAATGGAGGTGGCGATGCCGGCGCAGCCTTTGCCCAGTTCTTCATAGATGGTGGCAATAGTAATGCTGTCCAGTCCAGGCCCGCCGTATTCTTCCGGAACAACCAGGTTCAGCAGGCCCATATCCCCTGCCTTCTTGAAGATTTCCGGTCTTGCATGATTTTCCCGGTCCATTTCTTCGGTATAGGGAACGATTTCCTTATCCACGAAATCCTTCACCATCGCCTGCAATTCCTGTTGCTCTTCGGTTAATGCGAAATCCATAAGGGTCCTCCTGTTTTATGGTTTATTCTCAATTTTAAGCCTAAATGTATGAATATTTTACCACTTTTTGGGTATTTCGTCAAAATGACCGATGACGAACATGGTCCCTGTTACATCGGCCATTTCCTTCCCGGTATGGTCATAGATCATTACCCGGGTCACCAGGGTGGAACGGCCGGCATGGATCAGGGAGGCTCTGGCCCAGACCTTTTCTTTGGCACTGGAATTGCTGATGAAGTTGATGGAACTGGACAGGGTGACCACCTTGCAGCCGATGCTGTAGCCCACCGCCCCCATGGCCGTATCCGCCAGGGTAAACAGGGCTCCTCCGTGGATCACTCCGTACCGGTTCCCGTGTTTGTGTTCCGGGTCCGCGTCCATGCTCAGTTCACAGTAGCCGCACTCCACTTTTTCCAGTTTCACGTCAGCCAGTTTCATGAAGCTGTTTTCTTCGAATTTTTTGACCATCCAGTTGGGGATTTCTTTTGCTGTCAGCACTGGTTCCACTCCTTTATTCCTGCTGTTTTGTCCGCTTTTTACAGTATATACACACGTACCCGCCGACGGCCCCATTCCAGCGCCTGTCCGCGGTTGTCAAAAGCCAGGTCGATCTTGTTGCCCTTGATGGCAGAGCCAATATCACAGGCAAGTCCTTCGCCGTAGCCCATTATGTACAGTCTTGTGCCCAGAGGGATCAGTACCGGATCCACTGCCACCACACCCCGGCGCATCATGGCACCTGTGTAGGTGACTCCTGTGACCCCGGGATCCTGAGGACTGTATCCTGTGGATTCCATGATCCAGATTTTCCGGAAATGACCGAAACTCAGGCCACTCTGTTTGCTCATTAAATTGTAAATGGACCAGGTCACATCCCCGGTCTGCGGTTTCCGATTCTTCTGTTGGAATTTTTTTACTGCAATCTGTGTCCCTGTTCCGAACTCTCCATCTATATCGCCGTTGTAGTAGTGCAGTTTGGACAACATAGCTTGTACTTCTTCCACCTTCTGACCCTTGGACCCCAGGACTGCCACCGGTTTTACGGCGGCAGCCCTGCCAGTCAGGGGCATCAGGAAGAGAAGCAGGAGCGCCAGCAGGAGACCAAAGGTCTTGCGTTGCACAGCGCGGCAGCCTCCTTTTCCATGATCTTACAGGATGTTGTTTTTATAATCGGTGTACAGGCCTTCCAGTTCTTCCATCTTGGCATCCAGAGTCTTCTGGAGGTCGGAGGCCTTGTCAAAGTCACCGGCAGCAAAGGCTTTGGCAATCTGGGTGAACAGGCTGGTGCTGGTGTCCGTATCTTTGGCGATCAGGACCCGCAGTTCCTGGACTCTCTGCCACATGCCGTCATCCCAGGCGGTGCTGCTTTCGCTGGTCACCGGTTTCATGGCCACCACTTTGGCCCGGTAGTCAGGGATGATGTGTTTCAGCAGTTCGGTCTGCCAACGGATCAGGGCACCCTCTTCGAAGGATTTCAGGTAAACCGGTTTGATGATGTCGCCGGCAGTGAGCACGGCCACCTTTTCCGGATACTTGTCGAAAGCCTTGCAGTTTTCCCAAACCGTTGCAGGGGGAGCTCCGAAGTATTTGTTCCGTTCTTCTTCGGTGTAGTCTTCGAATACATCGTTTTCAGAACGGTATTCTCTGTCTTTTTCCAGATAGAAGCCGTCTTCACCGGACTTCTTGGACAGTTCCGCACACAGTTCATCCGTGCTCTTGCCGGAAGCCAGGGCAGCCTTGATGCCGTCCAGGGCAGCCATGTAGAAGCCTGCCAGAGCCATGTAGGTGTTGGTGAAGGGGTTGGGAGCCCGCATTTCGAAACGGGTGGCCTTGGGGTTGTCCAGGTCGCGGATCAGGCCGGCCAGGATGGTACGGTTCCGGGAGGGGACGTCCGGAGCGATGCCCAGGGAGGTTACGATGCAGATAGGAGCTTCGAACCCGGGTTTCAGCCGTTTGAAAGCGTCGGTGGTGCAGGAAACGATGGGGTTCAGCACTTCATAGTTCTTCAGGATGCCCATCAGTGCCCCATATCCTACAGCGGACAGGAAATCTTTGGTCATGTCGGCCGGGCTCATCAGGTTGTAGAATTTGCCATCCTTGGTGAGGCAGCCCAGGCCCACATGGGTGTGTTCGCCGCTGCCGGCAACCCCCACGATGGGTTTGGCCAGGAAGGAAACTTCCAGTCCGTTGGCACGGAACACTTCCTTCACAATGGTGCGAACCAGGATTTCGTTGTCAGCAGCCTGGAGGCCGGTGGAATATTTCCAGTCGATTTCCAGCTGTTCATTGACATGGGTCATGTTGCCGTTGGCATCCAGCTGACCCCGGACACCGCCCACTTCTTTGTGGCCCATTTCCGGTTCCAGGCCATAGTAGCCCAGGATCTCCACAGCCTGTTCCAGAGCGGTACGAACGTTGCCCCGGGTACGGGCCCAGTACTGTTCCTGCATGATCTGGGAGGAGGACAGGGCTTCGGTGGAAACGTCTTCCGTAGGGGTCTTCACCCAGAATTCCAGTTCCGTAGCGGAAGTGGAAGTGATCTTTTCCACATCTTCCGGGGCAAAGGCCAGGCCGGGGACTTTCCCTTCGGCTTTCATGGCTTTCAGGATTTCATCCCCTACATAGCGGAGGGTTTCCTTCAGCAGGTACCGGGAATCCACAAATTCCCCATTGTGTTTCAGGAAACAGGGAACACGCAGGGTGCCCACCATTTTCCCGGTCTCCGGATCGATGTGTTCCATGTTGTAGTCCACGAACCAGTTCACGGACAGGTCTGCCACCATGTCCACCCGGGCATCGTTCAGAGAGGCAACCCCGGGCAGCACTACGGAAGAACCGTCAGTCTGGGCGGTATGGCTGTAGAGCATGGTTTCCATGTTGTTCAGCAGTGCGCTGATGGGTACCTTTTCGTCGGTGTCGTTGCCGGCGAAGTCAATGCCCATGAAGGACACAAATTTAATCTCAGGATGTTGAGCGAGCAGTACGCGTAAGGTTTCCGGTTCCAATTCACTGGGTTTAATCACGTAAAGCAGATCTTTTTCGTACATAATCATGTACCCCTTTCCCCTCGAAAGTTCTTTTTGAATACCTGGCCTGGACTGGAACAGAGCCCCTGTTTGCAGGTGTGTCTCCATCCCTTTTGAATCTTGCCTTACCAAAACCTGTATCCTTTGGTCTTTGATTACGTGGTTTATTATAACACAAAAGTTTCCCATCGCCTAGAGGAAAATGGGATTTTCTCGAATAATTTTATTCAGCAATATATGATTGTTCGAATTTATGTCTTTTCAAGAGAACTTTTACAATTTTTTCAGGATAAAAAGAGGTCGAATAGGGAGAACTCCGAACTTTAGCAGAGTAAAAAGGGGCTGCTGCAATGCAGCAGCCCCGGTCGCGGGCCACTACTTCCCCACTATCTGCCGGTAATGCTGGCGGGCGTCACGGTAGGCGGCCAGGATGGCCTTTCCGGAGGAGCCGAAATACCGCCGGGTCACTTCCTGTTCCAGGAACTGGGATTCCTCCAGGATGGAATGGTTCAGGAACAGTTTCCGGATGAAGTTCCGGGTCAGCTCCAGGGTGGCGTTGCAGTCCACCTCCACGATTTCCCCGGTCTGTTCCACCACCTCAAAGGCCATGTAGAACACCCCGTAGATCTTGGTAATGGCATTGTCCATATTGGTCCGGGCTTCCCCGGTAAGGTAAAGGGTTCGTTTGTCCATGTGACTGTGCTCCTTTGGTTGCACTGGTACTGTAAAGGCAGCAGGCGTCAGCCCCGGCAGATATCCGCCCTTTTCAAGGGCGGGGAACCGTTGCGCTTGCGCAATGGTGGTGGGTTAGCAGCCGCTGGCTGCGTTTCCATTCGAAAAATTTGCCTGCAAATTTTTACATCCGGCCGCTGACCGCTGACAAATAAAGGGGTGCTGCACCCAACGTGCAGCACCCCTTTATTATACCAATTACGCCATCATTTTCAAAACATACCCGCAGATCAGTCCGGCGAAGTTCCCTATGGCAGCCCCCAGGACCCCCATCAGGACCCCGATGCCGGCATAGGATTCGTTGTAGGCGGACGCCACGATAGGTGCGGAGGCCGCCCCGCCGATGTTGGCCAGGGAGGCGGTGGAAACCATGCACAGATCCCAGTGGAACAGCTTGGACAGGATGTACATGCCGATCACATGGACCACCAGGATGAAGAACCCGTACACCACCCACATGGGAGCACTCAACAGGTCCGTTACGGAAGCAGTGGAAGCCAGCAGGGACACCACTGCATACAGGTACACACTGGAAAGTTCTTCCACAGCAGGGACCTTGCCCAGAGGGCTCATGGCACAAATCAGGCCCAGGACAGTGACGAACACGGTGGTCATGGTCCCTTTGTCGAACATGGCCAGTCCCACACCCTTCAGCATGGTGTTGAGAGAAGCCCCCACGCTCTGGGCAATGGCAGACACCAGCAGGGAAACACCGATCAGGAAGATCCAGTCAGCCGCCGATGCCTTTTTCTTTTCCTTGGCCACTTCCGCAGCTGCTGCATCAGCCACTGCCTGGAGTTTGGACGTATCCGCCTTCACCGAGTTGTTCCATTTGTCCGCATGTTTCACCATCAGGAGCAGCAGGGCGATCCACACGGAATAGCACACGGTATCCAGGGCCAGGGCGCAGCTGTAGGCACCCGCATCCACCGGCAGTGCCGCCTGCATGGCCGCCATGTTGGCGGAGCCCCCTACCCAGGAAGCGTACAGGGCCGCCACAGCGCCCCAGGTGTCATGGCCCAGGAAGCCTTTGAAAATGGGGTAGCCCACCACAAAGCCGATGAACAATGTCACGGAGCAGCCCAGGAAGATGGCCACCATCCGGCCTCCCAGTTTGGCCAGTTTCCGGAAGTCGCACCGAAGCAGCATCACAAAGATCATGGCATACAGCAGGTTGTTCTTCAGGGCCTTGTAGGCTGCGGACACTTCCTTGGAATGGTACAGGCCCATGGTGCAGAAAATCATGTTCAGCACATAGATCCACACCAGAGGGGGCACCAGGTTGAAGATCTTCCACTTGGTATACTTTTCCAGTGCCAGCAGGACCCCTGCCAGGCACATGAGGAAGGCAATGTAGGTAAAACCGTTGGTGATGACCATAGAAATCTCCCCTTTCTTTTCCCCGTCAGGAGGCTAGTCGTCCAGATACCGGATGCCCCGGACCCCGGTGACACCCAGCCCCGGCCCGTCGCTGACCGTGATTTCCTTTTCGTTGAAGACGGCGCCGCCTTCCACCGGATCTTCGGAACAGAGCACCGGCCCGTCCAGATCCACCCGGGTAATGATTTTCCGGGCACAGGCCAGGTGCACCGCCGCATTGACGCTGACCTTGGCCTCCAGCATGCATCCGATCATGCACTCCACCCCGCAGACTTCCGCCAGGGTGGCGATTTTCAGGGCGTTGGTAAGACCGCCGCATTTCATCAATTTGATGTTGATCAGGTCCGCCGCCTGCATCTGGACGATTTTCAGAGCGTCCTCTACGGAGAACACCGCTTCGTCGGCCAGTACCGGCACATAGGACCGTTCCGTGACGTATTTCAGCCCTTCCAGGTCGTGGGCCTTTACCGGCTGTTCCACCAGTTCGATATCCAGGCCCTTTTCCTGCATCTGGTTCAGCAGGCGTACTGCCTGTTTGGGGCTCCAGGCCTGGTTGGCATCGATGCGGATCCGGATGTCCGGCCCCACAGCCTTCCGGATGGCGGCCAGCCGGGCCACATCCAGGGACGGATCGATGCCCACCTTCACTTTCAGGGTGTCATAGCCCCGTTCCAGGGCATTCACTGCATCCCGGGCCATTTCTTCTGGGGGATTCACGCTGATGGTGATGTCCGTAACGATCTTGTTCCGGGCGCCTCCCAGCATTTTGTACACCGGAATCCCGTACTTCTTGCCGTACAGGTCCCACAGGGCCATGTCCGCCGCAGCCTTGGCACTGGAATTCTTCACGATGCAGTCCTGGACCGCCCGGGTGATATCTTCGAAGTCATCCACGTCCCGGCCCACCAGGGTCTTGCTGATATGATCCTGGAAGGCGCCAATGATGGCTCCGGTGGTATCTCCGGTAATGACTCCCGTTGGGGGCGCTTCCCCGAATCCCACCTCACCGGTATCCGTGTGGATCTCCACAATGATATCCTCCACACTGTTGACCTGCCGCAAAGCGGTTTTGAACGGTACCCGAAGGGGAACGGAAATCCGTCCCAGGCGAACTTTCGTGATTTTCATTGGCTTTCCCTCCTTAATTGCACAACCATTGTTCTTCATTGAAAGCCAGCGAGACTGGCTTCCTCCGGCCGCTGACCGTTGACAGCTGACCGCCTTTATTTCGCCAGCCGGTACAGAGCCTCCGCATAGATCTTGGCGTTGAGCACCAGTTTGTCGATTTCCCAGTATTCATTAGGCAGGTGTTCCCGCACTGCATCCCCCGGGAAAATAGGCCCGAAGGCCACAATATTGGGGATGCTCTTGGCGTAGGTGCCGCCTCCGATGCAGATGGTCTTCGGTTCAAAGTCCGTCAGTTCTCCGTACACCTGGAGCAGGGTCTGGATGTAGTCGGTTTTGGGATCCACATACAGGGATTTCTTGTGGGTTTCGCCGACCTTCCGGAACCCGGCTTCTGCGAACTGGGCATCCAGTTTGGGAGCACAGTCCTCATAGGATTTGGTCACCGGATACCGGTAGTTGATCTTCAAGGTCAGTTTCCCAGCGTCTCCGGCAATAACCCCCAGGTTGAAGGACAGCTTCCCGGAATCCGGATCCTCCAGGCAGATGCCCAGGGATTCCCCGTGGATCTCCGTACCGATCTTTTGACCCAGGAACGCCAGTGCCTGATGGAGATCATCCCCAAAGGGCAGTTCCGCCAGAGCAGCCAGGAGACGGCCGATGGCATTTTCTCCCTTTTCCGGAGAAGCTGCATGGGCCTGGACTCCCTGGGCAGTGACTTTCAACCCTTCCGGGATTACTTCCCACTGGACCTTGGGATCCTTTTCTCCATATTTTTCCAGGATCTTGGCGGCTTCTGCAGGCGCGCACTGGATGGTGGCGGAAGCCAGGGCCGGCACCACGTTGAAGGCGGAGCCCCCTTTGATTTCCTTCAGAACCAGACCACCCTCCTGGGTGTAGGCCCGTTCAAAGGTTACGTTGATGATGCCTTTTTCCCCGTTGATCACCGGGTATTCTCCATCGGGGGTGAACCCGCACACAGGGATTTCCCCGCCTTTTTCCAGGTAATGCTTCATGTCCTGGCTGCCGGTTTCCTCGTTGGTACCAAAGAGGATCCGGATCCGCCGTTTCAGGGGAGCCCCGCTGTCCTTCAGGGCCTTCAGGGCATAGAGGGCGGCGGTGGTGGGGCCTTTGTCATCCATGGTGCCCCGGCCGTAGACGTTTTCTCCGTCCGCTTCCCCGCTGTAGGGATCCTTCGTCCAGCCGTCCCCTTCCGGCACCACATCCAGATGCCCCAGGACGGCTACCATTTCCGGTCCTTCCCCGTATTCACACCAACCCATATAGTTGTCCACATTTTCCGTGCGGAAGCCCATTTTGGCCGCTTCTTCCAGCATATAGGCCAGGCATCGGGCCGGACCTTCCCCGAAAGGCTTGCCGGGCACAGCCGGTTCCTGGACACTTTTGATCCGGACGGCTTCCTGCAGGGTTTTCACCATGGCTTCCCGATTGTTGTCTACCAGTTTTGCTAAATTCATTGTACGACCTCCTGATGTTTTTCCCTCAGAGCCTGCTGCCGGGGTACAAAAAAGCCCAGCAAAGGCGCAGCAAAACCACTCTGCCCCATGCTGGGTCTCACAATGCTCCCTGAGCTATTGGCCATAGCCCACACAAAATGAAACAGCATTCTCTATGGGTCTTACAACTTAAGTTTACCGTATCCGCCCGTCTGCTGTCAATGAAGTATTCCGATTTTTTAACATTATATAGTATGCTGTATACATGTTGACTGTCTTTTTGTTCACCGGTATAATGGGTACTGGTAGTGACGGAAAAGCCTGATTTTTCCGTCGAAATTCCGGAACTGTTCAAAGGAGGTCTTTTTATGCAAACGAAGCACCATCTGAAATGGCTGGCGGCCCTGGGGCTGTGTGCCGCCGTGCTCATGCCCCAGTACGCCCTGGCCCGGAAGGCCATGGATCCCAAGGCGGCCAAAGCCCTGTCCGCCCAGCTGGATGAAATGGTGGGCCATGACGGCACCCATGTACCCGGCCTGGGAGTGGAAGTGTACAAGAACGGAAAGAAAGTCTACACCCATTTTGCCGGACACCGGTATTTTGCAGAAAAGCCCGGCCAGAAAGACCTGCCCATCACTCCGGATACCCGGTTCCGGGCGGCCTCCGTCTCCAAGATGTTCACCGGCTTTACCATCATGCAGCTGGTGGATGAGGGGAAGCTCCGGCTGGACCAGGATGTAAGCGAGATCCTGGGCTTCCCTCTCCGGAATCCCAACTATCCGGACACCCCCATTACCGTCCGGATGCTCCTAAGCCACACCTCCAGTCTCCGGGACGGGAAGCTCTATGCCATTCCCCCGGAATACTCCGTCCGGGAATTTTTCGTGAAGGACGGGAAGTTCTATGAAAACGGGGACCATTTTGCTCCCGCCGGCCAGGCTCCCCGGGAATACTTCAAGTACTCCAACATCAACTACGGCCTTCTGGGTACCATCATCGAAAAAGTCACCGGGGAACGGTTCGATCTGTACCAGAAAAAGCACATCCTGAAGGACCTGGACATCAAGGCGGACTACACTGTGGGGAACCTTTCCAAAGGAGCCTTCAAAAACCTGGGGGTGATCTACCAGAAGAACAGCAATGGGAAATGGGATGAACAGGGGCCCTGGATCCCTCAGATTGATGACTACCAGGGGAAACAGCCTCCCAAAGACCAGGTGAAGGTCCAGAACCCGGACCACCGGGACCTGGATGCCTTCTACAGCCTGAAGGACTACCAGCCCGGCACCAACGCCACCTTCTTCTCCCCGCAGGGGGGCCTGCGGATCTCCTACGACGAACTGGGCCATGCCCTCCAGATGGTCCTGAACAACGGGAAGTACAAAGGTAGACAGGTGCTCCGGCCCGAGGCCCTGCGGGAAATGATGACCACCCAGTGGACCTGGGATCCGGCCAGGAAGAACGGGAACACCTACGGAGGCTCCATCGAGGCCTACGGCCTGGCCATGTATCCCATCAAGGGCAGCGGCACCTCCCGGGTGGTGAAAGACCATGAACTGGACCTGTGGGGCCACACCGGGGAAGCCTACGGCCTCCTGTCCGGCCTGTTCGTGGTCCCCGGCACCAAAAACGGGTTCATCTACATGATGAACGGAGAAGCGGTGGCCGAAGACGAGGACCCCAGGAGCGAAGGAAAATTCAGCGGGAACTATGTGTGGGAAGAGAATATCATGAATGCCATTTGTTACAAGGCGTTCTTTTGAAAAAAGGGACTGTGAAAAAATGATTTCTCATTTTTTCACAGTCCCTTTTCCAATTCCCCCTCATACTCCTCCAGCACCTGCTCAAAGGCTTCTTTTGTCAGGCACTGGTTGATGGCGTTCCGGTAGTGGGCGCTGTGAGGGAGACCAGTGAAGTAGCAGGCTCCATGGTGGCGCATTTCCCGGATGGCCACTTTTTCTCCCTTGAAGGCAATCAGGTCCCGGAGATGGCGCCGGACCATGGCAAACCGTTCCTCCAGGGTCACGGCTGGAATGGGTTTCCCGGCCAGGGCCGCCTTCACTTCCCGGAAGATCCAGGGATTTCCCTGGGCTCCCCGGGCGATCATGATTCCGTCACAGTGGGTGGTCTCCCACAGGGCCAGAGCATCCCGGGCGGTGAACACATCTCCGTTCCCCAGTACGGGAATGGACACGGCCTCCTTGACCTGGCGGATAATGTCCCAGTCCGCCTTTCCGCTGTAGAACTGCCCCCGGGTACGGCCATGGACTGCCACTGCCGCCACGCCGGCCTTTTCTGCCAGTCGTGCGATCTCCACCGCATTCCGGTGTTCCTCATCCCAGCCGGCCCGGAACTTCACCGTCACCGGCAGGTCCACCGCATCCACCAGAGCCGCCAGACAGGCATAGGCCCGTTCGGGGTCCTTCATCAGGGCGGACCCTTCCCCATTGGCCACGATTTTGTGCACCGGGCAGCCCATGTTGAAGTCGATGATGTCCGCCCCGTGTTCCGCCACGATTTTCGCACCCCGGGCCAATTCCTCCGGCACCGAACCGAACAGCTGGATGGCCACCGGATGCTCCCGGGGATCCACTTCCAACATGGCAAAGGTCTTGGGGTTCCTGAACAGCAAAGCCTTGGCGCTGACCATCTCCGAAACCGTGTAATCCGCCCCCAGCTCCCGGCAGATCACCCGGAAAGGAAGATCCGTAACCCCGGCCATAGGGGCAAGGGCGATGGGGAGCCGGGTCGGGAGGAGGGTTTGCAGCGTTTTTTCGATGTGAGTTGTCATTTAGGAGTGCTCCTTTACTGATTGTCAATGGTCAATTGTCAATGGCCGAATGAAAGCAGGAAGCAGCAATTCACTGCTTCCTGCTTTTGAATCTGTTCCTTGTAAAGAACTGTCTGAAAGAAAGCCAAGGCGAAAACTCAATAACAACTGAGTTTCCACTTCCAGACAGAAACAGTCATTCCGTTTTCAATTTTTCAAAGCCAACGAAAGTTGGCTTCCTTCGGCCATTGACCATTGACAGCTGACCGTGACCCGCGACCGCCTTTATTTGTTCATCTCATGCAGAATCCGCAGGCCTTCCAGGGTGAGGAAGGGTTCTACTACGTCTACCTGGTCGGATTCGCTGGCCATCAGTTTGCCAAAGCCTCCGGTGGCTACTACAAAGGCCTGGCCTCCCAGTTCTTTTTTCATCCGGGTGATCAGGCCGTCCATCTGGCCCACAAAGCCGTAAATCACGCCGGACCGCATGGCGTGAATGGTGTCCCGGCAGATTGCCTTGGGGGGCTTGATCAGTTCGATCCGGGGCAGCTTGGCCGCTTTCTGGAACAGGGCTTCAGTGGAAATGCCAATGCCCGGGGCAATGGCGCCACCCAGGTATTCCCCGGCAGGGGTCAGGGCGCAGAAAGTGGTGGCGGTGCCGAAGTCGATGATGATCAGATTCCCCTTGTCCCCGTACATGTTGTGGGCAGCCACTGCGTTGACGATCCGGTCGGCCCCGATCTGGGAGGGATCATCGTAATCCAGTTTCAGACCGGTTTTGATTTCGCTGGTGACCACAAAGGGAGTGATGCTGAAGAAACGCTTGCACATGTTGCACAGGGGTACCAGAAGAGGCGGCACTACGGTGGAAATGATGATGTTTTCGATATCCTTCATATCCATACCGCTGTAGGCAAACATGCTGCCCAGGATGATGCCGAATTCATCGGAAGTCCGGGAGCGGCTGCTGGAAATTCTCCAGTGTGCCTGCCAGGTATTGCCGTCGTGAACCCCTACTACGATGTTGGTGTTGCCAACATCCATGACCATTAACATGGTGAAAACCCTCCATATCGGTTTCTAGAATGACCGGCCTGGGAATCCCTCAGAAGCACCCTGCAGCAGGGCTCCCGGCATTCTCTCTCCGTACAGGTCCGGTCCATAAACGACTTTATTATAGGGGCAACGGGGGGAGTTGTCAAGGAAAAGGGGGTAATGCTGTATGGAACATACAGCATTACCCCCTTTGTCAGCAGTCAGCAGTCAACGGTCAATTGACCGCCTTTACTCCCACATCCCCCCTGCCTTCAGGGCCCGGCGAATGCGGGTGCCCAGGAAGGCGGTGATCAGGGCTTTTACGATGTCCAGGGGCAGGAAGGGGGCCACGGACAGAGCCAGGGTCTTTTCCCAGGTCATGGGCTTGTGGAGGAAAAAGGCAAAGCTCAGTTTAAAGCCGATGGCTCCGATGATGTAGCACACCACCGTCACCCCGGCCAGGGCCAGGAAGTTCTTCCACAGCCTGTCCCCGGCCCAGGATCCCCGGCTGATCTTCCCGGCCAGCCAGGCCACCACCGGGAAGCTGAGGATGAAGCCCCCGGTGGGCCCTGCCAGCATGACGATGCCGGCCTGTCCCTGGTTGAATACGGGCAGTCCCACACAGCCCAGGACCATCCATACCAGCACGCTGGCCGGTCCCCACACCGGTCCCAGCAGGAACCCGGCCAGGAGCACCATCAGAGTCTGGAGGGTCACCGGCACCGGTCCCAGGGGAATGGTCACATAGGAACTGAGGATGATCAAAGCGGTGAACAGCCCGGCTCCCATCATGTTTCTGGTCCGGTTCATGCGTATTTCCCCTTTCCCTGGGCCGGACGAATGGAAACATCCCCGGCCAGGACGGTTTCCACCGTACCGTCCTCTTTCTTCACCTGGAGAGCCCCGGTATCATCGATGTCCAGGGCCGTCCCCACATAGGTCTTGTCCGGTGCGATCACCTTCACCTGTTTTCCCAGGGTGATAGAATATTTCCGCCACTGGTCCAGGATGGGGCCGAATCCTTCCCGGCAGGCAATGTCATAATAGTATTCCAGATAATCCAGCACCTTGGCCAGGAGGGCCACCCGGTCCACCGGTTTTTCCGCTGCATCGGCAATGGAAATGGCGGCGGCCCGGAGTTCTTCCGGCACCATCTCTTTAGGCACGCACACATTGATGCCGATGCCCACCACCAGATAGTTGATGTGGCCGAATTCCGCACTCATTTCCGTAAGGATCCCCACCAGCTTCTTCCCGTTCAGCAGCACATCGTTGGGCCACTTGATCCTGGCATCCACCTGGCAGACTTCCCGGATGGCCCGGACCACCGCCACGGCGCTGAGCAGGGTCATTTTGGGGGCTTCCTGGGGCAGGAAGGTGGGCTTCAGCAGCAGGGAGAACCACAGGCCCTTGCCTTTGGGGCTGAACCAGCCCCGGGCCAGCCGTCCCTTGCCCCCGGTCTGTTCTTCCGCCACACAGACGGTGCCGTCGGCGACGTTTTTGTCCGCCAGCTTCTTCAATACTTCGTTGGAGCTGGTGACGCTTTCCTCATAACAGATGGACCGGCCCACGAACCGGGTATGGAGATGAGCCATGATTTCCGAAGGCAGCAGTTTGTCCGGCACGGAAGTGAGTACATAGCCTTTTTTGGTGAACGCTTCGATGCCGTAGCCTTCCTTTTTCAGGGTCTGGATATGCTTCCAGATGGCCGTCCGGGTGATTCCCAGCTGTTTGGCCAGTTCCTCGCCGGAAACCGGTTCCGGCGCTTTTTTACGAAGGATGTTCAGGATTTCAGTACGCATGACAGTCTTCCTTTCGTTCCCTGTTGGGAGAAGTATGTTAACGCAATTGCTTGGATAAAGGGCTGTTGCCTGAGCAACAGCCCTTTCTTGTCAGCAGTCAACAGTCAGCGGTCAGCGGCCGTTGACAGGCTGCTGCCAAGGCAACAGCCTTTTTACGCCTGAGGCACTTCTTTCGGTACCGGCGCCATCACGGGTTCTTCGGCCGGTTCTTCGGCTGGGACCGGTCCGATGGGAGCCGGGGTACCGTCGGCGGGCTTCTTGGGTTCTTCCTGAGGCGGCACTTCGCCTTTTTCCAGGATATGGCCGTATTTCAGCAGTTCCTGGATCTCGTGGCCTTCCAGGGTCTCCCGTTCCATCAGGTTCTGGGCGATCAGGTGCAGCTTGTCCATATGGTCGGTGAGCAGCTTCACGGTGCCTTCGTAGGCTTCGTCGATGAACCGGCGGATTTCCCCGTCGATCTGGGCTGCCACTTTTTCACTGTAGTCGTTCTGCCGACCGATGTCCCGGCCCAGGAACACCTGTTCCTGCCGGTGGCCGAAGGTCACAGCCCCCAGCACATCGCTCATGCCGTATTCGCAGGTCATCCGCCGGGCCAGTTCCGTAGCCCGCTGGAGGTCGCTGCTGGCCCCGCTGGAAATCTCATGGAGCACCAGGGCTTCCGCCACACGGCCCCCCAGGAGCACCTTCAGCTGATCCAGCATTTCACTGCGGGTGGCATAATACCGGTCTTCCGTAGGCAGGCTCAAGGTATAGCCACCGGCACGGCCTCTGGGGATGATGGTCACCTTGTGCACCGGATCCGTATGGTCCAGGAGCATCCCCACCAGGGTATGGCCCCCTTCATGGTAGGCGGTGAGCTTCTTCTCTTCGTCGGTGATCACCCGGCTCTTCCGTTCCGGACCCATCATCACCCGTTCCGCGGCTTCTTCCAGGTCGCTCATGGTGATGGTCACCTGGTTGTGCCGTGCGGCCAGCAGGGCCCCTTCGTTCACCAGGTTGGCCAAGTCAGCCCCGGTAAAACCCGGGGTCTGCCGGGCAATGACTCCCAGATCCACAGAAGGATCGATGGGTTTGCCTTTGGTGTGGACCCGGAGGATGGCCCGGCGTCCCCGGATATCCGGCTTGTCCACCACAATCTGCCGGTCGAACCGGCCCGGACGCAGCAGTGCCGGATCCAGGATATCCGGACGGTTGGTGGCGGCGATCATGATGATCCCTTCGTTGGCACCGAACCCGTCCATTTCCACCAGCAGCTGGTTCAGGGTCTGTTCCCGTTCATCATGGCCCCCGCCCAGGCCGGCGCCTCTCTGGCGGCCTACGGCGTCGATTTCGTCGATGAACACAATGCAGGGAGCGTTTTTCTTGGCCTGGTCGAACAGGTCACGGACACGGGAGGCCCCCACCCCCACGAACATTTCCACAAAGTCAGATCCGGAGATGCTGAAGAAAGGCACCCCCGCTTCCCCGGCCACGGCTTTGGCCAGGAGGGTCTTCCCGGTACCGGGAGGTCCGTAGAGCAGCACCCCTTTGGGGATCTTGGCTCCCAGCTGGTTGTACTTCTGGGGGGCCTTCAGGAATTCCACCACTTCTTCCAGTTCCTGTTTGGCTTCATCAGCCCCGGCTACATCCTTGAAGGTGACCCGGCTCTTGCCGTCCCCATAAAGCTTGGCCTTGCTCTTGCCGAAGCTCATGACCCGGCTGCCGCCCCCCTGGGCGTTGTTCATCATGAAGAACCAGAGGATCACGATGACCACCATGGGCAGGAGAGAAGTCAGGATATTGCTGAGCATGGAAGGCTGGGGCGGCAGTTCCGCCTTGATTTCCACATCCCGGGCCCGGAGGGTATCCACCAGTTTGTCATCCCGGGGCGCAATGGTGGTGAAGTCGGCACCGTTTTTCAGCTTGCCTTTGATCACCGAATTGTCCACAATGGTTACACTCTTCACTTCATCCTGCTGGACTTCCTTGATGAAGTTGCTGTAGCTCATTTCGTTCTTAGGAGTGCTGGAGGCATTGTAATAATCGTAGATCCAGACCCCTACAATGACAATGAGCAGGTAAAATACCAGATTACGGATAAACTTACTCACACTAGAGCTCCTTTCCTGTCTGAACCATTCCGGGAAGGACCGGCAGACATGGAATTATTTTTCATAGACGGACCGTTTCAGGATACCGATATAGGGCAGGTTCCGGTATTCTTCGTCGTAATCCAGGCCGAAGCCCACCACGAATTCATCGGGAATCTCGAACCCGGCATAGTCCGGCAGCACCTTCACCAGCCGGCGTTCCTTCTTGTCCAGCATGGCTGCCACTTTCAGGGTCTTGGGATTCCGGTTCCGGAACAGTTCTCCCACTTCCTTCAGGGTGAGTCCGGTGTCGATCACATCGTCCACCAGCAGCACGTTTTTGCCGGCGATGTTCCGGGAGGTATCATAGTCGATGTCCACTTTGCCGGAAGATTTGGTGCCGGAACCGTAGGAAGAGGCCTTGATGAAGTCAATCCGCACCGGCACGGTGATGTGCTGAGTCAGTTCCGTAAGGAAATAGGCAGCCCCCTTCAAAAGGCCAATGACCACCAGTTCTTCTCCGGCATAATCCTTGCTGATCTGGGCGCCCATTTCAGCGATCCGGGCTTTTAAGGTTTTCTCATCGATCAGGACTCTTTCAAGATTTTCGTTCATTTCTCTGACGCTCCTTTTGTGCTAGCTTGGCGGCCCGTTCTTCTTCCCGGGACCGCTGGTTTTTTCCCACCATCAGCCGGCCGTTCAGATAGATCAGCCGGACACCGCCGGGGACATCCAGGGACTTGTTGCCCACGCCCCGTTCAATCATTTCCAATATTTTGCGGACATGATCATAACTCATTTCCGCTCCGCCCACCCGACGGACCAGGATCCGGATCACCCGGCTCTGGAGAGCCAGGGGCAGGGCGGCAAAATCCTTCTCCACCTTGATATCCCAGGTGTCGAACACTTCCCGGCCGTAGGCACCGATGTACCGGCCGGCCAGTTTTTCCAGATAGGCCTCATCGCTGGCAGCCAGAGCCGCCGCCTGGGCCAGCTGCTTCCGGATCTGGGGATTCTGGGTCTCCAGAAGGGGCAGCAGGGTCTTCCGGACCCAGTTCCGCTTCAGGCTCTGGTTCTCATTGGAACTGTCCTCACACCAGGCAAGGCCCATTTCCTCACAGTAGGCTTCCGTATCCCGCCGGGTGATTTCCAGAAAGGGACGGGCCAGATATCCGCTTACCGGCAGCATTCCCCGCATCCCCCGGGTACCGGCGCCCCGTACCAGATTCAGGAGCACGGTTTCCGCCTGGTCATCCTGATGATGGGCCAGGAAAATGGCAGCGGCACCGGTTTCCTGCCGGACCTTTTCCAGGGCTCCATACCGGAGCTTCCGGGCCGCCTCCTCCAGGGAAAGCCCTTCCCCTTCCGCCAGGGACCGGACATCCACATCCACCCGCCGGAAGGCCAGGCCCCGGTTCCGGCAGTACTCTTCCGCCTGCCGGGCATCCTGTTCCGCTTCCTCCCCCCGGAGATGGTGCTGGACATGAACTGCCAGCACATCCACCCCGTCTTCTTCTCCCTGGGAGGCCATCACATCAGTGAGGCACAGGGAATCCGCTCCGCCGCTTAAGGCGGCGATGACTTTCGTCCCCGGTTTCCACAGGGGGGACTGGGCCACCAGCTGCCGCAGGCTGTTTTCCAAAATACTCAACGTTTTCACCTTCTAATTAAAAAAGGTACTTCCGAGGAAGTACCTTTTGTGTTCATCAATCTCCTCTGCGAGCACCACGGCCGCCCCGTTTGGACTCCGTATTCCGTTTCAGATCCAGCAGACGATCATCGCTTTCCTTCAGGAACCGGGAAAGCTTGTCCTCGAAGCTCATGGGACCCTGGGCCCGGGGAGCTCCATGGAAGGGTTTGCTCTCGAACCGCTTCTTCCCTTCGAACCGTTTGTTTTCGAAGTGTCTGTTTTCAAAATGTCTGTTTTCTCCCGCCGGTTTCCGTTCCGGTGCAGGAGCAGGAGGCATCAGGGCTTTCAGGGACAGGCCGATTTTCCCCTTGTCGTCAATGGAAACCACCTTGACGGTAACCTTATCCTTTACCTTGAGGAAATCATGTACATCTTTGACGAAGACATTGGAAACCTCAGAAATGTGAATCAGACCAACCTTATTTTCGGGCAATGACACAAAAGCACCAAAATTCGTAATCCCGGTGACAATACCATCAACAACTGCGCCTTTTTCCAAAGCCATAAGTCAAAGACATCCTCCTTTAATCAGTGGGTATTACGTTAACCATTATACCGTTGTTAACGAATTTTCGTCAAGAGGGAAAAGGGGCTGCCGCATGCGCAACAGCCCCTTTGGTCAATGGTCAACAGACATCTTTATGCTTCCTTCCCCTCATACTCATACCCCGCCTTCAGGATGGCGCTTTTGAAGTCGTTTTCGGGGACGTTCCGGGTTTCGGTGACTTCCACGGTGCCGGAGGTGTGGTCGGCTTTGGCGCTGGTGACCCCTTCCAGGCCTTCCAAGGCTTTCTTCACCCGGCCTTCGCAGTGGGCGCACATCATACCCTTCACTTTCAGGGTCACGGTGGTGCCCTCTGCAGCCGGTACCGGGCAGGCAGCAGGCTGAGGAGCCAGATCCGCTTTTTCCACCACAGCGGCTGCAGGGTTCTTCCGTTTCTTGTCATGGCTGGCATCATGGAGCTTGAACAGGTTCAGCCGCAGGGCATTCATGCACACGGTGAAGCTGGAAATACTCATGGCCGCCGCCCCCACCATGGGGTTCATCTTGTAGCTGAACAGCCCGGCTGCCAGAGGGATGCAGATGACATTGTAGAAGAAGGCCCAGAACAGGTTCTCGTGGATGTTGGTCACGGTGCCCCGGCTCAGCCGCACCGCTGCGGATACGTCCGTGAGCCGGCTGTTCATCAGCACGATGTCGGCAGAATCGATGGCCACGTCCGCTCCTGCACCGATGGCGATACCGATGTCTGCCCGGGTGAGAGCCGGCGCATCGTTGATGCCGTCCCCTACCATGGCCACCAGGCCTCCGGCTTTCTGGAGTTCCCGGATCACCGTTTCCTTGCCTTCCGGCAAGACCCCGGCCACCACTTTGTCCACCCCGGCCTGACGGCCGATGGCTTCGGCAGTCCGCTGGTTGTCCCCGGTGACCATGACCACTTCGATGCCCATGTTCTGGAGTTCCTTGATGGCCTTGGCGGAATCTTCCTTGATCACGTCAGCCACGGCGATCATCCCGGCCAGCTTCCCGTCTTTGGCGAACACCAGGGGTGTCTTGCCCTGACCGGCCAGTTCCGCTCCTTTGGCTTCCATGGCGTCATCCAGGGCCCCCAGGCTCTTCAGAAAGCTCAGGCTTCCGCCAATGAGTTTCTTCCCTTTCTGGATCACCTGGAGTCCGTTCCCGGGCAGAGCCTGGAAATCATCCACAACGTCTGCTCTGAGACCTTTGGCTTCCGCTTCTTCCACTACGGCTTTGGCCAGGGGATGTTCGGATTTCTGTTCCAGGTCATAGGCCAGCTGGAGCAGGCTTTCTTTGGTATAGCCTTCCGCCGGCACCACATCGGTTACCTTGGGCTGGCCTTTGGTAATGGTCCCTGTTTTGTCCAGAGCCACCACTGCCACTTTCCCGGCGTTTTCCAGGGAAGAGGAGGTCTTGAACAGGATGCCGTTCTTGGCCCCTACCCCGCTGCCCACCATAATGGCTACAGGAGTGGCAAGCCCCAGGGCGCAGGGGCAGGCGATGACCAGCACGGCGATGCCCCGGGCAATGGCGGAGCCCAGAGGAGCTCCGGCGATCAGCCAGCCGAGGGTGGTGACCAGGGCGATGCTGATGATGGCCGGCACGAACACGGCGGAAACCTTATCGGCAATCCGGGCAATGGGAGCCTTTGTGGCCGCCGCATCGCTGACCAGTTTGATGATCTGGCTCAGGGTGGTGTCTTCCCCTACCCGGGTGGCTTCACATTCCAGGTACCCGGACTGGTTGATGGTGGCGGTGGAAACCTTGTCTCCGGGCTTCTTGTCCACCGGCAGGCTTTCCCCGGTCAGGGCGCTTTCGTTGACGGCGGAATTGCCCTTGACCACCACCCCGTCCACCGGGATGTTTTCTCCGGGACGGACGGCGAAAATGTCTCCTTTCTGGACTTCATCGATGGAGACGGTGACTTCCTTCCCGTCCCGGATCAGCACAGCGGTCTTGGGAGCCAGCTTCATGAGCCCTTTCAGGGCATCGGTGGTCCGGCCCTTGCTCATGGCTTCCAGCATCTTCCCCAGGGTGATCAGGGAAGGGATCATGGCTGCGGTTTCAAAGTACAGGTCGTGCATGTACATGTGGTGGAGTTCTTCGAAGGGCGTTCCGTGGGCGGTCAGGAAGGTGATATCATAGAACACCGCCAGGCTCCACAGGAAGGAAACGGAAGAACCCAGGGCCACCAGGGTATCCATATTGGGAGCCCCGTGGAACAGGGTCTTGAAACCGCTGGTGTAAAAGTCCTTGTTGATGTACATGACGATAATGGCCAGGAGCATCTGGGTAAGCATCAGTCCCAGATGGTTCCCGTCCAGCAGAGCGGGCACCGGCCACCCCAGCATGTTGTGGCCCATGGTGATGTACATGAGCAGGAACAGGAACCCCAGGGAGGTAACCAGCCGCCGGCGGAGCCGGGGCGTCTCATGGTCCTTCAGGGCTTCTTCATCGGCGGCCAGCTTTTCCGCCACTCCCTGTTTGGCCTGGGCGGCTCCTTTGACGGAAGCCCCGTAGCCTGCGTCCTCCACGGCCTTGATAATATCCCCATCGGAGGCGGTCCCTTCCACCCCCATGCTGTTGGTCAGGAGGGAAACCGATACCCCGGTGACCCCGGGAACCCCGGCCACCGCCTTTTCCACATGGGCCTGGCACGAAGCACAGGTCATGCCTGTTACTATATATTGTTTCATAACCGATCCTCTCTTTCTATACCCTACCAGGGTATCCTTCTTTCATGGTCATATCATACTCTGTTGGGGGATATTTGTCAAGAGAAAAAGGGGGGTGTGAAAAATTCACACCCCCCTGTCACTGGCCTCTTGTCACTGGTCACTGGATAAAGAAAGGCAGCCGGGCTGCGGCTGTCTTTCATTGTATGAAGCTGGCTCGGACGCGCCTTTGGCTTGTCCTTGCTCTTCAGAAGAACTCACAACAAGCAACAGATTAAAAGAAAAGCAACGTCTTTTTTATTCGAAAGAACCCGTCAGCCACGGATTCTTTCCATTGGCCAGAGACCAGTGACAACCAGTTAAATCTGTCCCAGCGCTTTCAGGATCACTTCGGCGATGGCGGCGGACCCTACGTAGGTGCCGATGAAGATCACGCAGGCCAGGACCACGATCCGCCAGCCGGTTTTCTTGAAGGCGTCCATGTCCTTGCCGATGGAGATCCCCGCGTAGGCCAGGATGGGGGTACACAGGGCCAGGAAGCCCACTTTCTTCATATACATGTTGACCACTTCAGAGCCCGGGAACCCGGGATAGGTCAGGATACAGCCCAGGGTGGTAATGTAGGCCACCGCCGGGATCCCTCCGGGGATCACCCGGGCGGCCACGATCCCTGCCAGGGAAATGGCGATGAGGATCACCATGCCGGGGACTGCGTCCATAAAGGGAATGTTGCTGGACAGGGTATTGGCCACCAGGGACAGGAAAGCCGTGATAATGAGGACCAGCGTAGTTTCAGGCAAAGTAAACGATCTCATTTTCCTTCCTCCTCCTTGGTCAGCACATGACCGTATTTGATGATGCAGCATTTCTTGTAGAGCCATTCCGTCAAAGGCAGGGCCAGGAACACGGCCATGTATACCCCGTCCAGACCGGAAAGCATGTTGGAGGCGGTGGCGAAAGCGGCCAGTTGGTCAGCCATTTCCGGATACATCACCGTCAGGGTCCCCAGGGAAGCGGACATCATGCTGGCGCTCCCCACCCCGGAGGCCATGGCCAGGGAATAGGGATGGAAGATCTTTAAAGCTGCCAGGAAGGAAGCCATGATCCCGAAGAACACAGTGCCGCACACGGTACCGGCAATGTACACGCTCATGACCCCCCGGCCTTCCGGAGTATCCAGGCCGTATTTTTCACCGATGAGAGCCACGTTGGGTTCCCGGGCGATGGAATGGGCGGCCCCGATGGTCTCCCGTTTCAGCCCGAAGGCCACCGCCAGGGGAACCCCCAAAAATACCGTCCCCAGGTTCCCGAATTCCTGGAGGATCAAAGCCGGGCTGGCACTGATGATTTTCGGCAGGGTGGGCCCCACCAGGGTCCCATACCGGGCCATAAGCAGCATCAGGGTAATGCCCACCAGGGAGCCTGCGTCTTCCATGTCCTTCTGTTTGGTCAGTTTAAAGAAGTTGGGAGTGGTCAGGATCCCCAGGATCAGGGCATAGAGCATGGGGACAAACACCACTTTCCCCGGGCCCAGATTGAAGGATTTGATACCGATCAGTTCGGCGATGACCACCAGGGCCAGGGCCGTAATGTGCAGTTTCCAGTTAATCATGGTCGGGTTCCTCCTCGCTGAAATAGCCATCCAGTTTGGCAATGTATTGTTCTTTGGTAAGCGCCGGCTTGAAATCGGCCAGGATCTTCTTGGCTTCCTTGGCATCATCGCTCAAAAGGTCGATGACCATGCCGGCAAAGGCTTTCCCGGGCAGGAGCGCCGCCGCATGGAAATCCACCACCTTGAAATCCGGTCCGTGGAGCAGTCCGTCCACCCCGCCGATGAAGGGATGGATGGCGGGCATCAGATGGGACACATCCCCCATGTCCGTGGAGGCGCTGAAGTGGCCGGCGTTGGTGATTTCCACCTCCGGGAAGGCGTCCTGGGCATTGTGGACGAACAGTTCATTCATTTCCGGGTTGCAGATGAGAGGCAGCTGGCCGGGCAGGGTGTCGATGTTCACCTTGGCCCCGATAGCGGCGCCCCCCGCCCGGAGAGCCGCATCCACCTTGGCGTTGGTCCGGTCGATGGCGTCCATGGATTTGGCCCGGACATAGGTTTCGATCCGCACATCGTCAGGCACATTGTTCACCAGGTCTCCCCCTTTGGTAATGATGGGATGGACCCGGATGGCATCGTCATCCCGGAAGGTTTCCCGGAGGGCATTGATCCCCATGATCCCCAGCATGGCGGCGTTCAGGGCGTTGATACCCTGGTCCGGAGCGTCGGCGGCATGGGCGGCCTTCCCCACATACTGGATGGTCTTGCCGATGAACCCGTTGCTGCTGGTACCGATGGCCACCACCGGTTTGGGGGTCCGTTTCTGGGAATGGATCATCATGGCCATGTCGATGTCATCGAATTCCCCTTCATAGATCAGTTCGCCTTTCCCATGGAGGAAATGGAGCTTCCCTTCTTTCCGGAGCTTTTTCCGGTAGGCGATCTGGACGTATTCTTCCGCCGGGACCCCGAAGAACACCACATTCCCGCACAGGTCCTTCATGACCCCGGTTTTGGCAAGGCCGTAGGCAGCGGCCAGCATGGAAGACTGCTGCATGTGGTGGCCGCAGGCGTGGGCAGCCCCGGTATCCGGATCCGCTTTGGGATGTTCCGGGCAGCCAATGGCATCCAGTTCCCCCAGGATGGCGATGGTGGGACCGGGCTTGCCCCCTTTCAGGACCCCTTTGACAGCAGTAATGGCCATTCCCTTCCGGTAGGGGATCCCCAGTTTGTCGAACTGGGCCGCCAGTTTGGCGGAAGTCTTGAATTCCTTGAACCCGAATTCCGGTTCCGAAGCCACATCCGCTGCATAGGCCTGCAGCTCCTGAGCAGAATCATCAATCATCTTGAACACTTTTTGTTTCAGTACTTCCTTATCCGTAATCTCCACTCCCCTAACGAAAAATTATTGTACGCACTTATCATACTCTTGTTTTGTTATTTTATCAACATTTTTGTTTTATTTTACATAAGTAACCGTTTTTGTTACGTTTTAGGTGTAAAAGAGAGGGTGCTGCAGAGCAGCACCCTCTTTTTTTGTCAATGGTCAATTGTCAATCGTCAATGGCCGAATGATAAAATTTGCAGGCAAATTTTTTTGAAGGCGAAAGATGCCTTTGACAGCTTTACCCGATCAACAGCACACTCAGATCATTTACATTGGTCCCGGTGGCTCCGGTGATCAGGAGACCCTTGGTTTTTTCCAGGGCATGGTAGGCGTCGTTTTTGTCCAGTACATCGGAAATGGCAATGCCTTCTTCCGCCAGCCGGGCTTTGGTGGTTCCGTCTCCGTAGCCTCCGGCGGCGTCGGTGGGGCCGTCGGTGCCGTCGCTGCCAAAGGAGAACACCGCCACATTGTCCAGGCCGGCAATGCCGTCAGCGGCGGCAAGAGCGATTTCCTGGTTCCGTCCTCCCTTGCCCCGGCCGTGGAGATGGACCACCGTTTCTCCCCCGGCCAGCACCGCCAGCTTCTTTCCGCTGGCTGCGTACTGCCGTCCGATAGCCGCCAGGAAGCTGCCTGCCTCCTTGGCCTGGCAGTTCAGGCTGGTGGTCAAAAGCCAGGTCTCATACCCCAGCTTTTCCGCCGCCTTCTGGCCTGCCGCCGCCAGTTCCGTCACACTGCCGGTAATCACCGTTTCCACATTGTCCAGGGTCTTGGGGGTCTCTTCCCCCAGGGCCTTTTCCGCATCTGCCGGCAGCATGATTTTGAACTTCCGGATCACCTCCAGGGCTTCCTCACAGGTGGAGGAATCCGGATAGGCCGGCCCGGAGGCGATCATGTCCAGGGGATCCCCGATGATGTCGCTGAGCACAATGGCATACACCTGGGCCGGAGCGCAGAGCCGGGCGAATTTCCCGCCCTTTACAGAGCTCAGCCGTTTCCGCACCGTGTTCATGGATACGATATCCGCCCCGCTGGCCAACAGGTCCGAGGTAATGTCCTGGAGTTCCTTCAGGGAAATCAGAGGCTTTTCGAAAAGAGCCGAGCCCCCGCCGCTGATCAAAAACAGCACCGTGTCTTCCGCCGTCAGATCCTTGACCAGGTCGATGGCCCGCTGGGTAGCCTTCAGGGAGTTCTCATCCGGCACCGGATGGCCGGCTTCCCAGATTTCCAGAGGGGCCAGTTCCCCCTTGCTGTGGCCGTATTTGGTGATCACGATCCCGCTGGAGATCCGTCCGTCCAGGATCCCCACCGCCGTTTTGGCCATCTGCCAGGCGGCCTTCCCAATGGCCACCACCACGATTTTCCCCCTGCCGAACTCCTTATGTTCCAAAGCTTTTGCTACCGCCGCATCAGGAAGCGAAGCCCTAATGGCCTCCTCCATGATGGTCTCTGCATCTGTACGTAATGTCATGGTGTTTTCCCCCTCAAAATATTGCGAACTGGTTTCATTATAGCATATTCTTGCACCGGCCGCCGGCCCAATGGTACAATGAGGACAAAACAGCTGCAAAAGGAGCTTTTTCATGACCCTGTACAATGATTTCATGGCCTGGGTACCGGCCCTGGTGATCCTGGCCGTTACCATCCTGTTTTACATCGGCTTCCGGATCGTCAGCATCCGGGTGATCCGGTTCATCCTGGACAAACTGCCCTTTGCGGCAGATGAAAACATTTCTGCCGCGGTGTACCGGCCCGGGCGCATGGCCATTGCCGTCTTCGGGGGCTATACGGCCCTTGCCAATTCTCCCTGGGAGAGACTGGCCCAGACGGCCCTTGTATCCAATACGGTTTCTTCCCTGCTGGTGATTGCCTTTTACTGGATCCTGTACAATTTCAGTTCCACCACCAGCGTCCTGTTCGACCACTTTTTCAGCAAATCCGGCAAAAAGCTGGATCCGGCCATCAGCGGACTGTTTTCGTCCTTCTTCCATGCCCTGATCCTGTTTTTTGCTCTGGCCACCGTGCTGAGCACCTGGGGGGTCAACATCAGCGGATTCATTGCCGGGCTGTCCATCGGCGGCCTGGCAGTATCCCTGGCGGCCAAGGACTCCCTGGCCAACATTTTCGCCTGTCTGGTGATCCTCATGGATCAGCCCTTCCACGTGGGAGACTGGATCATCTGCAACAATGTGGAAGGCATCGTGGAATCCATTTCCTTCCGGAGCACCAATGTGCGGACCTTTACCCAGGCTCTGGTGTACATCCCCAATTCTCTCATTATCAGCACCCCCATCCAGAATTTCACCAACCGGCACATGCGCCGGCTGGAAATGACCCTGGGGGTCACCTATGACAGCACCCGAGAGCAGATGGAGGAACTGGTCCGGAAAATCAGGGAATTTCTCCAGGAAGACCCGGACATTGTGGACGAAGGGATTACCGTGGCCTTTTCGGAAATGGGAGCCAGCAGCCTGGACATCAGCATCGTCTGCTACTGCCGGCACACCAGCTACGATAAATTCATGAAGAGCAAAGAACGGATCAACCTGGAACTGATGAAGCTCCTGGAAGAAACCGGCACCAGCGCCGCGTTTCCCAGTACAAGCGTGTATATTGAAAAAGGACCGGCCGCCTGAGCGGCTGGTCCTTTTTGGTCGGCCTTACAGCCCTGCCTTCCTCACCAGTTCGATGATGTACTTCGTTGTCTTGTCGAAGTCTTCGTCTACGGGGATGGTGTAGTCGGCGTATTTCAGGTAGAGGGGCAGCCGTTCTTTGTACAGCTGGGTGAGCCGGTCTTCGGCGGAATTCAGCAGAGGACGGGTCACTTTGTCCACGCTGCCGGCAATAGCCGCCAGGTCCCGGTTCAAAAAGAAGATCTTCCCGTTCTGCTGGAGGTAAGCGATGTTCTCCGGCCGCTTCACCACCCCTCCCCCGCAGGAAATGATAATCCCGTCCAGAGCGGCCAGGGTCTTCACCGCCTCTGTTTCCGCTTGGCGGAACACGTCCTCCCCTTCCTGGAACAGGTCCTTGATGGTGCGTCCGGTCTGTTCCACCACCTTGTCGTCCGCATCCAGCACCGGCCGTCCCAGGGCCTTGCTGAGTTTCCGGCCGATGGTGGTCTTGCCGGCGCCGGGCATGCCGATGAGTACAATATTAGCCATGAAAAGTTGCCTCCAGTTGTTTCATGATGGCAGGGATCAGGGCCGGATCCAGGGTCTTTCCCTGCCAGATTTCTTCCGAAGCCACCGCCTGGGCCACCAGCATGTACAGGCCGTTGCAGGTTTTGGCTCCCGCCTTCCGGCCATCGGCCAGGAACCAGGTTTCTTTCGGGTTGTAGATAATGTCCACGGCAGCGGCGAACCGGCCGGTGAATTCCGCCGGTACCGGACTGGCCTCCACCTTGGGATACATGCCCACCGGGGTGGTATTGATGATCACCTGGCCTCCCTCACTGCCCTCCAGGGCTTCCTCATAGGTCTCCAGCCGGGTGTCCGGCCGCTGGGCCAGGAAATGAGCCAGGGCCTGACCAGCTTTCTCCCTGTCCCGGACCAGGATCCGGATGGAGGCCGCTTTCCGGTCCGCCAGTACCTGGAGGACCGCCTTGGCGGCCCCTCCGTTCCCCAGCACCGTCACATCCCGGCCTTCCAGCCCGATGCCGGCGGCCTGTAACATCCGGTCAAAGCCCAGGTAATCGGTATTGTACCCTTTCACCCCGTCCGGAGTAAAGGACAGGGTGTTCACCGCCCCGATTTTTTCCGCTTCCGGGGCAATGGCGGTCAGATAAGGGATTACCGTTTCTTTGTAGGGAATAGTCACATTGCTGCCCCGGAGCCCCTCCGGGTTCTCCCGGACAAAGCAGGGGACTTCTTCCGGTTCCTGTTCCAGCAGCCCATAGGTATCCCCGGTCCCCAGGGCCCGGAAAATAGCCTGATGGATCTGGGGAGACAGACTGTGCCCCAGCACCCGTCCCAAAAGTCCGAATTTCATCCTTTTACTGCTCCTTTCCGTGGTCTGCAGGATAGTTCCCCAAAATCTTGCATTCCGTGGTGTCTTCCGGCAGATCAGCCAGGGCCTGACGGACCGCCGGGTCCGTCAGGTGACCGGTAATGTCCATATGGAAATAATATTCCCAGGGCCTTCCCGGTATAGGCCGGGATTCGATGTTGGTCATGTTGATCTGGTACCGGGCAAAATGGGAGAGCACCCGGTACAACGACCCGGGCTGATGCTTCAGGCTCACGATCAGGGTGATCTTGTCCGCTTCCGGCACCAGCTCCCGCTCCCGGCTGATCACAATGAACCGGGTGTAGTTGCTCTGGTTGGTGTTGATGCCCCGGGCCAGGATGGCAAGGCCGTACTGTTCCGCCGCCTGGGCCCCGGCCACCGCCGCCATGTACCCGGTCTTTTTTTCTGCCACCAGTTCCGCCGCCTTGGCGGTGTTGAAATAGTTGAACTGGCGCATGGCCGGATGCTCCTTGAAAAAGGTCCGGCACTGGGAAAATCCCTGGGGATGGGAATACACTTCCCGGATGTCTTCCAGTTTCGCTCCCGGCCAGGCCAGAAGGCAGTGCTCCACCTTCACGATCTTTTCCCCTACAATAAAGGCGCCGTACCGGCGGACCAGGTCGTACACCTCGGTGATCCCTCCGGTGGAAGAATTTTCAATGGGCAGGACCCCATAGCGGATCTCCCCCTTCATCACGGCGTTGATTACATCTTCAAACAGCATATAGTTCCGTGCTTCCACCGGCCGTCCGGCGAAATACTGCCGGAGGGCCAGGTGGCTGTAGGCCCCAGGGACGCCCTGATAGCCCACAGGAATGGTTTGTTCTCCCATGCTCTACCTCCGCTGTGCCACAAGCTGCAGATCCAGCAGGGTCCAGGCGGTCACCGCCTCGATCACCGGCACCGCCCGGGGCAGGATGCAGGGATCGTGGCGCCCGGTAACTTCCAGGGTGGTGTCTTCCCCGGTAACCACATTCACCGTATGCTGGGTCTTTCCGATGGAAGGGGTGGGTTTGATCACCACCGTAAACAAAAGGGGCATGCCGTTGGTGATGCCTCCGGTGACTCCCCCGTTGTGGTTGGTGGTGCACACCACTTTCCCGTCCCGGTATGCCATGGGATCATTGGCCTCACTGCCCCGCATGGTCCCCAGGGCGAATCCATCCCCAAAGGCAATGCCCTTCACCGCCGGTACGGAAAAGAGGGCATGGCTCAGCCGGCTTTCCACGGAATCGAAATAGGGTTCTCCCAGGCCGACAGGCAGGCCCACTGCCATGCATTCAATGGTGCCCCCTACGGAATCCCTGTCCTTCTGGGCAGCAGTGACCTGGGCGGCCATGGGCTCCCGTACCGCCGGATCCAGCACCGGCAGGATCTCTCCGGAAAGGGCCCGGAAGGTTTCCGGATCTTCTCCCAGAGGATTGAACCTTCTGTCCCGGATCCCGGCCAGAGACGCCACATGGGCCCCGATAAATATGCCCTCTTTGGCCAGCAGCTGCTTGGCCACTGCCCCGGCAAACACCAGAGGCGCCGTCAGCCGTCCGGAAAAGCTGCCCCCGCCCCGGTAGTCGTTGCAACCGTGGAATTTCACATATCCTGCATAATCCCCATGGCCCGGCCGCATGATTTCCTTCATTTTGCTGTAATCTTTGGAATGGGTGTTGCTGTTGGGAATCCGGGCGCACAGGGCCATGCCGGTGGTCTTCCCGTTGAAGAACCCGCTTTCAATGATAAAGCTGTCACTTTCCTTCCGGGGGGTGGCCAGTTTGCTGGTTCCCGGTGCCCGGCGTTTCATTTCCTTTTCAATGGCTTCCAGATCCAGTTCGATCCCGGCCGGCAGCCCGTCCATCACCACGCCGATGGAGGGTCCGTGGGATTCCCCGAAAATGGTCAGCCGGATCTGTTCACCCATTACACTGCTCATACTGTCCTCCTGCTGCTGCAAAGTCCTGCCAGAATTCCGGATAGGATTTGGCCACACATTCCGTCCCCACCAGAGTGAGAGGTTCCCGGCACAGGATGCTGGCCACCGCCAGGCTCATGGCGATCCGGTGGTCGTTCCAGCAGTCCACGGTGCCTCCCGTAAGTTCCACCACCCCGTCGATGGAAAGGCCGTCCGGCCGTTCCGTAATTTTTGCGCCCAGTTTGTTCAGTTCCGTGGCCATTGCCTTCAGCCGGTCACATTCCTTCAGCCGCAGCCGTTCCGCATGGATGATCTCCGTATGGCCTTCGCTGAGAGCGGCGGCCACGGTCAGCACCGGGATGATGTCCGGGCAGTCGGCGGCATCGATGGTGGTCCCCACCGGGTCCGCCGGCCGGCTGATCAGTTTGTCTCCTTCAAAGACCACCTGGCCGCCCATTTTCTGGAGAATGGGGATGATGGCCTTGTCTCCCTGGAGAGACTCCGGATCCATCCCCAATAGGGTCATGGTCCGGCCCAGCATCCCGGCCGTAAGCCAGAAGGCGGCCTGGGAATAATCCCCTTCCACTGCCCCTTCCCGGGGCCGGTACTGCTGGTTCCCGGGGATCCGGTACTGCCGGTAGTCCTGGTGTTCAATGCTGATGCCGTACTGCTTCAGGGCGGAAAGGGTCAGGGCAATGTAGCTCTGGCTTTCCAGCTTCCCGGTGATTTCCAGGGTGGAATCCCCCGGCAGGAGCGGCAGAGCAAAAAGCAGGCCGCTGATGAACTGGCTGCTCACATCTCCGGGCAGGGAAAAATGGCCGGGACGGAGCGGCCCCTGGACCGTCAGAGGAAAATTGTCCTCAGCGCTTCCCTTTTGGAACACCAGCCCCTGCTGGCGGAAAATGGCTTCGTAGGGTTCCAGGGGACGGCTGCCCAGCTTCCCGGCCCCCACAAAGGTAAAAGGTTCCTGGCACAGGGCAGCCAGCGGGATCAGGAACCGGAGGGTAGACCCGGATTCCCCGCAGTCCAGCACCGTCCCTGTCTGATGGGGCCGGCAGCCTTCCACGGTAAAGTGGGCCCGTCCTCCTGTTTCTTCCTGGGAAGTGATTTTTGCCCCCAGCTGCCGGAGACAGGCACAGGTGGCCAGGATATCCTGGCTGAGGCTGACCCCTTCCACCTGGCTGGTGCCTCCTGCCAGGGCCGCACAGATCAGGGCCCGGTGCCCCATGCTTTTGGAAGAAGGCACCCGGAGCGTCCCTGAAAGAGAACCAGGTTCGATACGCAGTGTGGTCATGGTCTCATCCTTTCACATAGGGTCTCAGATCGGCAAAGTCCACCTTTTTCAGCAGGCTCTTTCCGATTTCCGGAACGATCACCAGAGTCATCTGGTTCCCCCGTTTTTTCTTGTCCATGGTGATCCCTTCCAGGATATGCTGATCGCTGATGGGATCTTCCGTGGGAATGTTGTATTTTTCCAGGAGATGACGGATCCGGTCTGCGGTACCGGGCTGGGTGATCCCCATTTTTTCCGTGTTCCGGGTGAGCCGGACCATGCCGATGGCCACCCCTTCCCCATGGGTGTATTTTTCATAATGATAATACCGCTCCACCGCATGGCCGATGGTATGGCCGAAGTTCAACACCATCCGGGCGCCCACGTCCCGCACGTCCTCTTCCACCACCTTCACCTTGATCCGGCAGCAGGCGGCGCTGATTTCTTCCGCATGGGCCAGGATGTCCTCATCCCCGGAGAAATTTTCCAGGGCCGCAAACAGCTCCGGATCCCCGAAGGCGGCACATTTGATTACTTCTGCCAGGCCATCGTGGAGATACCGCCGGTCCAGGCTCCGGAGCAGTTCCGGATCCATCAGCACCCCTTTGGGCTGGTAAAAGGCCCCTACCAGGTTCTTTCCTTCCGGCAGGTCCACCGCCACCTTGCCTCCCACGCTGCTGTCGATCTGGGCCAGAAGGGTGGTGGGCACCTGGATGAAGTCCACCCCCCGGAGGAAGCTGGCGGCGGCAAAGCCCCCCAGGTCTCCCGGCACGCCGCCCCCCAGAGTGATTACCAAATCGCTGCGGGTCATGCCGAAATCCGCACAGGCCCGGACCATGTTCCCGTAGGTGTCCAGGTTCTTGTGGTCTTCTCCCGGTTCCATCACCACCCGGCGCACCTGGAACCCCTGGGCCAGGAGCTGCTGCTCCAGGTCCGCTCCATACAGGCTGTCCACCGTCCGGTCCGTGATCACCGCCGCCTTGTTTCCCCGGGCCAGTTCCCGGATCTTTTTCCCGAATCCGGTCCAGGAATGAGGTGCGATTTCGATGGTATAGGAGTCTTTCCCCAAATCAACGAAGATTTTTTCCATAAAACATGTCCCTTCTTTTCTTTTTGGCCTGATCCATCATCTGCTCCAGTTCTTCCCGGTCATCCTGCTGGAGGGCGCTTTTCCAGTGTTCCAGCTGCATTTCCAGCTTGTTGATCTCCCGGAGCACCGGTTCCTTGTTCAACAGGAACAGGTCGCTCCACAGCTTGGCGTTGATATCCGCCACCCGGGTGGCATCCCGGAAAGACCCGGCCACAAAGTACTTGGTGTTTTCCTGCATGGAATCGCTGTTGATCAGGGAAACCGCCATCACATGGGGCAGATCGCTGGTGTAGGCGATGATGCTGTCATGTTCCTCCACCGACAGTTCCACCACCCGGGCACAGCCCAGTTCATAGGCCATGTTCCGGAGCCATTCCCGGTGTTCCGGCCGGTTGTTGTCCCGGTGGATCAGGATGAAATTGGCTCCCTGGAAGATCTGGGAGGTGCTTTGGCTGTATCCCTTGCCTTCCCGGCCTGCCATGGGATGGGTGGGGACGAAATCCATCTCCGGTCCCAAAAGAGCATCCACCTGGTCCGGGATACTGCCTTTGATCCCCATCACATCGGTCAGGAGTACATTTTTTTTGAAATACCGGACATGGTCCTTCACAAAGGGTACAAAGGCGCCGGGGTACATGCAGCAGATGATCACATCCGCCTCCCGGAGGAGCTCCGGATCCTCATCGGCCAGTTCCGTTACATACCCTTCGTCCAGGGCCATCAGAGAAACGATGTGGTTCCGGTCCATGCCGATGATCCGCTTCACCTTCTGGCTTTTCAGGGCCTTGGCGTAGGAGCCTCCGATGAGCCCCAGCCCTACAATGGCAACAACAGTATCCTGCAGTTTCTTCATGATGTCTTTCCCGCTTCCGTCTTACAGATCCCGGCCCACCGCAGGAGCCAGTACCTTCAGGTCCTTCATCAGCTGGTCGAATTCCGGCAGGGACAGGCTCTGGGCCCCGTCACACCAGGCGTGCTGGGGATCGTTGTGGGTCTCGATGATCAGCCCGTCAGCCCCGGCGGCAATGGCAGCCTTGCTCATGGTGGGCACCATCCAGGCCTTCCCGGTGGCATGGCTGGGGTCCACGATCACCGGCAGATGGCTCAGCCGCTTCACCGCCTGGACGGCGGACAGGTCCAGGGTATTCCGGGTATAGGTTTCAAAGGTCCGGATCCCCCGTTCGCAGAGGATCACATTTTCGTTCCCTTCGGACATAATGTATTCTGCACTCATGAGCCATTCCTCGATGGTGGCGGACAGACCCCGCTTCAGCAGAATGGGCTTATTGATTTTCCCCAGTTCCTTCAGCAGGGTGAAGTTCTGCATGTTCCGGGCCCCTACCTGGATCAGATCCACTTTTTCCACAAATTCATCGATTTTGTCTGCGGACATGATTTCCGTTACAATGGGCAGATGGTTGGCGGTGCCGGCCTGACGGATCATATCCAGGCCCTTGTCCCCCAGCCCCTGGAAGGAGTAGGGAGATGTACGGGGTTTGAAGGCCCCGCCCCGGAGCATGGCCGCCCCGCTCTTTTTCACGGCGGCGGCAATGGTATCCATCTGTTCCTGGCCTTCCACAGAGCAGGGACCGGCGATCACCGCCAGCTTTTTGCCCCCCACTTTCACGCCGCTTACATCGATGATGGAATCATCCGGGTGGAACATCCGGTTGGCCCGTTTGAAAGGTTCCTGTACCCGCATGGCCTTATCCACCCAGGGATTCACCATGAAATCTTCCGGATCCAGGATACTGGTATCCCCTACGATCCCCAGGACTTCCTGGTTTTCCCCGATGCTGTCATGGATGGTGAAGCCTCTTTGTTCCAGGCTCTTTTTCAGTTTTTCAGACGCTTCTTTGGGTGCACCCTTCTTCATTACAATAATCATGTTGTTTTCCTCCTGTCCTGCTTTCCTACTATCCTACTTTTTTTCTGACGGGGGCCTCTCCACAAAAAAAGCAGACTCGCAAGGAGTCTGCTTCAGGGTTTCACTTCACGGAAACCGCCGGAAGGCCGGAGCCTCAGTCTCTCTTCACGATGGGCAAACTGTTCAGTTCATGGCAGCCAAAATAACCAAAGCCAAAATAATAGCTCTGGGTAAAGGTAAAGCCATATGCAGTTTCCCATTTCAGAGAAGAAAGAGTCATCTGTCAACCCGCCTTTAACCATTGGAATGAATCTATAATACTCCCGTTTACAAAATCCGTCAATAGAGAATTAATTGGAGCCAGATTGAAACGGGAATGTGTAATGGGTGTTACAAGAGCTGTTACCTCTCCAACGCCACATCCAGATCTTCCAGGGCATGGCCGGTGGCGTCGGAGAAACGGACCCGGAGATTGCCGAACCGGGGCAGGTTCTTTTCCGGGATGGTCACCACATGTTCTTCCGCCAGGGCTTCACTGCCGTCATCCTGGGTACCGGTGGGATCCTGGATGGCCACAGTCACATTCAGCAGCCGGCCGAACAGTTCTGCCTTGGTAATGGCCAGCTTCCCGTTCTGGCCGTTGGTGTTCATAGCCGCATAGAGCACCAGCTGGTTGGCATAGGAGGGGCCGGAATACCGGCGCCGGGCCTGGAGGACCTTTTCCTGCTGGGTGGTCAGCTTTTTCACGCTGGCCAGTTCCGGAGCGTCCGCTCCCCCCTTGGGAGGGATGAAGGCGGTGCACACCAGGCCCGGTACGGTCTTTTCACTGTCATGTTCCCAGTCCGTGTGGGCATCCGCCGCCTGGAACAGCACCCGGCCGTCCTTCACCACCCGTTCCGATACAAAAAGTTCTCCATCCGCCAGTTTGGGCCGTTCCGCAGCATAAGCCGGAGCCGCACAAAGGGCTGCCAAAAGGGCCACCGCCATGGTTTTTTTCCACATCATAGGTTTTCACTCCTTATGGGTGCCAGGCACCCGGATTTTTCTCTTCCCTATTATACACTGTTTTTGACCGAAGAGTCAGGGGGAATTCAGGGAGCAGGTGGGGAAATCCGTAGGGGCCGCACAACCGGCGGCCCGCCAGGTCCTTCCCTCTTCCCTCTTCACTGATTCTAATGTAACCCGATTGCATTCAGTTGGATTTTTATCTATAATAGGGACAGGTTGACAATCGATTATGAGGGAGGTTTTTTCAATGAGCGAATGTGATCACTGCGATCATTCCCACTGCTCCGGCTGCGAATCCAATCCGAAGCAGAATCCCCAGGATGCGGCCATTGCCGATTTCCTGGCCCATGTAAAACATAAAATCGTCGTCATGAGCGGCAAAGGCGGCGTGGGCAAAAGCACGGTTTCCGTAGATTTGGCCCTGATTCTCAGCCAGCGGGGCTACCATGTGGGCCTGATGGACGTGGATCTCCACGGCCCCAGCGTGGCCGGCATGCTGGGCTTCATGGACAAGCACGTCCAGGTGGAAGGAGAAAAGCTGATTCCCTTCCGGTACAGCGACCATCTGGAATTTTTGTCCGCCCAGGGCTTCCTGGCCCAGCAGGACGATGCCCTGATCTGGCGGGGTCCCCTGAAGGTGGGGGCCATCCGGCAGTTCATGAGCGACACCAAATGGGATCCTTTGGACTACCTGATCATCGACTGCCCTCCGGGCACCGGGGATGAACCCCTGACCGTGGTCCAGACCATCAAGGATGCGGAAGCCATCATCGTCACCACCCCCCAGAAAGTGGCCCTGGCCGATGTGCGGAAATCCCTTAGCTTCTGCCAGCTGGGCCATATCCCTGTCCGGGGCATCATCGAAAACATGAGCGGATTCGTCTGTCCCCACTGCGGACAGGAAGTGGACATTTTCAAAGCTGGCGGCGGCAAGGCCCTGGCGGAAGAAAAAGGCCTGCCCTTCCTGGGCCGGATCCCCATCGATCCCCAGGTGGTGGCCGCCGAAGACGAAGGCAATCCCCTGGAAAACATCAGTGAAGCCAGCCGAAAGGCGCTGGATGCCATTGTGGATAAAGTGGTGGAACAGGATAAGTAAGAAAAAGGGAGCTGTTGCATGTGCAACAGCTCCCTTTTTTCACTTCTTCACCATAAACAGCGGGATCTCATTCTTCCCTACCATATTATGCTCGTCCCGCGCCACTTTTTCTATGTATTTGATATCGCCCAGGTTCTCTTTTTCCTGTGCCAGGGCGTCGTTTTCCGCTTTCAGCTGCTGGACTTTGTTTTCTGTCCGTATCCTTTCCTGACGGAGCTGGTAGATCCAGTATCCCCGCTGGAGAGCTGTACCCAGCAGCGCCACCGGAGGCAGGACGACCAGCAGGATAAGCAGGGTACGTCCGATAACCGCCCAGTCCAAACGCTTTTTCTTTTTAAGGCCCATTTTCTTGCCTTTCCACCTCTGGAAGGAAATTCTCTCCTGCAGAGGATAAAAAAAGCAACCTGACACCGGGAGCATCAGGTTGCTGGATCTGCCAATTATTTGTTTACGGCATCCTTAAAAGCCTTCCCGGCTTTGAAAGCAGGAACGTTGGCTTCTGCAATTTCAATGGTTTCGCCAGTGCGAGGATTCTTGCCGCTGCGGGCATTCCGAACGCGAGCTTCAAAAGTACCAAAGCCGATCAGCTGTACTTTATCTTTGTTGGCAACAGCTTCTTTAACAGTATCGATGAAAGCGTTCACAGCCTTTTCAGCATCTTTTTTGGGCAGTGCGGTTTTGGACGCAACTTCAGCAATCAATTCACTTTTGTTCATGAGATAAATCCTCCTAAATAGGTATTGCGCCTGCATGGCTGGCGCCTGACTATGGTCATATTAGCACAATCATAGGAAAAATGCACGTGTTTTTTGGGAAAATCTTGAAAACAAGGGGCCAGAGCAGGGGCCGCAGCCCCGGTCGCGGGTCACGACTCGCGACCTGTGCCCCCATGTTGGTCAGCTGACCGCTGACCGTCCCCTACTGCTCTCTTTGCCTCCTGCCACCGGTGTTCCAGTTCTTCCAGAGTCAGGTCTTTCCATTCTTTTCCTTCCTGCTTCACCTGGGCTTCCAGCTGCTCAAAACGGCGCTGGAATTTGTTGTTGGCCCGGTTCAAAGTGGTTTCCGGTTCCAGGTCCAGTTTCCGGGCATAGACGGCCAGGGCAAAGAGCAGGTCCCCCAGTTCCTCTTCCGTCCGGTCCCTGTCCCGGCTCGCTGCAGCCTCCTGGAGCTCGTCTTTCTCTTCTTCCACCTTCTGCCATGCAGCCGGGGCATCGGGCCAGTCAAACCCGGTTTTGGCGGCTTTGGCGCTGAGTTTGTAGGCCCGCATCAGGGCTGGCAGCCCCTTGGCGATGCCATCCAGGGCATGGGTCCGTTCAGTCTTTTCCTGAGCCTTCAGGGTCTCCCAGTTGGCCATCACTTCCCCGGCCCCTGTGACCTTGGTATCGCCGAAAACATGGGGATGCCGGTGGACCAGCTTCTTCACCACATCATCGATTACATCCTGCATGGCAAAGAGCCCCTCTTCTTCCGCCAGCCGGGCGTGGAACACCACCTGGAGGAGCACATCCCCCATTTCTTCCCGCATGCCGGCTACATTGCCGTCGTCGATGGCTTCCAGCATCTCATAGACTTCTTCCACCAGTTCCCGGCGCATGGAAGTATGGGTCTGGACCCGGTCCCAGGGACAGCCTCCCGGCTCCCGGAGTACCCGGACCAGTTCCATGAGAGGCCGCAGATCCAGGACCCCCGGCTGGTGGATCCCTTTTTCGTGGAGTGTTTTCATCGTTTTTCCTCTTTCTTTCTTTTCAGTTCCCGGAGTTTCAGTTCTCCTGTGGCCAAAAGGCACAGGCCATAGACCAGTGCCCCCGCAAGGATCTCCAGGGCCAGCCGGACCACATTTCCCAGGGGAAGCCGGGCCAGGACGGGCCCCATGACCCACAGGGCGGCTCCCATCAGGGCGGCGGAAACGCCGATCCGGAGGCAGTTCTTTCCGGGCAGGGTGAGCCCGTCACTGTGGTGCATCCACAGCAGGTTCCCCAGACCGGCCACAGCCAGGTTGGCATCGGTGGCCCAGGCGGCCCCCTGGATGTTCCACACCGGATTGGCGGTGAGGGTCCACAGGAGCCCCACTTTTACAAAAAGACTCAGGAACATGTTCACCATGGGAACCCGGGTGTGGCCCAGGCCCTGGAGGATGGCAGTGGACACCTGGTGGAGCCCCAGGAACAGGATGGCCGGGGCCAGGGCCGTAATGACCCGCCCGGCATGGATAGTGCCGTAGAGCACCTGGGAAATGGGGTTCCCCAACAGGTACACCCCTACCGCCGCCGGCACATTCAGCAGCAGGAAGAACCGGAAGGCCCGGCGGGTCTTGCTCACCATCAGGGGCCGGTCCCCCAGTGCCTTGGCTTCCGCCACCGCAGGCACCACCGAAGCCGCCAGGGAGTTGGTGGGAATGGTGCCCATGTTTACCAGGGGCATGGCCATGCCGGACAGATAGCCCAGGGCCCGGGTGGAATCCGCCACCGTAAAGCCCGCCGCCAGCAGCCGGTCCGGCACCAGGATCATTTCGATGCCGCTGACCACCGGCACCATCAGATTGGCACAGGTCACCGGCAGGGCCAGGGACACCAGCTGCCAGGCGGTCCGGGTCAGGGAGGGTCTTTCTTCTGACAGGGCCGTCACCGGTTCCTGCTGCCACCGTTTCTGCTGCCGGTGGACGAAGTACAACAGAGCCCCCAGGCTCACCACCGCTCCCGGCACGGCCCCAAAAGCCGCTCCGGCAGCTCCCCAGGGAAGACCCCAGGGAAGCAGGGCCCAGGCCAGGAGCACCATGGTCACCACCCGGGTGAACTGTTCCAGGATCTGGGACACCGCAGTAGGAGTCATTTCCTGGAACCCCTGGAAGTAGCCCCGGAAGCAGGCCACAGGAATGGACATGCCGATGGCGGGCACCAGTGCCAGCATGGCGTACCGGGCCCGTCCGTCCTTGACGATGCCCCCGTCCATGAGCCAGGGGATCAGGGCCCAGGCCAGAGCGGCAAAAAACACTCCGGCCAGGGCCATGAGCCCGGCGGAAATCCCCAGGATCCGCCGGGCCCCCTGCCGGTCTCCGGCGGCTGCCCGGCGGGAAATCAGGATGGACATGGCTGCAGGGATCCCTGCAGAAGACAGGGCCACCAGCAGCAGATACAGGGGATAGGCGATCTGGTACAGGCCGATGCCTTCACCTCCCAGCAGCCGGGACAGCAGGATCCGGTTCACCGAACCCAGGATTTTCACCATAAGCCCTGCCGCCGTCAGGATCAGGGTCCCTTTCATAAACCGGTCCGCCATCACGGCCTCCTTTCTTCACTCTTCACTCTTCACTCTTCACTCTTCACTCTTCACTCAAAGGATTATAGCATACGGGGAAGATTCTTTTCCAGCCAGGAAAGGGGCTGTTCCTCCATGCCTTTGGTTTTCAGCACGAACTGGGGCTGGGGCCCCAGCTTCATGGTGGCCCGGGGCACATAGTCCCGGATCAGCTGTTGGATTACATCGGGATTGGCCTTGCTGTGGGGATCGAAGGTGATCCGGATTTCTCCCGGCCGCACCGCCACCCCGGTGATCCGCAGCTTCCGGCACAGATCCCGGAGTGCCGCCACCCGCCACAGGTTCTCCACCTGGGTGGGGGGAGTGCCGAACCGGTCGATGATCTCGTCCATGAGATCATTCCGGTCTTCGAACTTCATGTCTCCCAGACGGTGGTACAGTTCCAGTTTGTACCGGGGATTGTCGATGTAGTCGTCGGGGATGTAGGCATCCAGCTTCATTTCAATCACCGGATCCGGAGCAATGGGTTCGTCCGGGTTCCCCCCGTTCTGGAGGGTGTTGATGGTCTTTTCCAGCAGCCGGCAGTACAGGTCGAAACCCACTCCGGCAATCTGGCCGTGCTGTTCCGCCCCCAGCAGGTTCCCGGCGCCCCGGATTTCCAGATCCCGCATGGCGATTTTGAACCCGGCCCCCAGTTCCGTAAAGTCCCGGATGGCCTGGAGCCGTTTCTGGGCCACTTCACTGAGTACCCGGTCCTTTTTGTACAGGAAATAGGCGTAGGCCAGCCGGGAGGACCGTCCCACCCGCCCCCGCATCTGGTACAGCTGGGAGAGGCCGAAGTTTTCCGCACCGTCGATGATGATGGTATTGGCCAGAGGCACGTCCAGGCCGTTTTCGATAATGGTGGTGCACAGGAGCACATCGAAATCCCCGTGGTAGAAGCCCAGCATCACGTCTTCCAGTTCGTCCTCGCTCATCCGTCCGTGGGCCATACCGATGGTGATCCCAGGGACCAGTTCCCGGAGATGGGCGGCGATCCGGCTGAGCCCTTCGATCCGGTTGTGGACGTAATAGATCCGTCCGCCCCGGCGGATTTCCCGTTCCAGGGCTTCCCGGACCATCCCGTCATCGTATTCCGCCACATAGGTTTCCACCGGCAGACGGTCTTCGGGAGGAGATTCGATGATACTCATGTCCCGTCCCTTTACCAGGGCCAGGTGGAGGGTCCGGGGAATGGGGGTGGCGGACAGGGTCAGTACGTCTATGCCGGCACTGCGCTGTTTGATTTTTTCTTTCTGGGCCACCCCGAACCGCTGTTCCTCGTCGATGATCAAAAGCCCCAGGTCGTGGAATTCCACATCCGGGTTCAGGATCCGGTGGGTTCCGATGAGCACATCGATTTTGCCTTCCGCCACCTTTTCCATGATCTCTTTCTGCTGTTTGGGGGTCCGGAACCGACTGAGCATTTCCACCCGGACTCCGAAGGACCCCATCCGCTGGGAGAAGGTCAGGAGATGCTGTTGGGCCAGCACTGTGGTGGGGGCCAGCACCGCCACCTGTTTCCCGTCCATGACCGCCTTGAAGGCGGCCCGGATGGCTACTTCCGTCTTCCCATAGCCCACGTCCCCGCACAGGAGCCGTTCCATGGGTACGGGCTTTTCCATGTCCGCCTTGATTTCGGCGATGGCTTTCAGCTGGTCGGGGGTTTCCTCAAAGGGGAAACTGTCCTCGAATTCCTTCTGCCAGTGGGTATCCGGAGCAAAGGCATGGCCCGGGGTGATTTTCCGCTGGGCATAGAGCCGGAGCAGTTCCGTGGCCAGGATGGTAATGGCCTTCTGGGCCTTCCGGGTGGTCTTCTGCCAGTCTTTCCGGCCCATGTTGGACAGTTTGGGAGGGGTGCCCTCGTTGCCCACGTATTTGTGGAGGAGCCCCACCTGTTCCACCGGCACGTGGAGCTTGTCCCCCTTGGCATACTGGAGCTGGAGATAGTCCCGGTGGACCCCGTTCACTTCAATGGTTTCCACCCCCATGTACCGGCCGATGCCCTGTACATCGTGGACCACGTAATCCCCCACCTTGATGTCGGAGAAATAGTTGAGAGCCGGTCCCTTTCCCTTGGATTTCACCAGACGGCGTTTTTTCTGCATGCCGAAAATGTCGCTTTCGGTAAGCAGCAGCCATTTTTCATCCCAGAAATAGAACCCGTTGGTAAGGCTTCCCTGGAAGACCACTCCTCCCTGGTCCGGCACTTCCTGGAGCTGGCCGGCAAAGGCCATGGGAAGGCCCGCCCCTTTCAGGCTTTCCGCCAGGCCTGCCGCCTTGTCCCGGGTCCCCATCATGATCAGGGGATGGACTCCCTGGTCCAGCCAGCCCTTCAGGTCTTTCTGGAGCAGGTCGGTGTTCTTGTTGTAGGGGGCCATGGCCCGGACCTGGACATGGAGTTTGGGGGCTTCCGGAAAATAGGGATGGCCCAGATCACTGACCGTCACCAGGTGGCATTCCCCGGCCTGGAGGAGCATGGTCTCCGCCTCCAGCAGCTGGTCGGCAAATTCCCGGTTGTCCCCGAAGCTTTTCCGGCATTCTTCAAAAAAGGCTGCCGGTTCATCCAGCACCGCCAGCTGGTCCGGGGACAGGTACTGGAACAGGGAGGCGCCGACTTCCTGGCTCTGGACCGCCAGGGGCATGATTCCCACCTGTTTGATGGCGCCGATGCTCCGCTGGGTGTCCAGGTTGAAATGCTTCATGGCATCGATGGTGTTGTCGAACCATTCGATCCGCACCGGATCCTTGCCGTTGATGGGAAACACGTCCAGGATGTCCCCCCGGACGGCCACCTGGCCCAGGGTATCCACCTGTTCCGTCCGTTCATAGCCGGCTTTCACCAGCTTTTCCACCACCAGGTCCTGGCCGATTTCCTGGCCCACTGCCAGTTTCAGGTTTTCCCGGACCAGGGATTCCGGGGCCGGCAGTTTCTGGATGGCGGCTTCGGCGGTGGCAAAGATGATCCCCGGTTCTTTCCGGACGATCATTTCCAGGGCCGCTGCCCGCTCCGCCATGATCTGTTCGTTCCGGGTATCCACCTGGCCGTGGATCAGGCTGGCCGGATACAGTTCCCGCATGGCCAGATCCGGATAGAAATAGGCCAGTTCCCGGCGCTGGGCCCGGATGCTTTCCCGGTTCACCGTCAGGATCACCAGAGGCCGGGCCGGCTGGAGGGTTTCCTCCAGGGCGCACAAAAACCCGGCTTTCACAGATCCTGTGAGGCCGGTAAGCTGGATGGGGCCGGCTTTCTTCTTCCAGAGCCCGGCTGCATCCTGGACATTTTTTTCCTGCTGCAGCAATTTCGTCAGTTGATTTGTCATAGAATTCTCTCTTTATGGAAATAGGGAAAGGGGGATTCTGCCCATAAAAAATATGTGCAGAATCCCCGTCAATGCTTGAAGGGCTGTTGCTTATGCAACAGCCCCCTTCCATTACAGTTTAATGCTGATGTTGTTCCGGTCGAAGGTATGTACACCGTCGATGAAACGGACAGTCCCGGTGGCATACCGCATGGAGATGGTATGGGTACGGGCACCGTTGCCGAAGTAGTTGACCCCACGGAGCATGTCGCAGTTGGTGATGGCCGTTGCAGTGAACATGCAGTCATCCCCTTTGACCAGGTCGTCGATGGTCAGGATCTTCTTGGTGTCTTCGATGCCCATCTTCCGGCACCGTTCCACCTGGTCTTCGTTTTCCGGAACCAGACGGGCCTGCATGTCGCCGCCCAGGCATTTCAGCCCGCAGGCAGCCAGTACCCCTTCCGGAGCACCGCCCCGGCCGATGTACATGTGGACACCGGTGCCTTCGATCCCGGCATCGATGATGGGATCCACATCCCCGTCGCTGATGAGACGGATCCGGGCCCCTACAGCACGGACTTCTTCAATGATCTTCCGGTGACGGGGACGGTCCAGGGCCACTACGGTCAGGTCGTTCACGTTCCGATTCAGAGCCTTGGCCACCCGTTCCAGGTTGACGCTCACCGGATCGTCGATGTTGATGCAGCCTTTGGCCCGGGGACCTACGGCAATTTTATCCATATACATGTCAGGCGCATGGAGCAGACAGCCTTTGGGAGCAATGGCAATCACGGCAATGGCACCGTTCTGGCCTTTGGCCACCAGGTTGGTCCCTTCCACCGGGTCTACGGCAATATCCACTTCCGGACCGCCGGCCCCTACTTCTTCACCGATATACAGCATCGGGGCTTCATCCATTTCCCCTTCGCCAATGACCACCGTGCCGTTGATGTGGACGGTATCAAACATTTTCCGCATGGCATCTACAGCCAGCTGATCGATGCCATTCTTGTCGCCCCGGCCAACGCCACGGGCACTGGCAATCGCTGCGGCTTCCGTTACACGGACAAATTCCATGGATAATTCTCTGTTCATTCCATACGCCTCCCAATTTTGTTCGGCAATTTTCATTGCCTTATCATTGTAACCGCTATTCCTGCAGAAATCAATGGTTATGATACTTCAACGCTGCTGCGATGAAGGCCTTGAACAAAGGATGGGGATTGGTGGGACGGGATTTCAGTTCCGGATGGAACTGGGCCCCCAGGTACCAGGGATGTACATCCGTAGGCAGTTCCACCATTTCCACCAGTTTCCCGTTGGGCAGGGTGCCACCCAGTACCAGACCATGGCTGAACAGTTCATCCCGCAGTTCGTTGTTCACTTCGTAGCGGTGACGGTGCCGTTCGCTGATCATATCGGTGCCGTAGGCCTTTTCTGCCAGGGTGCCGGGATACAGCTTGCAGGGATAAGCCCCCAGCCGCATGGTGCCGCCTTTGATTTCCACACTCATCTGTTCCGGCATCAGGTAGATCACCGGGTACGGAGTGTTTTCGTCGAATTCCGTGGAGTTGGCTTTGGCCATGCCGCACACGTCCCGGGCATATTCGATGACCAGGCACTGCATCCCCAGGCAGATCCCGAAGAAGGGGATTTTGTTTTCCCGGGCATATTTGGCTGCCAGGATCATCCCTTCGATGCCCCGGTCGCCGAAGCCCCCGGGCACCAGGATCCCGTCCACGCCTTTGAAGATCTGGGCAAAGTCCGCTTTGGGATCTTCCAGGTCCACAGCGTTGATGTATTCGATGTCCACATCCGCGTCATGGAAATAGCTGGCATGTTTCAGGGCTTCCACGATGCTGATGTAGGCATCGGGCAGTTCCACATATTTGCCCACCACGGCAATGGTGGATTTCTTGGAATGGGGAGCCAGGATCTTCTTCACCATGGCGTGCCAGGCGTCCATGTCCTTGGGCCGGTCTTCCATGTCCAGTTTCCGCAGGACCACTTTGTCCATGCCCTGGTCTTCCAGCAGCATGGGAACTTCGTAGATGCTGGGAGCGGTGATGGACTGGAACACGGCGTCCACATCCACATCGCAGAACAGGGAAATCTTTTCCCGCATTTCCTTGCTGATTTCCTTTTCGCTCCGGCACACCAGGATATCCGGGGTGATGCCGATGCTCCGGAGTTCCTTGACGCTGTGCTGGGTGGGTTTGGTCTTCAGTTCGCCGGCGCCGCTGATGTAGGGCACCAGGGTCACATGGATGTAGAGCACATCGTTCTTGGGTACATCCTTCTTGACCTGGCGGATGGCTTCCATAAAGGGTTCGGATTCAATATCCCCTACGGTGCCGCCGATTTCAGTGATCACGAAATCCGCATTTTCTTCCCGGCCAACCCGGTAGACCCGTTCCTTGATTTCGTTGGTGATGTGAGGAATGACCTGTACCGTGCGGCCCAGATAATCGCCCCGGCGTTCCTTGTTGATCACGGACTGGTAGATCCGGCCTGCGGTCACATTGGAGTTCCGGGTCAGGTTGATGTCAATGAACCGTTCATAATGGCCCAGATCCAGGTCCGTTTCCGCCCCGTCGTCAGTGACGAACACTTCCCCGTGCTGGTAGGGGCTCATGGTACCCGGGTCGATGTTGATGTAGGGATCGAATTTCTGGATGGTGACTTTGTAGCCTCTGCTCTTGAGCAGACGTCCCAGAGAAGCCGCCGTAATCCCTTTCCCTAAAGAAGACACCACGCCGCCCGTTACAAAAATATACTTGGTCATTTTCTTCCTCCCTTTTTCTGGCTTTCGCCCAACTTTACATATGGTCCGGTGCACTGACACCCAGGATCTTCAAACCGTGGCGCAGGGTATTGCCCACAGCTGTAATCAATGCCAGACGGGCCTGCTGGAGTGCAGGATCCACGCCCAGGACACGGCACTGGTTGTAGAACGAATGGAACAGCCCGGCCAGATCGTACACATAGTGGGCGATCTTGTGGGGTGCCCGTTCGGCTGCCGCCGTATCGATCAGTTCCTCATAGTCATTGAGTTTCTTGATCAGGTCGATTTCAATGGGTTCCTTCAATACGGAAAGGTCACAGTCTTTTTTGAGGGTGATCTTTTCTTCTTCCATCTGCCGCAGGATACTGCAGATCCGGGCATGGGCGTACTGCACATAGTACACCGGGTTGTCGTTGGAATGTTCGGTGGCCAGGGTCAGGTCGAAGTCCAGCTGACTGTCCATGCTCCGCATGATGAAGAAGAACCGGGCCGCATCGGTGCCCACTTCCTCGATCAGTTCATTGAGGGTAACGCTTTTGCCGGTACGCTTGCTCATCTTCACCAGTTCCCCGTTCCGGTACAGGGCCACCATCTGGAGGATCAGCACTTCCAGCCGGCTGGGATCATAGCCCAGGGCTTCCATGGCCGCCTTCACCCGGGGAATGTACCCGTGATGGTCGGCGCCCCACAGGTTGATCACCCGGTCGAAGCCCCGCTGGAACTTGTTCTGGTGATAGGCGATATCCGCGGCAAAATAAGTGGAAACCCCGTTGTCCCGGATCACCACCCGATCTTTATCGTCTCCGAAGGCAGTGGATTTGAACCACTTGGCTCCGTCTTTTTCGTACACATAGCCTTTTTCCTGGAGTTCATCCACCACCTGATGGATCTTGTCTGCATCGTGGAGGCTCTGTTCGCTGAACCACACGTCGAATTCACAGTGGAAGGCTTCCAGGTCTTCCTTCAGAGCCGCCAGTTTTTCTTCCTTGGCAATGCTCTGGAACTGTTCCAGCCGTTCTGCTTCCGGCATATGGATGAATTTGTCCCCGTATTTGGCCTTGATCCGCCGGGCGGTTACCTTGATGTCTTCCCCATGGTATCCGTTTTCCGGGAATTCGCAGGGGATATCGAACAGCTCCAGGTACCGGGCGTTCACGGAAAGAGCCAGGTTGTGCATCTGGTTCCCTGCATCATTGATGTAGTATTCCCGGGTCACATCGTAGCCGGCGGCCTTCATCAGATTGGCCAGGGCGCTGCCTACAGCCGCTCCCCTTCCGTGGCCCACATGGAGAGGACCGGTGGGATTGGCGCTGACGTATTCGATCTGGATCTTTTCCCCGTTCTTGGCCGGCAGGTTTCCGTAGTTCTCGCCCTTGTCCAGGATGGCCCGGAGGGATTCACCCAGCCAGTCTTCCTTCAGGTAGAAGTTCAAAAATCCGGGACCGGCCACTTCCACCTTTTCCACACTGGGGCAGTCCAGGAATTCCTGCACCGCAGCAGCGATCACCCGGGGTGCACAGTGGAAATTACGGGCAGCCTGCAGGGCAAAGTTGGTGGCAAAATCACCAAAGGCCTTCTGGGGCGGTACCGTAAGGACCACCGGGGCCATCTCCCCTTGGGACAGCTTCCCTGCCTCAATGGCCTTCCGGACGGCGGCGGCCACGGCCTCCGCCAGTACTTTCTTCATGTCCACGCTTTTCTTCCTCCTCAATCTCGATCTGCAAACGAATGCTTCCATTGGGCTGGCTGTCCATTTCCAGGTCGTAGAAGACCCGGACCTGCCACCCATGGTTCCGCTTTTCAATGGCCAGTTCCCTGGTGAAGACCGTCATGGGAACAGTAAAATACGGGGTCCTGTACTGAAACGAACTGTTCCGGCCCCGTTCATACTGCTGCCGATGTTCATAACGGCCATGCCGGATTACCGTCAGGGTATCCTCCGTCCATTTCAGGGTGGTGCGGGTTCCCTCCATGCCGGTGACTTCGGATTCCTCGTACCGGACATAGGTGGTGCCGTCTTTTTCCGCCAGCTGCCCGAAGGCCACCAGGGTGGCAGGGTCTGCTGCGCCGGCTCCCACGGTTTCACTGTGGATGGTAATCTTTACAGGTATCATGGCTTTCTCCACAAAAGTAGAGGGTTGCCCCTGTGCAAGCCAGCACCATCAGCGCGGCGAAGGAGCAAGCCCTCATTCGGATTCGTTATGTAGTCTCTGTCAGCAAAAAATATAAATTGTCTTGCCTTATTCTTGTTTATTTTATATTAAAGCGGCCCAAAAGGCAAGGATTTTATTCCAGGTGATACATCCGGTCCGCTTCGTCATATTCGTCCAGGATCTCCTGGGGCGGCATTTTGTCCATAAGGCTCACCAGCACAATGGCGGCCAGGGACAGGAGGAACCCGGGGATGATTTCATAGATCCCGGTCCAGGAAAAGAAGTTCTTCCACACCAACACCGTGACGCCCCCGGCCACAATCCCGGCAAAAGCCCCGTTCATGGTCATCCGCCGCCAGTACAGAGACATGAGGATCATAGGCCCGAAGGCGGCGCCGAACCCGGCCCAGGCGTAGGACACGATGTTCAGGATCATGCTGTTGGGATCCAGGGCCAGGTACATGGACAGAAGGGACACCACCACCACCATAATGCGGCTGAGCCGGACCATGGTGGCCGGAGAGGCATCCGGGTTGATGAGAGGTTCATAGAAGTCCCGGGTCACGGAGGAGGCGGTGACCAGCAGCTGGCTGCTGGAAGTGCTCATAATGGCCCCCAGGATGCCGGCGGTGATCACCCCGGCGATGAAGGGGTCGAAAAAGTCGTCGCTCATGCGGATGAAGACGGTTTCCGCTTCCGTCCCTTTCAGGATGTCTCCCGGGTACACCCGGCCGGTGAGCCCCACCAGCACTGCCATGGCCAGGGAGATCACCACCCACACCATGGCGATGCGGGTGGCCTGGGGAATGCTCTTGGAGGTCTTGATGGCCATGAACTTCACCAGGATGTGGGGCTGGCCGAAATACCCCAGGCCCCAGGCCAAAAGGGACAGAATGGCCACCAGGTCCAGATGGCTGCCGTCAGCCCCGGCGATCAGGCTGAAATAGTTGGGGCTGATGGTGTGGAGCCGGGCCATGGTGGGTTCCACCCCGCCCATATAGTACATGGCAGTCACCGGCACCAGCAGGATGGAGAAGAACATCAGGAAACCCTGGAACAGGTCCGTCCAGCACACGGCAGAAAAGCCCCCCACCAGGGTGTAGAACACCACGATGCCTCCGGTGATGAACAGGGAGGTGTGGTAGTCCAGCCCGAAGGCGGAGTTGAACAGCTTGCCCCCGGCCACAAAGCTGGAGGAAGTGTAGATCAGGAAGAAGATGAAAATGAAAATAGAGGAAGCCACCCGGAGCTTCTTCTGCCGGTCCTGGAACCGGTTGTCAAAGTACTCCGGCAGGGTGATGGAATTGTGGAGCACCTGGGTGAACACCCGGAGCCGTTTGGCCACAATGGCCCAGTTGGCCCATGTCCCCAGGATCAGTCCCAGGGCGATCCAGAAGGCACTGATGCCTGCCAGATAGGCATAGCCCGGCAGTCCCATGAGCATCCATCCGCTCATATCCGAGGCCTCTGCACTCATGCTGGTGACCCAGGGTCCCAGTCCCCGTCCTCCCAGTACATAGCCTTCCATGTTTTCGTCTTTTTTGTAGGTGCCCACACCGATTCCGATCAGTACCCCGAAATACAGAACCAGAGCAGCCAGCGTTCCCCATTCCATATGCATGGCTCCACTCCCTTTCACAAGTTTTTCTGCAGTGAATTGTGTCAAATATATTTATTATACCGGAAAAAGGGGAATGGAAGCAAGGGGCTGCTGACAAAAAGGGAGTGTTGCACAGCACGTGCAACACCCTCTTTTTTCTCACTGTATATACTTTTTGTCCCGTTTCAATGAATCCGTCAGGTCCTGGCCTCCCAGCACCGTAACCGGTTTTCCCTTGACGGTGAATTTCACACTCTGGATTTCCGGAAACTCGGTAAGGGTATCCACCACGGCGTAAAGCATCAGCAGGGTGTCATGGTCCCCCCGCCGGGTCTGGAACTGCCGGCTGAAGTCCACGGTGGCGGTTTTGCCCTTCACCGTCACCTTGTTCACCTTGGTCCCTTTGGGGAAGGTGGTGTCTCCCTGGGGTGCCTTTTCCACCAGTTCCTTCAGTACCAGCAGGGGCAGCTTGTCCCGGCTTCCGGACAGCTGGACCGTCTGGGCCTTCAGTTTGCCCCCTTTGCCCGCCCGGTACAGGGTCTGAGATGCCGCCTGGGGTGCCGTTTTGCCGGCCTGCTGGCCCGCAGCCGCCGTTTCCTTCTGGTTGTCCGGATGGACGGTGGTACTGGAGCTGCTGCAGCCTCCCAAAAAGGCCATGGCCCCCAGCAGCAGGAACACCGCCGTCCAGCGGGTCAGTCTTTTTTCCATGGGATCAGCCTCCTTGATGCTGGTTGTAGAAGTCTTCGATACCGTCGGCAATGGCGTTGGCCACCTTGTTCTGGAACCAGTCGGAAATCAGGAGCTTTTCCTCCCGCCGGTTGGTCAGGAACAGGCATTCCACCAGAGCCCCGGGCATGGTGCTCCGTTTGTTCACGTAGAAGTTGGCGTACCGCACTCCCAGATCATCCACGTCGGCGGTTTTCATCAGCTGATCCTGGATGCACTGGGCCACCTGGATATCGTACTTGGTCTTGGGATGGTAGTAGGTGGAAAATCCCCCTACACTGGTGTTTTCACTGGCGTTGATGTGGATGCTGATGAACATGTCAGAATGGCTGTTTTCCGCCACATCCACCCGGGCCTGGAGTTCTTCCGCATCGGTGGCGTCCGGCCCGTACACATCCACGTCGGTGGTCCGGGTCATGTAGACAATAGCCCCTTTCTTTTCCAGCAGGGCCTTCACCTTTTTGGTGATGGGCAGGGTAATGTCCTTTTCATAGGTGCCGGTGACCAGCCCGTGGGTCCCGGGATCCGTGCCCCCATGGCCGGCGTCCAGGGTGATCCGTTTCCCCTTGATGCCCCCTACCACAGAGTAGGTGTCCCCGAAACTGGGTTTGGGACGGGTGGGCTGCCAGGGCGAGCTGGAAGGCCGCTTGGTCCGTTTGGGGGTGAAGGTCTTTTGAGGCGGTGCCGCAATCACATCCACCACTACCCGGGTGGGCCGTTTGGCCACTTTGTCCGCCTTCAGGCTGAACACGTTGAACATCCCCTTCTGGAGGGGCTTCTTCATCATCACATGGACCACTGTGGCATTGACTTTCCGCTCCAGGTACACCTTGGAAACGTACGTGGCCTTCTTGGGGGTAGTGACACGGGGAATGGATGATTTCAGGTTGCCGTACACGGTGACCCGCAGTTCATTGTCCAGCATTTCCGTCTTATATTTCGTTGCCTGGTTGGTATCCAGGACAATCCGCAGCCGTCCGTTGGGATTGACCCCGTACACCACATCCTGGATTTTGGATGCTGCCTGTGCATTTCCCGTTCCCAAGCATGCCACCAGACAGAAAAATAATAACAGCAGTTTTTTGAACACGTTGGAACCTCCTCTTGGGACGCAGACGGTTTCCCCTGCCTCCCAGACTACCCGGCCATTGTAACACTTTCCCAGGGTTCATGCAAATCAGGCCGGCGTGCCGTCCGCTGTGGGCGGGCCGGCCATTTTTCATCCCTTTCTGACTTTTTCCAGAGCTGCCGGCAGCTGGAGCACCAGGTCTCCGGCCGCCAGGCCGATTTTCCCGTGACCGGCCGCCAGATCCCCGGCCAGCCCCTGGAGATAGACCCCGCAGCAGGCCGCCTGGCCCAGATCCAGCCCCTGGCCCAGGAGGGCGGCGATGGTGCCGGTAAGCACATCCCCGCAGCCTCCTGTAGCCATCCCTTCATTGCCAGTGGTGTTGAGGAACACCTGGCCGTTGGGCAGGGCCACCACTGTGGGAGTGGATTTCAGCACCACCACAGCGTCCCATCTGGCCGCCCCTTCCCGGGCCGCCTGGACAGGATCCTGGAGGATCTCTCCCGCTGTTTTCCCCAGCAGCCGGGCCATTTCTCCCGGATGGGGGGTGAAAATCTTCTTTTTCAGGGAACGGAGCAGGACATCATCCCCGGCCAGGGCATTGAGCCCGTCCGCATCCAGCACCAGGGGCTGGTCCAGCTGGGGCAGCAGTTCCCGGAGATACTGGACCGTTTCCGGGGCTTTCCCGGCTCCCGGACCCGCCGCCACCACATCATAGGCCCGGAAGGCCTTCAGGCTGGCTTCCGTCACCGGCCGCACCATCACTTCCGTGGATTTGATGATGAGAGGCTGGAGCACTTCCGGCTGGGTGTAGAGAGTCACCAGGCCGGCGCCTGCCCGGACTGCCGCCTTGGAGCACAGTTCCGCCGCTCCGGCGTAGCCCAGGCTCCCGGCCAGGATCCCCACCCGGCCGTTCATGCCCTTGTGGGCATTGGGAGGCCGTTTGGGCAGCACATGGCGGACCAGGTCTTCCGTGAGAAGTTCCGCAGAGCTTTCCGCTTCCAGCACCAGGGAAGGGGGCGTATTCAGGTCCGCCAGGATGATCTTTCCCGTATATTCGGCACCGGGATACAGGTACAGTCCCGGTTTGGGGGCGATCATGGTCACGGTGGCCCGGGCATGGAGGGCCAGGTCCGTGTATCCGTGGTCCGCTTCCACCCCGCTGGGGATGTCCACCGCCAATACCGGCACCGGCACCATCTGGAGAGTTTCCAGAAGGGACCGGATAGGCTCCCGAACTTTTCCGTGGAAACTGGTCCCCAACAGGGCATCAATGAACAGATCACCCTGGGCGCAGGCCTGGAGCACCTCATTCTGGTCCTTTTCCCACCGGAGGATGGTGAAGGGGAAGCTCTGGCAGATCTTGTACTGGAGAGCGGCTCCCGGGCCGAAACTTTCCGGAGCTTCCGCCAGCACCAGGGTCACCAGGGCTCCCCGCTTCAGCAGGAACCGGGCGGCGGCCAGGCCGTCTCCCCCGTTGTTCCCCTTGCCGATCAGCAGGATTACCCGTTTTTCCCGGGGATTCCCCAGTAGTTCCAGGGCGGCGTCGGCCACTGCACGGCCGGCGTTTTCGATCAGGACGGCTTCCGGGATCCCCATTTCCCCGATGGCCTTGGTATCCACTTTCTTCATGGCTGCACTTGCAATCAGTTTCATCTTATTCCTCCAACAGTACCTGGGCAATGGCATTTTCCGCCGTATGGCTGAGACTTACATGGACCCGTTCCACCTGACGGGTGAGAGCCGCCACCCGGAGCTGGCCCATAAGATGGAGCCGGGGGGCTCCCGTCTTTTCATCGGTGAGCACTTCCACCTGCTGAAGCTGTCCCGGCAGGATCCCGGTGCCCAGGGCCTTGCCCAGGGCTTCCTTGGCCGCAAACCGGGCCGCATAGGATTCCACGCTGTGGGCCCCTTTCGTTTCGCAGTAAGCGATTTCATCCTGGGTAAAGGTCTTTTCCTTGAACCCAGGCTGCTTCAGGGCCCGTTCCATCCGGCCCACTTCCAGGATATCCACACCAATGCCAAGAATCATAACCATTCCTTCTTTCACGCAATTTCTATCTTATTGAAATGATGTAACAAAATCATGACAAATCTGTGCTATTTCTATTGCATTTACAGACCGTGCTGCTTTTTCCATTCCTTGATCTGCCGGAGCCGCTCTTTGTACCGGGCCTCCAGCCCCTGTTCCGTGGGATGGTAGTAACTCCGGTCCTTCAGCCCGTCCGGAAGACACTGCATGGCTGCCATTTTCTCCTTGGTGTCATGAGCGTACTGGTACCCCTTCCCATACCCCAGCTCTCCCATAAGTTTGGTGGGAGCGTTCCGGATCTGGAGGGGCACCGGTTCGTTGAGATGCTGCACCGCGTCGGCTTTGGCCTCATTGTAGGCCAGTTCCATGGCGTTGGATTTGGGGGCCATGGACAGATAGATCACCGCATGGGTCAGGTTTACGGAACATTCCGGCATGCCAATGAAATGGCAGGCCTGATAGGCCGCCACCGCGATCTCCAACCCCCGGGAATCCGCAATGCCCACGTCCTCGCTGGCGAACCGGACCACCCGCCGGGCAATGTACAGGGGATCTTCCCCGGCTTCCAGCATCCGGGCCAGCCAGTATACCGCCGCATCCGGGTCGGAATTCCGCATGGATTTGTGGAGGGCGGAAATCAGATTGTAGTGTTCTTCCCCGGATTTGTCATAGAGCAGGGCCTTTTTCCCGGTGCACTGCTCAATCAGTTCCCGGGAAATATGGATTCCGTCCGGTTTCCGTTCCCCGTTGAGGACCACCATTTCCAGGGTAGCCAGAGCGGACCGGGCATCTCCGTTGGACAATTGGGCCAGGAACTCCAGATCTTTTTCTTCCAGATGGACCCTTTCATTCCCGAACCCCCGGGGATCCTTCAGGGCCCGCAGCAGGATCCCTTTGATGTCCTCCTGGGTCAGGGCCTTCAGCACAAACACCTTGCAGCGGCTCAGGAGCGCCCCGTTCACTTCAAAGGAGGGGTTTTCCGTAGTAGCTCCGATCAGGATGATGGCCCCTTTTTCCACAAAGGGCAGGAAGGCATCCTGCTGGGCCCGGTTGAACCGGTGGATTTCGTCCACGAATACAATGGTCCGGGCCCCGAACCGCCGGTTGTCATCGGCCCGCTGCATCACCGTGCGGATGTCCTTGATGCCGCTGGTCACTGCGGAAAAGTTGATGAAATTGGCTTTTGTGGTATGGGCGATGATCTGGGCCAGGGTGGTCTTCCCCACCCCCGGAGGCCCCCAAAAGATCATGGAGGAGATTTTGTCCTCTTCGATCAGGTTCCGGAGGATTTTCCCCGGCCCCAAAAGATGCTTCTGCCCCACGAATTCGTCCAGGTTCCGGGGCCGCAGCCGGGCCGCCAGCGGCTCCTCCGCCGGAGCCGCAAAAAGACTGTCCTCTTCCATGGCATTCACCTCCCGTGTACTCTAAATTTTATTATACCATGAAAAAGGGGACTGTTGCAGAGCAACAGTCCCCTTGGGTCGCAGGCGGATTCCTTCGTCCCCTTACTCCCCCATCTTCGTCTTGAACAGCCGGTTCAGCTGATAGAGCCGGGCGTGGTTGGGAATGATGTACACGTAATCTCCGCCCAGGAGCATGGTATCCGCCTGAGGGATCATGTCCTGATCCCCCCGCCGGACGCAGACCACCAGGGCCCGTCCCGGCAGGCGGATTTCCTGGAGGGTCTTCCCTTCCACCCGGGAGCCTCCTTCCACGGCGATTTCCACCAGCATCTGCTCCGCCGGAGCTTCCAGGATGTTCTTCACCTTGGGATTGCTCCGGAGAGCCCGTTCCAGCATGGCATCGAAAATGGGCGTGTCATGGACCAGTTCCCCGGCCGTATAGGCAAACAGGGTCACGATGCCCAGAGGCACCAGGTGATAGAACCGTCCGGTCATTTCCAGCAGCAGCAGGATGGCGGTGACCGGTGCCCGGACGGACCCGGCGAACAGGCCGGCCATGCCGAACACCACCATGTTCAGCCGGTAGGCTTCCGGCAGGATTCCCAGCTGGACCAGCAGGTTCCCGTACAGGCTGCCCACCAGGGACCCCAGCACCAGCATGGGCTGGAGGCTGCCCCCGGGGGCACCGGACCCGGTGCTGAGGATGGTGAAGATGAATTTCCCGATGAGGATCACCAGCACCAGGCTCAAGGTCCCTTCCAGGCTCACCATGGCTTCGATAATCCCGTCCCCGGCTCCCAGCACCTGGGGCAGCAGGTAAGTGAGGGGAATGGTCAGCAGCAGGGGAAAGGCGATCTTCATCCAGGGCTTCCGGAACACCGGCAGGCTGTAGAACTTCCCGATGCCCAGGGACCCTTTGTTGAAGGCCACCCCGATGAACCCGGACACCAGTCCCAGGCCGATTACCTGGGGCAGCAGTTCCACCGGCAGGATGGGCATGGGGGGAATGGCCAGCACCGTCTCCACCCCGAAAACCCAGTGGACCAGCACGGTGGTGGTCATGCAGGCCATCAGCGTCGGTGCCATGACAATGGCGGACAGGTTCTTGTGGATGGCTTCCATGGTGAACATGACCCCGGCCATGGGGGCGTTGAAGGCGGCGGCCAGGCCCGCTCCGGCTCCGCTGCTGATGAGAGCCCGTTTTTCCAGGTTGGTGTTGTTCAGGGCATTGCCGATGCCCTGGCCGGTCATGGCCCCGATCTGCACCGAAGGTCCTTCCCGGCCCATGGACAGCCCGGCCCCGATGCCCAGGGAGGTATCCAGAAGCTTCACCAGGATCACCCGGGCCCAGTGGGTGCTTTTTTCCAGGCCCAGTACGATCCCCCGGACCTGAGGGATGCCGCTGCCTCCGGCAATGGGGGCCCAGCGCACCAGTGCGGCGATGATCACCGCCGCCAGCAAAAGGCAGGCCACCCAGATCAGGGTATAGGCAGGAGGTACATTCTGGAGGAAAGTGACCATCCTGGCCCGGTTTTTAGCCACAAAGCCCAGGCACAGCCGGAGCACCGTTATGCACAGACCGGTGGCGATTCCCACCAGGATCCCTTCAAAAGCCAGTTTCAGTTTCAAGTTGGGAATGTGGAGCATACCCTGGAGGGTCTTCTCCTTTTCCTGCCCGTTCATTACAGATCCTTAAAAAGACCGGTGAAGTCCAATGTGGCGAAATAATCCTTTTCCGTTTCCGCCCGGCGGAGCAGTTCCACAGAACCGTCTTCCTTCAGCAGCAGTTCCGCACACCACAGCTTGGCATTGTAGTTGTATCCCATGGCAGAACCGTGGGCCCCGGCATCGTGGATGAAGAGATAATCCCCTTTGTCGATTTTCGGCAGTTTCCGGTCGATGGCGAATTTGTCGTTGTTTTCACACAGGCCCCCGGTAACATCGTAGGTATGGTCGCAGGGTTCATTTTCCTTCCCCAGCACCGTAATGTGATGGTAGGCCCCGTACATGGCCGGACGCATCAGGTTGGCGGCACAGGCATCCACTCCCACATATTCCTTGTAGATGTGTTTGAAATGGAGGACCTTGGTGACCAGCGCCCCATAAGGCCCGGTGACGAAGCGGCCCATTTCCGTAAACAGGGACACATTCCCCATGCCCGCCGGAGTCAGCACTTCTTCATAGACCTTCCGGACGCCTTCCCCGATGACCGCAATGTCATTGGGGGTCTGTTCCGGCCGGTAAGGGATCCCTACCCCGCCGGACAGGTTGATGAAGTCCACGGCCACACCGGTTTCCTTCTTCATATCTACCGCCAGCTGGAACAGCTGCCGGGCCAGTTCCGGATAGTATTCATTGGTCACCGTGTTGCTGGCCAGGAAGGCATGGATGCCGAAATGCTTCACCCCCTTGGCCTTCAGGATCTTGAAAGCCTCCCGGAGCTGATCCCGGGTCATGCCGTATTTGGAATCTCCCGGATTGTCCATGATGTCGTTGCCCAGGGCAAAGACACCCCCGGGGTTGAACCGGCAGCAGATGGTTTCAGGAATGGCCGCCACCTGTTCCAGGAAATCGATCATGGTGAAATCGTCCAGGTTGATGATGGCTCCCAGTTTGTAGGCTTCCTGCATATCCTTCACAGGGGTATCGTTGGAAGAGAACATGATCTCATGGCCTTTGAACCCGCATACGTCGGACAGCAGCAGTTCCGGATAGGAGGAGCAGTCCGTGCCGCAGCCTTCTTCCTTCATGATTTTCAGGATCCCGGGCAGGGGCGTGGCCTTCACGGCAAAATATTCTCTGAACCCCTTATTCCAGGCAAAGGCCTTGTTGATGCTGCGCACCGTATCCCGGATGCCCTTTTCATCATAGACATAGAACGGTGTCGGATATTTTTCTGCCAGTTTTTCCACCTGTGCTTTGGTGATAAATGGAATTTTTTTCATAATCGGTTTAAACCCCCTCAATTTGGCTGATGTCTCAGCTGAGCATCATACGGTCGTTGTCCAGTGCAGAGCCGGACGCTTTTTCAAACAGGGCCAGCAGATCCGGAATGGTCAGTTTGGCCTTTTCTTCTGCATTCACATCCACCACGATCCGGCCGGCGTTCATCATGATCAGCCGGTTGCCGAAGCGCAGTGCATCTCTCATATTATGCGTAATCATAAGAGATGTCAAATGGTCCCGTGCAATGACCTTTTGGGTCATGTTCAGCACCTTTTCTGCTGTTTTGGGATCCAGAGCGGCGGTATGTTCGTCCAAAAGCAGGATCCTGGGCTGGTTCATGGCCGCCATCAAAAGGGTCAGCGCCTGCCGCTGGCCTCCGGACAACAGCCCCACCCGGCTGGTGAGACGGTCTTCCAGGCCCAGGTCCAGTTCCTTCAGCATCTCCCGGAATCTTTCCCGGTCGCTGTCCTTCAGGGCCCAGGAAAGCCCGGGAGTCTTACCCCGGCGGGAAGCAATGGCCAGGTTTTCTTCGATCATCATCCCGGCAGCCGTACCCATCATGGGATCCTGGAACACCCGGCCGATGTACCGGGCCCTTTTGTGTTCCGGCATCTTGCTCACATCCACCCCGTCGATGAGAATCTGTCCTCCATCGATGGGGAATACCCCGGCAATGGAGTTCAAGAGGGTGGATTTCCCAGCCCCGTTGCCTCCGATAATGGTAATGAAATCTCCCGGTTCCATGTGCAGGTTCACATCGGTAAGGGCCTTTTTTTCGTTGACCGTCCCCGGGAAGAACGTTTTGGATAAATGTTTGATGTCCAGCATCAGATCCCCGCCTTTCTGCTTTGGAACTTCCCTTTGACCATGGGCAGGCTCAGGGCAATGGCCACCAGCACCGCCGTAAACAGTTTCAGGTCATTGGGCGGCATCCCCATCTGGAGCACAATGGCGATCACCAGCCGGTACACAATGGAGCCCAGGATCACGGAGATCAGGGAATTTTTGAAGCTGCGGGTACCGAACAGCACTTCCCCGATGATCACAGAGGCCAGGCCGATGACGATGGTCCCCACTCCCATGCCCACATCAGCGAATCCGTTGCTCTGGGCCACCAGGGCACCGGCCACGGCCACCAGGGCATTGCTGAAGAACAGGCCAATGAGCAGCATGATGTTGGTGTCCACCCCCTGGGCCCGGATCATCTGGGGATTGTACCCGGTGGCCCGGATGGCCGCCCCGATTTCCGTACCGAAGAACCAGTACATGAGCACGGAAAACAGCACACAGGCCAGGACGCCAACCAGGAGCACCGCCTGGGAATAAGCCACTCCGAAAGCGCTTTCCAGCAGGGTAAAGGCGGTATCCTTCCCCAACAGGGACACATTGGCTTTGCCCATGATCCGCAGGTTCACGGAATACAGGGCGATCATAGTGAGGATCCCGGCCAGCAGGGCAGGGATCCGGAGTTTGGTGTGGAGCAGTCCGGTGACCACCCCGGCCAGTCCTCCGGCCAGGGCGGCAGCCAGGATGGCGGTCACCGGGTTCACATCCTTCACCAGAAGGGTGACGGCCACAGAGGCCCCCAGGGGGAAGGATCCTTCCACGGTCAGGTCCGCAATGTCCAGCACCCGGAAGGTGATATAAACACCCAGGGCCAGGAGAGACCACAAAAGGCCCTGGGAAACAGTCGGCAGTAACAGATCGATCATGGGTTATTTGGCTCCTTTGGCTTCTTTCAGGATATCATCGGGCACCGTCAGCCCCAGTTTTTTGATCTGGGCTTCGTTGAGAGTCACGGTGAAGGTTTTCTGGGACTGGATGGCCATGTTCTGAGGTTTGGACTTGCCGGACAGGATGTCCGCCGCCATTTCCCCGGTCTGGAAGCCCAGCTTGTAGTAGTCGATGCCCAGGGTGGCCACCCCGCCGGCCTTGGTCATCCCTGCTTCCCCGCAAAACACGGGGATCTTGGCTTCGTCGGTGATCTTGATCAGGTTGGGCATGGCGGAAGCCAGCACATTGTCCGTAGGCACGTACAGGGCATCCACTTTCCCCACCAGGCTCTGGGCCGCCTGCTGGATGTCGTTGACACTGGACACCGTGGCTTCCACAGTCTTCAGTCCCCGGGCCGCCGCGGCTTTTTTGGCCAGTTCGATCTGGAGCTGGGAATTCACTTCACTGGAATTGTAGATGAAGCCCACGGTCTTGGCTCTGGGCATGATCTTTACCAGCAGGTCGATCTGGGCCTCCACCGGGTTCATGTCCGTGGTGCCGGTGACGTTGGTGCCGGGCTGGTTGTTGTCCTTCACCAGTTTGGCCACCTTGTAGTCGGTGATGGCGGTGCCCACAATGGGAATCTCTTTGGTGGCGTTGGCCATGGTCTGGGCCGCCGGGGTGGCGATGGTGCACACCAGGTCCACCTTGTTGCTCACGAACCGCTGGGCGATGGTCTGGAGATTGGACTGATCCCCCTGGGCGTTCTGTTTGTCGAACTTGATGTTCTTCCCTTCTTCAAAGCCCTTGGATTTCAGGCCGTCCACAAATCCCTTGTTGGCTGCATCCAAAGCCGGGTGTTCCACCAGCTGGAGGACCCCCACCTGATAGGTCTTGTTCTTCCCGGACTGTTTCGTATCTCCGCCGCAGCCGGCTGCTCCCAGCATTACGGCAATCATGGCCAGAGCGGCCGCTGCCTTCCAACTTTTTTTCATGATTCTTCCCCTCCTGCTTTACTTCACAAGGGAGGCACCCTTCAGCACATCTTCCGGAAGGGTGATTCCCAGTTCTTTCGCCGTGGTTTCGTTGATGGTCACTTTCATGTCCTTCTGTTTTTCAATGGGCATGGTCTGGGGTTTGGCTTCCCCTTTCAGGATCTTGGCTGCCATGAGACCGGTCTGATACCCCAGTTTGTAGTAGTCGATGCCGATGGTGGCCAGGGCCCCGCTTTTCACCACACCCTCTTCCCCGCAGATCACCGGGATCTTGGCCGGGTTGGTGATCTTTGCCAGCACCGGCATGGCAGAGGCGATCACGTTGTCCGTAGGCACGTAAATGGCGTCCACCTGGCCCACCAGACTCTGGGCGGACTGCTGGATATCGTTGACGCTGGAAACCGTGGCTTCCCGTACGGTGAGCCCCTTTGCTTCCGCCAGTTCCTTCATTTTCTTCACCTGGATCTGGGAGTTGATTTCGCTGGAATTGTACAGGATGCCGATGGTCTTGGTCTTGGGCACGATCTTCAGCAGCAGATCCAGCTGCTTGTCAATGGGGTTCATATCCGTGGTACCGGTCACATTGGTGCCGGGTTTTTCCGGATCCTTCACCAGCTTGGCTTCCTTGTAATCGGTAATGGCCGTGCCTACAACGGGGATGTCACGGGTCACATTGGCCACAGTCTGGGCCGCCGGGGTAGCAATGGCGCAGATCAGGTCCTCCTTGTTGTTGGCGAACCGCTGAGCAATGGTCTGGAGGTTGGACTGGTCCGCCTGGGCATTCTGCCGGTCCAGGGTCAGGTTCTCCCCTTCCTTGAAGCCTCCGGCGGCCAGGCCGTCCACAAATCCCTTGTTGGCGGCGTCCAGGGCCTGGTGTTCCACCAGCTGGACCACCCCCACCTTCACGTTCTTCTTGTCCCCTGTTTTCTGGGTACCCCCGCAGCCTGCCGTCAGTCCCACGGCCAGTGCCGTCAGGAGGAGGAACCCTTTCTTCCACAGCTTCATCTCTTCCATCCTTCTTTCCTTCTGATTTCCCTTTGCTGTTTCCGGGATTGCTGTTTGGTCTATTGTTCCATTCTAACATATCCCGGCCCCGGGAGCAACGAAACGGGGCATTTCGCCCCGTTTTTTTCTGTGCATCTTTTTATTTTGTAACATACACCCCAGATTTTACAAAGTCACGAAAAAATTAATCTCCCAGCAGGGTACATAGGGATGGCGGCGGAGATAGATTCTGTACTCCGGCACCAGGTTCCACAGTTCCAGGGGGATCTCCCACAGGTCATCATCGTGGTGATAGCCTGCCAGGAGCATTTTGGGCCGGCAGCGGCGGATCACCCGGGCCCCTCCGGAGAGGGCCTCCTTTTCCACCCCTTCCACATCCATTTTGAGACAGGTCAGGGGCCGGTCCCCCACCAGATCATCCAGACAGGTCACCGGCAGGGTCTTTTTTCCGTTCTGTTCCAGGGCGGACATCCGGCCGCCCCGGGCGGCAAAGAGCAGCTCCGCCGGCTGGGCCCAGATTCCTTCCGGGGATAGGCTGCACCGGCCCAGCTGTTCCGTTTCCACGTATTTCTGGAGCTTGGCGAAGTTCTTCGGATCCGGTTCCACTGCATACAGATGGTCATAATGGCCCCCGGTGAGCTCCAGGAATTCCCGGATGGTGTCCCCGTTGTAGGCTCCCAGGTCCCCGTAGCTTTCCTTATCCGTAAAGGAAAACAGGGTCTCCAGATCCCGGCGCCGGTCCGTGGTCCGGGACAGGTACTCCAGCTTCCCGGTGATTTTGTACCGAAGGATATCCTCCATTACCTGCCGGCTGGCATCATCCGCCAGCTTGCCGTACACCCGATCCAGCACTCCCCGGTTTTCCCGGATCCAGGCCGGAGTCACCAGGTTGGTGTCCCCGAACAGGGGCAGATGGGGGGCATAGGTTTCCTGTTCCTCCCCCAGATGGAAGAACCGCCGGAGGATTTCCGGCCGTTCACTGGCAAAGGCGATGAGAATCACAAAAGACCCCAGTTCTGCCTTCATTTCCTTATAGGTCTTCACTTTGTAGCCCCGGAACTCCTGGCCCCGGACAAATTCATCACTGGCAAAGACCCCGGCCACCGGGATGCCCAGCCGGCCGCAGCGGTCCAGGATGGCATCCGCCCCGTTGCCCATACCGTAGAGCACAATGGGCTTTTGGACCGTCTGGAGATAGTCCCACAGATAGGGTTCCTGATCCAGTGCTTCAAGATTTTTCATGGTTGGTTCCTTCCTTTTCCGCCGCCGGTGCCGGAGGGACCGGCGGAGCTGTTTGGGGAGCCGGCTGCTGCCTGGCGATTTTGGCCCAGGCCTGGAGCCGGGCCGCGATTTTCAGGGCCAGTTCCCCGGTGTTCCCGTTTTCCTGGTTGTCCTGGGGGTAGACCCGGAGCACCCGGATGTCTTCATAATAAACATCCGACCACCGGTCCCCGTCCACGGTCATGAAATGGGATTCATCCAGGTTTCCCCGTTTCCAGGCCAGGTACAGGGCCCCGGCCATAAGCCGTGCCCGGTATTCCGGCTTGTCGTAGCCGGCGGTTTCCGTAATGGGAAAAGACCAGTCCCCCAGACTGACGGCAGCCGTACCGTCGGTCTTCACTGTGACCTTTTCCGGGATTTTCAGGGGCTCCGTCCATTTCAGGGCCTTGGCCATCCGCACTTCCGGTTCCGGATGGGAGGCAAAGAGCCCGTACCCCGGATTCCCCATATCCTTGCTCATATCCTCCAGTTTGGCCATGGTCACATAGGACCCGTAGGGATTGTACCCGGCCAGGTTGGACAGCCGGAAGCCTTCCTGATCCGCCTCCCGTTCGTCCTTCCGGCTGTAGCCGGCCAGCAGGGCCTGGCTGGCCGTGGAGGCCAGCACCATCCCTGCCCCCGGATCACCGGAAACCACCCCTGCCAGCAGGGTCAAGAGGGACAGAGCCATCTGCTGTTCCATCTGATGGACCGTGTGGCGTTTTTCGATATGGCCGATTTCGTGGCCCAGCACCGCTGCCAGTTCGTCGTCACTGGTCATATAATCCAGGAGACCCTTGTACACGTAAATGAAGCCCCCCGGACAGGCCAGGGCGTTCACATCCGGGGTGTTCAGCACCTTGAAGGTATAGGTAAGGCCGGGACGGGTGCCGTTCTGGAGCAGCTTCTGGCCGATCCGGTTCACCCGGTCCTGGATCTCGTCATCCTGGACCAGGCCGTAGTGGTTCTCCAGCTGCTGAGCCACCTGCTGTCCCATTTCGATTTCCTGTTTCTGGCTGATCATGGCCGCCTGGCTCCGGGGCGCCGGCAGCACCATCAAAAGGCAAAAAGCCAGGATTCCAAACAGTCTGCGCATAACAATCCCTCCTGCATCCATATCCTGTTATTATACATGATGGAAGTGAGGGAGGGGTGAAATTTTTATTCCTGGACTGCTAAAATCGCAGGTCCTGTTTTATTGGGTCTCGGATAGGGGTCAAGGTTCTCGAGTCTCGGGCCAATGGACAGAACCAGCACCATACTGAATACAGGAACGGGATAAAAATACAGCACCCTTATTTCGCCGAAGACGCCGTAGGGGAGCGCCGAAGGCAAACCCTTCCCGGCCTCCCGAAGGGCAATTTTTTACCTCTTATACCAAAGTCCCTGGCTGTCCAATGATGGGCAGGAATGATACGTTTCTGCCTCGCCCATGGATCGATAAAATTTTAGATTTTCTTTCCTCCGGAAGACTATCCTCTTTCAAAAAATAAGGAAAGGCCTTCGCTCCTGTCAGTAGCGCATGCTGCCTGAACCTGCAGGATAAAAGCCTTCCTTTTTGGCAAATTCATAAAATTTAATTCGTGCCTAACATTAAAATCTGTTTACGGATAACAAACCTGGCAAGGTACATACCCTTCTTCAATGGCTTCTTCCCGGCTGTCGATTTCAACAAAATTTTCTCGATGCCTGATGGTCCGGCAATTATCATTATGGAATTTCATCGTCCGCGGATTGCCCAGATAGGCCAGTGCCGGTGCAGCCAGACACAGAGTGGATAATAAAGCAACAAGGATCACCAATGCTTTTTTCATAATAACTCCCTCCCCATTCTCTCATTATTTTAAAACGATTGATTCTTTTCAGTCAATCTCAGGATGGTGGTGGCATCGGCGACAGCCAATATTTTGCAGGACCTGCCGACAACAAAGGAGTGATTGGCAGGAGCATTGAACTTATATTTATAGTTTTGTTTCTGTCCGTCCCCTGAAAGGGGCGTAAGCAGGGAGCATCCGCTTTAGCGGATAGCGAGGTCGCTTATGCCGTAGCTGGGGACCATGCGCAGCATGGTGGTGGGGTTCGGCCAGAAGCTTTGTACTTTCTTCCGTTAGAAACTCCTGGCCCCCAGGCCCCCCCCTACCCGTGCAAGCACGGGTCCTTTCCCCCTTTCAGGGGGACACAAGTTGGTAGAGGAATCGGCCTTGCTGGTATTCTGTGTGAGTATACGTCGATTCTTCGGGAGCTGGGAGGGCAGGCCCAGGAGGAGTCGGCGGGACAACATCGGGTGTTGTCGCTCCTGGGGTGGAGCACGCGGGCGATAGGGTCCGGCTTCCTGGTCCGTAGCCGCAGCCTTTGACCGACAGGGCAAGGCGATAGGCTGTGAGCCTCCCGCCAGGGACGAACGGGTCTGCCCTCCCGGCGGAGAGCCCTCACGGGTGGATGAGTATAGAAGTTTTTGCCCTCCAGGCGGCCGGGATGGGTTTGCCTGCGGCGAACCCCTACGCCGTTGCCCCGAAGTATGGTACAAGAAATCGGGCTGCCCGGCGTGCAGCCCCTGCGGTACCGATTTACACGTTCAAAAATTTGCCTGCAAATTTCTCATTCAGCTGGAGACTAGTGACTGGGAGTTCAATCAGGGCGCGCATCCTGCGGCATTGCAGCCATTCGTCTGATTGCCGCCGTTCCATCTCTTCGCTCTTCACTCTGCACTCCCCTTCGTGTTATGATGATAAAAACAACTTTCACGAAAGCGAGGCTTTGCTGTGCGATTTTTACATACTTCTGACTGGCACCTGGGCCGGATCTTCCATGGTCTCCACCTGCTGGAGGACCAGCGGGCCGCCCTGGACCAGATCCTGGACCTGGCCCGGGAATACAAGGTGGATGCCCTTCTGGTGGCCGGGGATGTGTACGACCGGGCCGTCCCTCCCACGGAAGCGGTAAACCTGCTGGACGAAACCCTCCGCCATCTGGTGCTGGATCTGAAGATTCCCACCCTGCTCATTGCCGGCAACCACGACAACCCGGACCGGCTGAACTTTGGCCAGGCCCTTTTTGCCGCCCGGCAGCTGTACATCACCGGACCGGTGGATCCGGATACCCATCCGGTGGTGCTGGAAGATGGGGACGGGCCCGTATACTTTGCTCCCCTCCCCTACTGCGAACCTCTCACCGCCACAGAACTGAGCGGGGAAAAGCAGCCCACCCATGAAGCCGCCCTCCAGTGGCAGGTGGCACGGATTCTCCGGCAGATCCCTACCCGGGCCCGGAAAGTGGCCCTGGCCCATGTGTTCCTCACCGGGGCCCAGACCACCCCGGACAGCGAACGGCCCCTGGCCGCCGGCGGGGCCACCACCGTGAGCATCGACTGCTTCAAAGACTTCCACTATACGGCCCTGGGACATCTCCACGCCTGCCAGAACAACAGTCCCCGGGTCCGGTACTGTGGCTCCCTGCTGAAATATTCCTTTGCAGAAGCCAGCCAGAAAAAAGCCGTCCACATTGTGGACCTGGACGGCAAAGGAGACATTTCCGTGGAAACCGTTCCCCTTAAGGCTCCCCACGAACTGGCGGTACTGAAGGGAGAATTCCGGGACCTGTTGGAGAACCCCCGGACCGATCATCTCCAGGACTATCTCCAGATCCAGCTTACGGACCGGGTGCCCATCCTGGATGCCAAGCACCGGCTGGAACAGGTGTACCCCCAGATCCTCCAGCTGGGCTATGAACGGCTCCAGCCTGTGGAAACAGAAGCAGCCGCCACCGCCCAGCGGAAGGGGCTTTCCACCGACGACCTGTTCCAGGCCTTTTTCCAGGAAGTCCAGGGCCGGGATCTGACAGAGGGAGAAAAAGCCCTGTTCCACCAGATTGCCGATGCCGTGAACCAGGAAGGGAGGAAAGCCTGATGCGCCCGCTGAAACTTGTGATGACCGCCTTCGGTCCCTACGCCAACGAAGAGACCATCGACTTTACCCGGCTGGGAGACAACCGGTTCTTCCTGATCACCGGCCCCACCGGAAGCGGCAAGACCACCATCCTGGATGCCATCACCTTTGCTCTCTATGGCACCCCCAGCGGGGATCTCCGGGACAACCGGTCCCTGCGCAGCGACTATGCCACCCCGGACCGGAAAACAGAAGTCCGGTTCACCTTCCGGAACCGGGACCGGGCGTATGAAGTGACCCGGACCCCGGAACAGGTGCTGAACAAACAGCGGGGAGAAGGAACCCGGACCGTGCCTGCCGGTGCCTCCCTGGTGGAGATTCTCCCGGAAGGGGACCGGAAGGTGCTGGGTACCTCCAACAGCTCCGTGACCCGGGCGGTGGAACAGCTCCTGGGGTTCCAGGCCCGGCAGTTCCGGCAGCTGATGGTGCTGCCCCAGGGAGAATTCCGCCGGTTCCTGGTGGCAGATTCCAAGGAACGGAAAACCATCTTGGAAACCCTGTTCAAGACCGGCCAGTACAGCGCCCTGGAAGAAGCCCTGGACGCCCGTGCCAAGACCCTGAAAAAGGAATATGAGGAATGCCGGCAGAAATACCAGCTGCTGCTGGAAAGTGCCGGTACCAACAATCCTGCCGCCCTGAAGGAACGGATCCAGGAAGAAAAGCAGCAGGCCAAAGCCCTGGAAGCCCAGGCCGCCGAAGCCCAGAAAGCCTCAGCCGCCGCCCTGGAAGCCCTCCAGCAGGCCCAGCAGCTGGCCCACACCTTCCAGCGCTGGCAGGAGGGCCAGAAACGGAAGGAAACCCTGCTCCAGCAGGCACCGGCCATCCAGGAACTCCAACAGAAGCTCCAGTGGCTGGAAGAGGCCCTGAAGCTCCACCCCATCTACGACCGGACCCGGAAGGCCAAGGCCCGGCTGGATGCGGCGGAAGGGCTGCTGGCCCGGGCCCGGGAGACCCTGAAAGCCGCCCAGGAAACCCTCCGGCAGCAGCTGGCTTCCGCCACGGAAACCAACACCCATGCCCTCCAGGAACAGATGGCCCAGGTCCGGGAACAGCTGGCCCGGATGACCGCTGTTTCAGGGGAAACCGTCCGGATGGCCCAGGCCCTTGTTCCCGGGAAGCCCTGCCCGGTGTGCGGTTCCCCGGACCATCCCCACCCTGCCACCCAGACCCGCCAGGCCCAGGAGGAACTGGCCCGGAAGACCCAGGCCATGGAAGCCAAAATCGCCCAGCTGAACCGGAAACAGAAAGCCCTGGAAAAGGCCCAGACGGAAGCGGATCAGGCGGCCGGATCCTGCCAAACCGCTGAAGAAAACCTGGCTGCCGCCCAAAAGGCCTTCGAGGCGGACCGGGAGGCCTACAAGACCGCTCTGGAGCAGTCTCCCTTCCCGGACCAGCATTCTTTTGTGGCCGCCCACAAAGCCCTACCCAGCAAGCCCTTGTGGCAGGAACAGGTGGACCGGTACCGGCAGCAGACGGACAGCCTCCAGGGAGAACTGAAGCTGTTGGGGGACCAGCTGAAGGACAAGACCCCTCCGGACCTGGCACCTCTCCAGGAAGCGGTCCGGCAGACCGGCACCTCTGCCCACACCCTGGCCACCCGGACCGGGGCTCTCCAGGAAACCCTCCGCCGGGAAGAAGCCAGCCTGAAGCAGCTGGAAAAACTGGAAAAGGACCTGTCCCGGCTCCAGGAAGCCTACGGACCCATCGGCCTTCTGGCCTCCACTGCCAAAGGGGACAACAGCCGGAAGCTGACCTTCTCCTCCTTTGTGCTCCAGGCGGTGCTGGACGATGTGCTGGAAACCGCCAACCTGCGGCTGAACAAGATCAGCCAGGGACGGTACAGTCTGTACCGGAGCCAGGACATTGTGGATGCCCGGAAGGAACAGGGGCTGGGACTGGAAATCATGGACGCCTTTACCGGCCAGGCCCGGGCGGTGACCACCCTGTCCGGAGGGGAGATCTTCTTCACCTCCCTGTCCCTGGCCCTGGGGCTGTCCGATGTGCTGGAATCCTACGCCGGAGGCCTGCACCTGGACACCATCCTGGTGGACGAAGGGTTCGGGTCCCTGGATCCGGAAACCCTGGACAGTGCCATCAGCGCCCTGCTGGAACTCCAGAAAGGCGGCCGGCTGGTGGGCATCATCTCCCACGTGGCCGAATTAAAGGAAAGGATTTCCGCCCAGCTGGAAATCATCCCCACCAATCAGGGAAGCACCACCCGGTTCAGGGTGTAAAAAAGGGGCTGTTGCATAAGCAACAGCCCCTTTTTTTACACCCCTCTCATCTCCGGATCCCAGATGATCTTGTGGAGCTGGACCTGGATGCAGACCTGGGCCAGCTTGTGGTCCCGGACGAATTCCACCAGTTCTTTGGGCTCAATGGCTCCGTACACCGGAGATACATACACCTGGCTCCGGAGGGTGTACTCCCGGAGCACCCGGTCCATGTCCTCCAAATCTTCCCGGCTGCCCACCACGAACTTCACCACATCGTCTCCGGTGAGCCGGGTGAGGTTTTCCATCCGCATCCGTCCCCGCATCCCGGAAGAAGGAGATTTCACGTCCATGGTGTAGAACAGGCCCTTGGGCCGTTCCTCCAGCAGGGGGACCGCCCCGTTGGTCTCGATGTTCACTTCATACCCTTCCCGGGAAAGGGCCCGGCACAGGCCATCCAGCGGCTGGAGCAGCGGTTCTCCCCCGGTGAGGGTCACCTTTTTCCAGGGATAGCTGCGGATCCGTTCCAGCAGTTCCCCTTCCGTCAGGTGATCCCGGGCATTGGACCGTTCCAGGGCATAGCCGGTGTCGCAGTAGCTGCACCGGAGGTTGCATCCGGCGAACCGGACAAACACAGCCATATAGCCGGTGCGCTTCCCCTCCCCTTCAATGGAGTCGAACAGCTCCACCACAGGAAATGTTTCAGTCTTCATAAATGGCCACGTTCCCTTCCGATTCCTGGACGGAGACCCGTGTGCAGAAGGGGATCTGATCGTGGATCCATTTGGCAATATTTTCCGCCGTAGGATTGGTCTTCACAATATCATTGATGAAGACATGGTCCAGCTGCATCACCACGTCCTTGATGTGGGTGAAATCCACCACCATGCCGTTTTCGTCCAGGGTTTCCCGCTGGCAGGTCACGTCGATGATCCAGTTGTGCCCGTGGAGATGGGTGCATTTGCTTTTATAAGGAAGCTGGAGACAGTGGGCTCCGCTGACTTCCATCCGTTTGGTTACCGTATACATGATCAATCCTCCAGTGCCGGGTCTTTGACCCCGTTGGCGGCAAAAGCCCGTGCCCGGTCGATGCAGGTACCGCAGGTGCCGCAGGGTTTGTCCCCGCCTTCATAGCAGCTCCAGGTCAGTTCATAGGGGGTGTGGAGCTCCAGTCCCCGTTTCACCACGCCGGCCTTGCTGCAGCTGGCAAAAGGCGCCACAATATGGCACTGGCTGTACGTACCCAGAGAAATGGCCCGTCCCATGGCGTCCAGGAAGGCTTCGCTGCAGTCTGCATAGGCGTTGCCGGCCGCATCATCTGCATGGGCTCCGATGAAAATGGATACATCATCCTTTTCGTAGATGCTCATGGCCAGGCTGGCCACTGCAGAAAGCATGAGCCCGTTCCGGAAGGGCACATAGGTGGATACCTTTCCTTCTCCATTTTCCGCGATCTGCTGTTCGTAGCTTTTGTGGACGATCTTTTCCGTGGAATGGTCCAACAGGGAACAGTTGGAATACTGGAAGATCCTGGACAGGTCCAGCTCGTAATGAGGCAGGCCGTAGTAGTCCGCCACCTTCCGGGCGCATTCCAGTTCCTTCCGGTGTTTCTGGCCGTAAAAAATGGATACAGTGGACACATTTCCTTTGCCGAATTCTTCCACTGCCACAGAGACGCAGGTGGTGGAATCCACCCCGCCGCTGGACAGCACCAGTGCTTTCTTATTCATGGACAAAGGCCTCCATTCTCCGCTGGGCCATGTCTTTGTATTCCGGCTGATAATACACGGCAAAGGGCAGGATGCTGATGCCGCCCCGGGGATTGAAATAGCCGGCCACTTCCAGATATTTGGGCTGGAGCAGGTTCACCAGGTCGTTTTTGATGATGTTCACACAGTCCTCATGGAAATCCCCGTTGTTCCGGAAAGAAAACAGGTACAGTTTCAGGGATTTGCTTTCCACCAGCTTATGGTCCGGGATGTAGCTGATCACGATCCGGCCGAAATCCGGCTGGCCGGTTTTGGGACAGAGGCTGGTAAATTCCGGGCAATTCAACTTCACCATGTAGGGAGCCTCTTCATGTTTGTTGGGGAAACATTCCAGCACTTCCGGCGCATAGGTATTCTGGTACACCGTATGGCCGCTGCCCAGTTCGGTGACCCCCTGCAGTTCTTCTTTTGTTCTCATGGTCATTCCTCCAAAAAGTACAGTTTTGGAAAACCCGCAGTCGAAAAAAACAGTTCCGAGCGGACTCACAAAATTAAATTATACCGTATACGGGACAGAAAGGGAAGAGTGCAGAGCGAAGAGAGGAACCGTAGGGGCCGCAGGCCCGGCGGCCCGCTCCAGAAATCACCAAACGCACAGAGGGGCCCCAGGCCCGGGGGCTGCCACTCAAAACAAAACCGTTTCTCCATCCTGTGGCATAACATAATTGGTGACTCCTCTTCCGGCCAACCTGCCTTTCATGTCATAGCGGGTCAAAGAAGCATGAGCCACATTGTCCATATGGGTTATAAAGATTGTTGCCCTGGGTACGGTCCGGGCCACACACTCCACATCCTCATCATTCATGATCAGCCGGCCAAATCCCACAAGCTCTGCTGCACAGGCGTTGACTGTAACCACTTCCGGAGAATAAGCTTCCAGCGTTTGCTTCACGCCAGGATACCATACAGTGTCTCCGCTCACATACAATGTTTTTTCTCCCTGGGCCTGAAAAACCACGCCCATGGCATTGCCGCAGGAGACCATAGTTCCATGTTTGGCCGGCACTTTGGTCAGCGTTACATTTTTCCACACGGTCCCTTCTGCAGAGAGCACCTGTACTCTTTGGAACCCGGATTTCCGGAATACGGCCGCATCTGTTTCGTTTTGGACGAATACGGGAACAGTCTTGTCCAAAAATTTTCCTACCGTACCATCTGCCGCCACATCAATGTGATCTGGATGGATATGGGTAACGATATAAGCATCCACTCCTTCCCTGATTTTTTCTCTGGACAGGGGCAAGCCGTAAAAAGGCATGGGCAGCACCATTTTTACCGGGTCCGGGACCTGGTAGTTTTCTAGGGTAATGTCGTCAAAGGATCCCATGCTCCCTTTGTCAGCTAACCATGGATCTAGAAGAAAGGTCACTCCTCCGAATTTGATTTTATTGGTTGCGTTGCGAATCTGCTGGATTTCCATTGCATTTTCCTCCTTGATACTTTGGCTGTATGAGAAAATTATAAAAAAAAAGGAAATCCCGCTCCATGGAAAAAAACAAGTCTTTTCTTGTCCGGAGTTGAAAAATTCAAGTTTCCGGCAGTTCCAGGTTCTTTAGCACCATATCAACCGTACAAATGCCATATTTTTGAAGCTGCACCAGAATTCTTTCCTGTTCTTCCACCGACTGAAAAAACATGTCCAGAACATAAACCTGACGTCCAGTAATCTGATAACAATGGAGTACTTGACAACCGCATTGAGCCAAGAATACTACCAAAGGAGTCTTTTGCGGTATCCCTGCTTCCAGGCGGATCAGGGAATGAAGCGGATAACCATAGACAGGACAATTTACATTGACCGTATACTGTTGGATGATTCCTTTGTCCTCCAGCTTTTCAATGCGATTTTTTACGGCTTGCCCGGAAAGATGGACTTTTTCACCCAATTCCTGCAGCGTAATCCTTCCCTGATGACGCAAAATATGGATGATTTGTTCATCGACCTGGTCCACTTTATTCTTTTTATCCAATTTTGCCCTCCTTATCCTGTGTTGACAAGTGGGGAGTTATCCACTTTTTCGTGGATAACTCCCCGCTTTATCAACATTTTCCCCTTTGGTTCCTCAGCCCAGGTGTTTTTCCAGTCCCAGGACGGCCAGCCGTACGCAGTCGTCGCAGGAACAGAGCATCTTCCCGGTGCCCACGCCTTTCAGGTCCCGGCAGATGGTGGCGCCGGCTTTTTCTTTGAACTCCTGGAGGATTTCGTTCATCACCGTCTTGGCCGGCTTGCCGCTTTTGTCCAGCAGCCCCAGCACCACAGCGGCCCCGGTGAGGGCACCGCAGGTGGCGTCCATGCCTCCCATGCCTCCCCCGAAGGCGGACCCCAGGGCCCGGAGTTCTTCGGTGGATTTGCCCAGTTTGTCCTGGTAAGCCAGGAGCACGGCCTGGGCACAGTTGGTATGCACATCAGTGCTGTGTTTCAGTTCTGCGGCCTTTTCCGCCCCCTTGGATGTTTCGATCATCGTATAGAATGCTCCCCTCATGAAACTATTGTCTTTATTATACGTGCTGCCGTCCAAAGAAACAACCGGGTTTACAAAATTCCCGCCGGCAGATGGACAGTTACACCCGGTCCCAGAGGGATATCCAGGGCAACCCACACCAGCATGAACAGGATCCACACCACCTGGAGCACCGCCGCCAGAGGAATCAGGTTGGAGATGAAAGTCCCTACCGTGCAGTCCGGATCATATTTTTCCTGGGCCACGCTGAGCATCATCCACAGATAAGGCATCATGGGAGTCACACTGTTCCCCGGGGAATCCCCCAGCCGGTACAGCAGCTGGGCAAAAGCCGGATGGTACCCCAGCAGCATGAACATGGGCACGAAGATAGGAGCAAAGATGGCCCATTTGGCGGATCCGGAAGACATGAAGATGTTCACGAAGGCACAGACCAGCACAAAGGTCACGCACAAAGGCAGGCCTGTAAATCCCATGCTCTGGAGGAAATCTGCTCCGCCGATGGCCAGCAGTGTCCCCATTTTGCTCCAGTTGAACAGTCCCTGGAACTGGCCGCAGAAGAAGCAGAACACCACATAGGACCCCATGTGAGACATCTGCTTCACCATGGCCCCGTTGATATCTTTTACAGTCTTGAACTTGCCGGTGGTCATCCCATAGGCGATCCCGGCAAAACTCATCAGGAAGAACAGGATGGGGATCAGCCCCTTCAGCAGCAGGGAACCCACCAGGGTATGGCCGTCCTTGGACAGGATGCCGGTGAAAAAGCCAACGGCGATGATGGCAATGTACACCAGGCTCACCCAGCCGGCCCGGCGGAGCCCCTTTGTTTCCGTTTCCGTCAGGTCCTGGACCGCTTCCAGTTCTTTGGCTTCATACTTCCCGAACCGGGGTTCGATAAGATGCTTGGAGGTGTACCCCAGCACCAGGGCCACCAGGAAGGTGGAAGCCACCATAAAGTACCAGTTGCAGGTGACGTCCACGGCGTAGACCCCTTTGCCCAGGAATCCGTCCAGGGCCTGGTTGGTAAGCCCCTGCATCAGGGTATCAGTGCCGGCGATCATCAGGTTGGCAGTAAAGCCGGCGTTGGCTCCGGCGTATCCTACGATCATCCCCACCAGAGGGTTCTTCCCCACCCCGATGTACACCAGGGCCGCCAGAGGGGGAATCACCACGGAAGCCGTATCCGAGGCAATGTTCCCCATGGTGCCCACAAAGGCAATCAGGTAGGGCACCACTCCCGGGGGCACGTTCTTCATGCTCCGCCGGAGCAGGCTTACCAACAGGCCGCTTTCCTCACAGAAACCGATGGCCAGGGTCATGGTGATCACAAGGCCCAGAGGGGCGAACCCGGAGAAGTTCTTCACCATGTTGCTCAAAAGCCAGTTGATCCCCTCTTTGGTAAACAGATTCTGGGCCATGACCGCCTTGCCGTTGGCCGGGTTCACCAGGCTCATTCCGGAAGCAGAAAGAGCCGCTCCGGCCAAAGCTGTAATGACAAACAGAATGCAGAACAAAATGGCCGGAGGGGGCAGTTTGTCACAGACCTTCTCCACTCCGTTCAAAAACCGGTCCACCCAGCTGCCCCGGGCCTGCTGCGTTTCTTCCTTCATCTTATCCCTTCCTTTTCCTGTAACTGTGTCAAACGTACCCGTAGGGGCTGCACGCCGGGCAGCCCGCCCATTCACCATTTGTCCTGACATCCTGCGGGACAACCGGCCTGCGCCCCTACGGTTTATGTTTTACTTATATATTTTATAATTATAGCCTAAGCTCCCCCACTTCAAAAGCCCCTTTTTTCTCTCTGTTCCCGGGCCCAGCTCTTTTTGCTTCGGGGTTCCCCCAGTACCAGGGACCAGAGCATCCCCTGGCGCAGGTCCCCGGAAAGCACCGGGTGACCGGAAGGTCTGGCCTGGCGCTCCCGGCTTTCCACCACCTGGGGAGCCACTGTGGGCTTCAGGTCCCGGATTTCTTCCACCAGGTCACTGCGTACGGGCTTTACCGTAGGCTGGAGGGACGGCTCTTTTTGGGCAGGAGCCTGAGCCTCCTCACAGACGAAAGGTCCCGGATCCGGTTTCCGGACCGATTGGGAGGACTTTTTCAGGGGCCGTTTCTTTTTTCTCAGCAGCTGGCTTCCCAGAAGGAACAAAATCCACACCAGGAACAGCAGCAAATCGCTTTTCATAGGCCCCTCCCGTTATTTTTCCGGTTTCCGGGTGGGCGGCAGTTCTTCCTGGCCGCCAGCCACCAGGCTTTCCCGCATTTTGGTGTCCGCCAGCAGGTTCTTCATCTGATAGTAGTCCATGACCCCCAGATGGCCTTCCCGGAGTGCCTGGGCCAGGGCTTCCGGCACCTGAGCCTGGGCTTCCACCACTTTCGCCTGCATTTCCTGGGTGTAGGCCCGCATTTCCTGCTCCTTGGCCACAGCCATGGCCCGGCGTTCTTCGGCCTTGGCCTGGGCGATGTTCTTGTCCGCTTCCGCCTGGTCCGTCATCAGCTGGGCCCCAATGTTCCGTCCCACGTCCACATCGGCGATATCAATGGAGAGGATTTCAAAAGCTGAGCCGGCATCCAGTCCCTTGCTCAGCACGGTCCGGGAAATGTGGTCCGGGTTCTCCAGCACATCCGTGTGTTCTTCCGAAGACCCCACGGTGGTGACGATGCCTTCGCCCACCCGGGCAATGATGGTGCTTTCCCCGGCGCCCCCCACCAGCCGGTCGATGTTGGCCCGGACAGTGACCCGAGCCCGGACCTTCAGCTCGATGCCGTTCTTGGCCACGGCAGAAATCAGCGGGGTCTCGATAACCTTGGGATTGACGCTCATCTGGACCGCTTCCAGTACGTCACGGCCGGCCAGGTCGATGGCCGCCGCCCGTTCAAAAGTCAGAGGGATGGCCGCCCGTTCCGCGGCGATCAGGGCATCCACCACCCGGTCCACATCCCCCCCGGCCAGATAATGGGCTTCCAGCTGGTCCACGTTCACATCCAGGCCGGCCTTGTTGGCCTTCACCAGAGGCAGGATGATCTTGGAAGGGATCACCCGGCGGAGCCGCATGCCCACCAGGGTGAAGATGTGCACGTTGACCCCGGCGGCCATGGCGGAAATCCACAGGCCCAGAGGAACAAAGTGCAGGAACAGGACAATGATGACCAGGATGGCCACCAGGAATACGGTACTGCCTAAAATTGCAATCATGGGTTTTCCTCCTTCCGGACTACGGTCCGGCCTCCGGTGGCTGCCACCACACGGATGGCCGTCCCCGGTTCATAAAATTCCCCTTCGGTGATCACATCTACCAGTTCCCCATCGATCAGGGCCCGTCCGGAAGGACGGAGCACCGTCTGGGCCACACCGGTTTTGCCCACCAGGTCCTTCCGGTCTTCGTTGCCCGTATAGCCCTGGGCAGCGGTGGACCGGAGATGGAGGGTCACCTGCCGGCCCAGCCAGCTTTTGGGTCCCCGGCGGACCACCCAGAACCCCAGCACCGCCAGCCCCAGCAGAATACCGCCCACTAGGGCCGCCGCCTGGGCCGTGGCCCCCAGAAAGAAATACAATGCCCCCAACAGGCACAGGATGCCGGTGATGCCGAACAGGCCAAAGCCGGGAATGAACCCCTCCACAAGCAGCAGCACCACACCCAGAAACAAAAGCTGCAGTTCCATAGGGACCTCCTTTCCTCAGGATAAAAAGGGATTGGTAAGTATTATTCGAGATAAAAGGGGAAATCCCTGCTTATTGAGAGGTTTGGTGGTTGATCAATCTCCGCAGGGCGCGCACCAGGGGTTGCCCTGCAATCCCGCCCGGTGCGCCCGCTCCCTCAAAAAACGCAATAAAAAAGACGATACAGCGTTACGCATGTATCGTCTTCTTTTGTGGTGGGCGCTAACAGGATCGAACTGCTGACATTCTGCTTGTAAGGCAGACGCTCTCCCAGCTGAGCTAAGCGCCCATAAGTTGGTGACCGGAGAGGGAATCGAACCCTCGATACCGCCGTGAAAGGGCGGTGTCTTAACCGCTTGACCATCCGGCCAAAAAAAATGGTGATCCGCCAGAGGATCGAACTCTGGACACCCTGATTAAGAGTCAGGTGCTCTACCAGCTGAGCTAGCGGACCATCATGTCTTTGGTTTTCTCAACCGCTGACTTTGTTAGTATACAAGATAATACGAAATTTTGCAAGCCCTTTTTGAAAAAAACTTCATTTTTTTTCTTTCAGCCAGTGATGGGCCGCTTTCAGCACCTGTTTCACCGTGAGATCCCGCATGCACCGCATGTCGTCACAGTGGTGTTTCATCCCCTTCTGGCACCCGTCACAGGGTGGATTGGCCCGGACAATGGTGGCCCGTTTCGTATAGGGTCCGTACAGTTCCGGGTGGCTGGGGCCGTACATGGCCACAATGGGCACCTTCTGGCTGATGGCCACGTGCATGGGGCCGCTGTCGTTGGTGATGATCAGGCTGCACCGGCTCATGGCCGCCGCCAGTTCTCCCAGGGAGAATTTCCCAGTGGCCACCATGGGTTTGCTTTTCATGAAAGACACTGCCTCCCGGACCATATCCTCGTCCATGGACCCTCCGAAGAACACCGTCCGGTATCCTTCTTTGGCCAGGGTATCCGCCACCTGGGCAAACCGTTCCGGGGCCCACCGTTTGGTGACCACCGCACTGCCGATGTTGAACCCCACCACTTTTTCTCCCGGCTTCAGGTCCTGGGCCGCCCAGTAGGCCTCTGCCGCCTGTTTGTGCTCCGGTCCCGGGAACACTTCCAGACCGTTGTTTCGAAGGTCCTCCACCCCGATCCGCTTCAGCACGTCCAGGTACATGTCCGCTGCATGGATGGTCCGATTCAGCTTCAGCCAGGGATGGAAGAACCCCCGGAACAGGAAATGGGACGCTCCCACCTTTTCCGGCACCACAGCCATGGCATCGATGAAGGAGCACCGTTCGTTGGGGTGCAGGTTGATCAAAAGATCGAAATGGGCGTCGGTGATCCGCCGGCTCATGGCCCACAGGGCCCGGAGGTTGTTGTCCTTCCCCTTTTTGTCGATGGTCCACACATGGTCGATGTTGGGATTGTATTCCACGATTTCCTTCAGCTTCTCATCCACCAGATAGGTGATGTCCGCTCCAGGCGCCGCCTGGCGCAGAGCATGGAGGAAGGGGGTGGTAAGCACCAGATCCCCCAGATGCATCAGGAAGGTTACGATGATTTTCTTTCCTGCCAGTTCAGTCACAGGCTTTTTCCTCCTTTTTCCGGTACAGGTCATACACCTGGTCCGGGGTCACTTCCCCCATGCAGGTCCAGTGGTCACAGTGCTTTTTCAGGCATCCGGCACACTTTGCCGGGCTGACCAGCACCGTGGCCCGTGGATTGCCGTAGGGACCCGTCCGGTCCGGCCGTGTAGGGCCGTAGATGGTCACCAGGGGCTTCTGGAGCGCCGTGGCAATGTGGAGAGGCCCGGTATCCCCGCTTACATAGCACCGGGCCCCTTTGATCAGGGCCCCCAGTTCCCGGAGGCTGGTCTTCCCAATCCAGTCCAGCAGACGGGGTTCCGGCCCCACCAGGTCCCGGATCTTTTCTCCCAGGGGCTTGTCTTCCGGACCCCCTGCCAGTACCACCCAGGTCCCGTCCTGGAGAAACTTCCGGGCCAGGGCGGCATAGTGCTCCAGGGGCCACCGCTTGGTTTCCCACCGGGCCCCGGGCACCAGCACCGCATAGGGCATTTTTTCTTTCTCCGGCACCCCGGCTTCCCGGAGTCTCTGCCGGATCGTTTCCCCTTCTTCCCGGAGCGCCGGCATGGGATAGGTGATCTTCTCCACCTTTGCCCCCAGATACCGGGCCACATCCAGGTACCGTTCGATCACATGATCGTGGGCATGGGCCCCCGCAATGGGCCGGGATACCAGCCGGCTCCCTTCCCGCATCTCACAGTAGCCGATCCGGTTGGGACAGCCGGTGAGCCAGGCCATCACCGCACTTTTGAACAGCCCCTGGAGGTCGATCACCAGGTCGAAATTTTTGGACCGGAGCAGCGCCCGGGTTTTCCGGAGGGTCTTCCACTTGTCCCCCCAGCCCATTTTCCCGAAGGCCTTCTTGTCGAAATACAGCACTTCGTCGATGATGGGCGGTTCCGGCACAAAGGCGCTGAACTGGGGATGGACCAGCCAGCTGATCCGGCTGTCCGGGAAAGTTTCCCGGAGGGCCGCCGCAAAGGGCAGGGCATGGATCACGTCCCCCAGGGAACTCATTTTGATGATCAGGATGTTCTTGTAGGTCACTTTGCCCCCTCCTGCCGGGCCAGCACCTGCCGGACAAAGGCCAGCAGATCCGTCCCGGTGAACCGGTAGCCCGGGATTCCCGCCGCCAGGGCCGCCTGCACGTCGCTTTCCTTGTCCCCGATCAGGAAGGATCCTTCCCGGTCCAGATCATGGTCTGCCAGGGCCTGCAGGATCATCCCCGGTTTGGGCTTCCGGCAATTGCAGGCCACAGTCAGTTCCGGGATCACCCCTTTGGTGGGATGGTGGGGACAGAAATAGAAGCCGTCGATCTGGCCGCCGGCTTTCCTGATTTTTTCCGCCATATAGGCATGGAGATGCTCCATGTCCTTTTGGGTGTAGTAACCCCGGGCGATACCGCTCTGGTTGGTCACCACATACACCTGATAGCCCCGGCGGACCAGGGCGGCCACCGCCTCTCTGGCGCCGGTCACCCATTCCACCTGGTCAGGACGGCAGATATATCCCTTGTCGATGTCCAGGACCCCGTCCCGGTCCAGGAACACCGCTTTCCATTTCCCGCTCATGCCTTGTAATAGCCGTCAGAATCCCGGAGCACCTGGCAGTATTCCTTCACCGCCTGGGCAAAATCCGTGAACCCGCCGTCGTAGCCGGTGGCCAGCAGCTTGGTGGCATCGGCCTGGGTATAGCTCTGGTATTTCCCCTTCAGCACTTCCGGGAAGGGCACATAGACCAGTTCTCCGCTGCCGAAGAATTCCAGCACCGCTCTGGCCATGTCATTGAAGGTATGGGCATGACCCGTCCCCAGGTTGTAGACCCCTTTCAGTTCCGGATGCTGCCAGAAATAGAACAGCACCTTCACCACGTCCTTCACATAGATGAAGTCCCGGGTCTGTTCCCCCGGCCCGTAGCCGTCGTATTCCCCGAACAGCTTCACCTTGTGTTCCCCCTGCCACTGGAGGAACATCTGGCGCACCATGGAGGCCATTTTCCCCTTGTGGTTTTCCTGGGGCCCGAACACGTTGAAATACCGGAACCCGGCGATCTGGCTTTCCGCCTTGTCGAAGTACCGGCGGGCATAGTTGTCGAAGAACAGCTTGGAGAAGGCATAGACGTTCAGGGCTTCTTCACAGGCCGGTTCTTCCCGGAACCCGTTCTTCCCGCTGCCGTAGGTGGAAGCGGAAGAAGCATACAGGAACTGGATCCGCCGGTCCAGGGCAAAGTGCATAAGGGTCTTGGTGTATTCGAAGTTGTTTTCCATCATGTACTTGCCGTTGTATTCCATGGTATCGGAGCAGGCTCCCTCATGGAAGATCACTTCGATGGGTTCATGGTCGAACTTCCCGTCCCGGACCCGCTGGATGAAGTCCATTTTGTCCAGGTAGTCCATGACCTTCAGCCCCTGGATGTTCTTGAACTTCACCATATTGGTGAGATTGTCCACCACCAGGATGTCATCCCGGCCCTGTTCGTTCAGTCCCTTGACGATGTTGCTGCCTATAAAACCGGCACCCCCGGTTACAATGATCATAATTTACCCTCCTTGACCAGTTCTGCGATTTTCCGGATTACCCCGGTGGTGGAATAGCCTTCCTTGAAGGGCAGGATCTCCACCCGGCCGGCGTATTCCCGTCCGGCTACTTCTTCCGGTTTGTAGTCTCCGCCTTTCACCAGGATATCCGGCCGGATCCGGCGGATCAGTTCCGTGGGCGTGTCTTCTCCAAAGAGCACCACTGCGTCCACACAGCCCAGGGCAGCCAGGATCCGGGCCCGGTCATTTTCCTGGTTCAGGGGACGGGTCTCTCCTTTCAGCCGTTTCACCGATGCATCGGTATTGACCCCCACAATCAGATGCTGTCCCAGCCGGGACGCCTGTTCCAGATAGGTTACGTGGCCGGTGTGGAGGATGTCGAAGCAGCCATTGGTGAAGACGATCTTCTCCCCGGCCGCCTGCCAGGTCCGGGCCAGGCTGGTCACTTCGTCCCAGCTGAGAGGCCGGTAGTCCCGTCCTTCCCGTTCTTCGCTGGCCAGCACTTCCTTCAGCAGTTCCTCCCGGTGCACCGGATAGGTCCCCACTTTGGAAACCACGATCCCCGCCGCCTTGTTGGACAGATTCAGGGCTTCTCCCAAAGGCAGGCCTCCGGCTACCGCCGCCAGGAGCACCGCCGCCACCGTATCCCCGGCCCCGGACACATCGAACACGTCCCGGGCAGTGGCCGCTTCCGTGATTACTTCGTGTCGGTTGATCAGGGAAACCCCTTTTTCCGACCGGGTCACCACCACATTCCTGATGTGGAAAGCATCACGGGCTTTGGCCGCCAGTTCCACCAGAGGTTCCGTTTCGTTGGGCACCACTTTGCCCCCGGCTTCGCACATTTCCTTCACATTGGGGGTGATGAAATCACACCCTGCATACTTCCGCCAGTCCGCTCCCTTGGGGTCCACCAGCACCGGCACCTGGGCACTGTGGGCCAGGTCGATCACCGTCTGACAGAAATGGTCGGAACAGACCCCTTTGGCATAGTCGCTGAGAGCGATGCCGTCCAGGCCGTCCTGGAGCCGCTGTTCCAGCCAGCTCAGCAGCCGGCTTTCCTCTTCCGGGTTCAGGTCTCCCGGCTCTTCGAAATCCAGCCGGAGCATCTGCTGCCGGGCTCCGATGATCCGCATTTTGGTAATGGTACTGCGGCCGGGCATGGGCAAAAGACCGCTGAAATCGATTCCCGCCGCTGCCATTTTTTCCTCCAGGGCTTCCCGGTGCTCATCCAGCCCGGTGACCCCTGCGGCATAGACTTTCACGCCCAGTCCCGCCAGATTGGCCGCCACATTGCCGGCGCCCCCCAGGACGCTTTCCATCCGGCGCACCCGGTTCACCGGCACCGGGGCTTCCGGAGAGATCCGCTTCACTTCCCCGTACACGTACCGGTCCAGCATCACATCCCCGATCACCGCGATCCGCAGCTTCTGGATGTCTTCTGTAAGGAATTGGGTACTTTTGGTATTACGCATAGTCTTCCACCAGCTCGCAAATGATATGTCCCATGATTTCATGGATTTCCTGGGCCCGGGCGGTATTCACCGCGGGCACGTCCAGCAGCACGTCGCACAGGTCCGCCATTTTGCCGCCCCCTTTGGCCGTAAAGCCGATGACCCGGATCCCTTTGGCCCGGGCGGTCTCGATGGCCGCCAATACATTGCCGCTGTTGCCGGAGGTGGAAATCCCCACCAGCACATCTCCTTCCCGGCCCAGGCCTTCCACCTGCCGGGCGAAGATCCGGTCATAGCCGTAGTCGTTGCCGATGGCCGTCAGGATGGAGGTATCCGTGGTGAGAGCCAGCGCTGCCATCCCCGGCCGTTCCTTCTGGAACCGGCCCACAATTTCCGCCGCCCAGTGCTGGGCGTCCGCCGCCGATCCCCCGTTGCCGCAGAACATCACTTTGCCCCCGGAAGCCAGGGTCAGGGAAATCATCCCCGCCGCCTCCTCAATGGCCTTCAGCAGCCGTTTGCTGCCCATGACCTTGTGGACCAGTTTTTCATGTTCCAGGAGACGGGCTCCGATCAGTTCCTGTGCCTTACCACCGATAGAGGTCATATGTCACACTCCATTCATGATCATTGTTGTACTTCTTGTCCCGATATTCCAGTCCCAGACGGAAGCAGCAGAAATCATGGTACCACCGGTAGATGTATTCGTAGACGCTGCTCTTGCCCTGGTCATACCGCATGACGAAGTTCACCCAGTCATTGGGGCCCAGCCGTTTGCCCAGTCCCCACTGGATTTCCTTGGCCATGTCCGGATCCGCATAGGAGAATACGGAACTGTGTTCCTTTTCATAGTAATAGCCCAGCCAGGTGTTCCAGCCCCCGTCGAAGTTTTTGTTCAGGGTGGCGGAATACAGCATGGTCTTTTTGGTTTCATCGTTAATGCTTTCACGGACCCATTTATGGCCCATCCCCAGGTTCAGGTACAGGGGCATCTTTTCGTGGGTGAGACGGATGGGATCATGGTTCAGATAGAACCCGTATTCCGTATGCCAGCTCCGCTTCCAGTTGTCCTTCCACAGACCATGGCTGATGTAGGCGGAATAGTTCATCGGCACCCGGTCGTCGAACTTGTGGGCCTTGTAGACGAACTTCACATCCCGTTCCTTCCGGATCCAGTTGTTGTCCGAGTCTTCCATATGCCCGTCCTGGATCTGGACATAGAAGTTCTTTTCCTCCTGCCGGTCCGTAAAGAGAGGCCGCCAGCCGATCTTGGAATAGTACTTCAGTTCCGCATCCAGGTTGTTCTTGTTGCTGATGGGCACATCCAGGTTGTAACGGATCTTCACTCCATGGTCCGTATCGTACCCGATATGGGGCAGCAGGCTCTGTTTTTCGTCACTGTCACCCATCCGGTTGATCCACCGGTCCCGGGAATAGACGTGCTTGCCTTTGACGAACACCTTCACATTGTAGGCGATGATCTTGTCCTTGGGATAGATCACCACTTTGTCCGCCTTCACTTCCACACAAGGGGGATGGAGCACTGCCGGGCACCGGGTGGTGCTGCCGCCGCTGGTGAGTTCCACCCGGTCCGGATAGATTTCCCCGATATCCGCCCGGTACATATCCTTGCCGTTGTAGCCGGAAATGTTCTTCACCGTACCGGTTTTGTCCAGGAAGTTGTAATGGCCCCACTGGCCGTTGGTGACACTGGTGCCGCTGCCGGTCTCTTCCACGATCCGACCCCCGGTCAGAAGGTACACATCCCCGGTTTTGGAATTGCCCTGGGCCTGGGCAGTGTACAGCTTCTGGTTGCCCTGGTACAGACGCACGTTCCCCTTGGCTTCAAAATCACCGGTTTCCGAATTGTACTGGACCTGATCCCCATAGATGGTAATGGGCAGGGTGGATTCGCTGGGAACCGTTTCCCCCTTTTTCTCACGGAGCTTCTGTTCCTTGGCTGTTTCCCGTCCAGCCCGGGTGATGGTTTCCGTCTTGGCATCCGGCTGGTCCTGGATCCGGTGGACCCCTTCCTTGGTCCGGGCCAGAGATTCCACTTCATCCAGGCTCTGGATAGCCGGCTGGAAAGCCGGACCGTCCTTGCTGCTCAGTTTTCCCCCGTCATAGGTCACCGCTGCACTGGCCATGCCCGGCAGCGATACCGCCAATGTAATTCCTAAGGCCAACGCCTTTTTGTTCATAGGATTCTGTCCTCCAGTGGATAAATTTCCTCATCAAATCTTGCAGTGTCCCGGCAGTTCCCTGCCCGGAAAACAGTTACACTCTTCAATATTATAACACAAAAGGCCCCTCTCTTCCGCAACTTTGTGTGAAAGAGAGAGGCCCTGGTTTCCGTCTCAGAGAGTAGCCGTATCGTAGGCGCTTCCGTCGTCTTCATCCAGCATAGGCTGGCTGCTGCTATCCTTTTTGGCCAGCTTCTTGGCTTCTTCGTCCCGTTTCTGGGCTTCTGCCAGAGCGGCTTCCGTTTCTGCATCCGCCTTGTCTTCCCCGGTCTTGGCAGCCGGTTCCTGGACGGTCTGGGAGTCATCAGCCGGCTGGGCGGCTTCCGGTTCCGTTTCATCCAGGGCTACCCCGGTGTTTTTCTTGGGCTGAAGAGCGGCGGCCGGTTCCTTCTGGGCTTCCGCAGCCGGTTCGGCAGCCGTTTCACCGGCCGGTTCCTTGGTTACCGCAGAGGCAGGCTGAGCCGTCTGGGGGCCGCCTTCCTGGGTATTGCCGTCCAGCTGCTGACCAGCTACTGCACTGCCCGCCAGGATCACGCCGTCCACGCTGGTGTCTTCCGCCACCTGCACATAGGTGTTGGTCCCTGCCGGAATGGTCACAGAAGATCCCTTCACAAAAGCGCCGCCCACAACGCCTACCGGCCCGAAGAGGATCATCCCTCCGATGGAGGCACCGGCGGCACCGGCAGCGGTCTTGGCCTGCTGTTTGGCCAGGTCGCCCACCGTAACAGGGACAGCGCCCCCGTTCACAGCCACCACATGGGAGAAGTCCAGATCGATCCGGGCATCCCGGCCGAAGATCCGGGGCTGGACGATCTTTTTGATCTGGCCATAGCCTTTGGCCCCTTTGGGCAGCACCAGAGCATCCCCCACATACACATTGTCATCCACAATAAAGTCGATGGTATCCCCCTGCTGGTTGGTCTTGCTGTTGATGTCTTCCATGAATTTCACCTTGATCAGGGAATCCTTGGGCAGGACCACGGTGCTGGAAGTGAGGCTGCCGTTGGGGAAGGCGGCCTTGGTCAGCCGGTTCAGACGGCTGGTGAAAGAATCCTTGGCATATTCCGTGCCGAAGATCTGGGTTTCCAGATGGCTCAGACGGGTTTTGGCCGCGTCGATGGACATCCGGTCAGAGAACTGCCATTCAATCACGTTCATCATGGTGGCCATGGACAGCTTCCCGTTTACCGGGGCCCCTTCCAAATTGTTGTAGAGCTTGTCCACCCGGCTCATCACAGAACCGGAACTTTTCTGGCCGTACATGTCCGTTTCCATTTTGTCCACCCGGGATACCAGGGACCCGGTCTGGACAGCGCCATACAGGAAGTTTTCCGCAATTTCCAGTTTGCCCGCTACCGTGTTGGTGGCCGCCATTTCCTCGGCAAAAGCCGGAACCAGGCAGGTCAGGCACAGCAGGGCTGTCAAAAACAGGCTGATGATTTTTTTCTTCAATCCAGACACCTCCGTCAGGGTAATTTTCAGAAACTATCGGTTTTATTGTAACATAAATCAGGAAGCGAAGAAAGGTTTCAGTTTCTCTTCCATCTCTGCCCGCATCCGATCCATCAGTTCGTACCGGCGCCGGTGATTGGCCCGTTTGGAGGGTTTCAGTTCCGACAGATCCCTCCGCTTTTCCTCCAGGGGGATCCGGTAGAACCGGGGATCTTGGGTGGGTTCCCCGCCGCATTCTCCCCAGAAGTCCCCGAAATTGGTCTTCAGTTTCCGGTCCACCCGCACATGGTTCATGGCGTAGTAGCCCTCATTGGTCACTGCATAGATAGCCTCACAGCCCACCAGATCCGCCAGAGTCCGGAGCCCGTAGAAGATCAGGTTCTTGGTCCGGTATCCGAAGAATTTCTTGGTCATGGCCTTCACCGCATCATTCCCCAGGCTGGTGCCCTGGAGGGCTCCCACCCAGATGCAGGGTCTGCCGCTTTCCGGATCCGGTCCCAACCAGAACATGATCTGGTAAAAGTCCAGGTCCCCCCAGTGGAGCACCAGGGACAGACACCCTTCCTTCCGCTGGCCCGGATGGAACAGCAGGTCCAGGGTCAGGGGCTTGTCCTGGAATTCGTCGGTCCACAGGTTCACCCGGCCGTGGCGGACGTAGATTTCCCGGAGGAATTCCGGGGTCATCCGCTGCTGAAGGGCATAGATGGTATAGGTGATCACCTTTTCCCGTTCTGCCCAGCCGGCGCCCTTGTAAAAGAATGCCCGGGTTTCCTGCTCCAGCAGGCAGGGCATGCCCTGGAGCACCTCCCGGCGCAGAGGATCCCCATGGAAAAATTTCTGGAGTCCTTCCATCTGGCTCCGGTGGGTGGCACAGCGGAGAAGATACACCCAGTAGCGCTTCCGTTCCTTCAGATGCCTGATATTGTAGCAGGCCAGGCCTGCCGCCTTGATTTCTGCCCAATCCATTGGTGTAGTTCCCTTCTTTGCAATAAGAAGGGGTGTTGCACAGCAACACCCCTTTTTGTCAGCGGTCAATGGTCAACGGTCAACGGCCGTTGGAAATCAATTTTCGTAAATTGATTTTGAACTTGTAAAAGACGTTGTTTGCCGAATCTTTTTGCCATTGTTCACAGCCAGCCGCGCTGGCTTCCTTGGGCCGCTGACCGTTGACAGCTGACAGTATGCTGCCTTGGCAGCATACCTTACTTGTTGTTCTTAATAACCTTCTTCAGCTCTCTCCGGCAGAACAGGCCGAATTCGTGATGGGGCCAGTCGGACCGGGGATTGATGGCTCCGGATTCCATTTCACGGCCATAGCTCCAGCGGTCCAGTTTGAACTTGTGGTTCAGCATGTTCACCGTGGCGAACCGTCCCCGGTAATCCAGGATGGTCATGGGTTCCCGGCGGAAGTTGTCTTCCGTTACGTCGAACTTGTCCACAGCCATGACAATGACCACGTCAGCGCCGCTGGCTTTGGCTACGGCTTCCAGGCCAGCCTGGGTGAACAGGTTGTCCTGTTCCTGGAGGGCCACTTTCCGGACGATGTCGGAATCCACCATGTCATATTCCGGATACTGGAAAGCCTTGGCGATTTCGTTGCTGAACACGATGGGTTTCATCCCTTCGTTGTCTTCCACTTTTTCTCCGATCATCAGGGGCACCACAGCCAGTTTCAGGGATTTTACCTGAGGCGTTGCTGCAGGGGTCTGCTGCTGGGCAGTGGTTTCCGCCGGTTTGGTGGGGGTATAGGTAAAGGTAGCGGCGTCCGCCTGCTGGAGGGCAGGCAGGATCAGCGCCGCACTGAAAGCGACGGCAGACAGGGTTTGCCAGATTTTTTTCATATTGCTGTAACCTCCTAGTTGTCTTTTCTTGTCATTTCATCTATTTTATCACAAGGGGGAGCTCTTTGGCCAGAAAATTACAATTCCTCACAATAGGCAGAAGCCACCCAGCCGATATCCCCATTTTCCCGCTGGACCTTGGTCCAATGGAGGCCGCCGCCGTCGGCAGCATCCAGGATGGTGACGATTTCCCCTTTGGTGAAGTAGTCCAGCACATCCCCGTTCTGGTTGGGATCGCTGCGCATCCGCACTTCCGTGCCGGTGATCCTGCCCTTCCGGTCTTCCAGACGGGTCACCGAAGGGATCAGGGAGCCTTCCGGCACCCGGCAGTATTCCCCGGCCACCCAGCCCTGGGACCCGTCCTTCCGGGTCACTTCATACCATTTCCGTCCTTCATTTACATTGCTTTTCAGGACTTCCACCTTTTCACCGTCTTCAAAATAGCCCAGGATTTCTGTATCCGTCCCAGCGCCTTTCCGCATCCGCACTTCCGTACCAATGATGGTTCCGGCTGCGGACGCATCCGCTTTCCGTTCCATGGGGAATGTCAGACCCAGCAGACAGCACAGCGCGGCAAGAATCCGTCCCATTTTTTTCATCATGGTCTGCCTCCTCTCCTCTTATTGAAGTCATTGTATCACAAGCGCCCGTTCCCTGCCAGTACTGCCAGTAAATCAGTTCTGGGCGCAGAAATCAGCCGATACCCAGCCTACGGAACCGTCGCTCCGCTGGACTTTCAGCCACCGCTGCCCGTCACTGGTCACATCGTCCAGGATGGTCACGGTTTCTCCGTTGTCGAAGTAGCCCAGCACAGCACTGTCCGTACTGTAGCTGGCCCGCATCCGCACGTCCGTGCCGGTGATGGTTCCGGTGGAAGCACTGCTTCCGTCACCATCCCCGCTGCCCATGCTGCAGTAATCCGCAGCCACATAGCCGGTGGATCCGTCACTGCGGCTCACCTTGTACCAGGTCATGCCGTCAGCCCGGGTGCTGCCCAGCACCTGGACCGATTCTCCCTGGCCAAAGACTCCGATGACGCTGCTGTCCAGGCCGGCGCCGTCCCGCATCCGCACGTCCGTGCCGGTGATCACCCCGGCACCGCTTACATCCGTATCGAGAGCTGCAGCCGCGGCTCTGGCAGCTTCTGCCTGCCGTTCCGCCTCAGCCTGCCGTTCGGCTTCCGCCGCAGCTTCCACCTGCCGGCGGGCTTCTTCAGCCGCCCGTTCTTCCGCTTCCCGGCGGGCCTTTTCTTCTGCCGCCCGTTTCTCCGCAGCTTCCTTTATGGCCACCAGTTCCTTCATCCGGGCTTCTTCCCGGGCCGCCTCTTCTTTGGCTTCCTGGGCCTGGATGGCTGCCACTTTTTCCTTTACGGTCATGGGACGAGCAGCCTTCTGTTCCGCCGGTTTGGCCGTTTCTTGGGGAGCTTCTTGAGAAGCTTCCGCCTTTTTGGCTTCCGGTTTGGTTTCCGGTACCGCCGGTTTCACGGCAGCAGCAGTTTTCCCGGCTGCTTCCGCCTCTTTGGCCACCGCCGTCAGGCTGCCGGCTGCCACTTCAGCCGCCTTGTTCTCTTTGGCAGACTTGGCTTTCGCTGCCTTGGCAGCTTCAGCAGCCTCTTTCCGGGCCTGTTCCTCAGCTTTGGCTCTGGCTTCTGCCCGTGCTTTGGCTCTGGCCTCCGCTCTGGCCTGAGCTTCTGCCCTGGCCTGGGCATCCATTTTTGCCTGTTCTTCCGCTTTGGCTTTGGCGGCTTTCTCTGCTTTGGCTTTGGCTTTGGCTTTGGCCTTGGCCTCCGCCTTGGCTTTGGCTTCATCCTGGGCTTTTTCTTTGGCCGCCAGACGGGCCCGGATCCGTTCCAGCCCCTTGCCGGTGCTTTCTCCGACTGCCGGTTTTTCCGCCGGTTTGGCCGTTGTGTCGGCGGGAGCCGCCGTTTCTCCGGCCGTCCCATCACTGTGGTCGATGGGGGCTTCGGTCACATTCCCTTCCGCATCCATACCGGCTGCCGAAAGGTTGATTTCGATTTCCCCTTCACTTTTATCCAGCACCGCCCCGGCATGGTATACCCCGATCAGGCTCCCGTCCCGGTCCACATAATAGGTATCCGGAATGGTCTGGAGTTTGGCCGGATCCACATCATACAGATACTGGAGCCCGTTCTGGGCCAGCACAGCCAGCTGGTCTTTGGTGTAGTAATAGCTGAGAGGCCGCAGTTCACCGGTTTTCCGGTCAAAGGTCATGCCCACGCTTTCTTCCACACCCATATTGGGAGTCATCACCAGGGTGAAGCTGACCAGATCCTCGTCAGATTTGTGCACATCGTAATGGACTTTGCCCCCTCCCAGGGTGGAGGCTTCACTGACAAAAGAAGCCACCTGGCTGCTGAGGGCCCGGTTGATTTTGTCATCTGCCGTGCGGCTGCCGCCGCTGACCTGAGGGCATTCCACATCTACTTTATTTTCCGTACGGCTCACCGTCTTGACGGATACGCCGGTTTCCGCCGCCCATGCAGGAACTGTAGCGGCCCCCAGGACCAGACAGCTCATCAGGACAGCACAAGTTTTTTTCAGCATTGATCATGCCTGCTTTCTACCATATTCTTTCCCCATCATCTCATGATGTACAATAAGTATAAGTGTACTGTAATCCGGAGGGAAAATCAAGATTGGGCCGGCTCCACCGGACATTCTTCAAAGAAAGTTTTCTCTTCGTCCAAGGCCACCGGACGGCTGAGGGACTCAGTGAGCCAGGCTTCCGCCTTCTCTTTTCGGTCCCGGGGCATCACCAAGTGGATTTTGGCCCGGTTGGCGTATTCTACGTCCCCCACGGCAAAAAGGTCCTGCTGGTACAGCAGGTTCAGCACCCGGCCCACATCGTCCAGGGTCCAGAGGAAGGCATAGTCCCCCATGGGCACCATTTCCGCCAGGCCCCCTTCCTCCACGGCCTGGGCCACACATTTCCCGTAGGTCCGGGTCAGGCCCCCGGCTCCCAGCTTGATGCCCCCGAAATATCTCGTCACCACTGCCGCCGTGTTGTACAGCTCCTTCCGGCGGAGGACTTCCAGCATGGGAGAACCGGCTGTGCCGCTGGGTTCCCCGTCATCATTGGACCGCTCCACCCGGTTGTCAGGACCTACGATATAGGCAGAACAGTTGTGGGTGGCGTCCCAGTATTTCTTTTTCATGGCCCGGACAAATTCCTGGGCCTCCCCTTCCGTTTCTACCCGGGCCAAGGTGCACAGGAACCGGGATTTTTCCACCACCAGCTCACTGACCACAGGCCGGGCGATCACATATTTTCCCATTGCCGTTTCCGTCCTTTCCGTTAGGTGTATCACAGGGGATATTATACCATAAGAAACCCGGTCAGCGGCCAATGGGCAACGGTCAACGGCTGATGGAAAAAATTTGCCAGCTGACCCACCACCATCCTTGCGGATGGTCCCCCGCCCTTGAAAAGGGCGGATATACGCTCGGGCCGCTGGCCCATTGCTTATCCATGGTCTCGGCCTGCCATGCAATCTATCCGCCCTTTGCAAGGGCGGGGGACCGTTGCGCTTGCGCAATGGTGGTGGGTTAGCAGCCCTTGGGGCTGCGTTTTCAATCAACAGCATCTGCCTGGGGCAGATGGTTTCCATCGGCGTGAGACGTTAAGCGCAAGACTGAAAAACGGCCCGCCGTTTTTCACCCTACCCGCGGTCCCCTTTTCTTATGGTATAATAGGAACGCTATATAAAGGAGGTCATCATTTTGCTGCATGCTTTTCATCGTATATCCCTTTTGACCGGTGCCCTTTGCCTGTCCGCTTCCGTGGCTTTGGCTGCGGCGGCCATGCCTGGCACACCGGCTGCTCTCACCAAAGCTTCCGCCTGGACCACGGCTGCCGGGAACACCGTCCTGGCCACTCCGGAACGGATTAAAGCCATGAACGCCCAGATGGACAAGGCCACCTTTGGCGATTCCATCCAGGACCTGGGAGCCTCCATTTCCGGCGACAAGCTCACCGGCTATGTGAATTCCTTCGGCATGGATGAAGACCAGTACATCCAGAGGGCTCCCATCAGCCACTCTTTTGCTTCCCAGCTGGTCCAAGATGCCAAAGCCAATATCCGTCCCACCAATACAGTAAAATACGGAGTGGTGGTGGACCGGGTGGATCTCCGCTCCTTCCCCACCCTTCAGCGGGCCTTTGATTCCGCCTCCGACACCCAGTTCGACAACTGGCAGGAAACCGCCGTGGATCCGGCCACTCCGGTGCGGGTGTACCACACCAATCCCCAAGGGAACTTCATTTTCGTCCGTACCCCCCATTATCGGGGATGGGTCCCTCGGAACAAGGTAGCCATCACCGATGCCAAGACCTGGCAGACCTACGCCAACCCTGCCTCTCCTGCTGTAGTCACCGGGCGGGTACTGACCCTCCAGGCCGGCACCCAGCCCCAGCTGTACCAGATGGGCACCGCCATTCCCACCCAGGGCGGGAACCTGCTGCTGCCCACCCGGAACCATCAGGGCTATCTCCAGATTGTCCCGGTGAAAGCCGCCTACGGGGCTGATCTCCATCAGGGCTACCTGCCCTACACCGCCAACAACACCATTGAAATGGCCTTCAAGCATCTGGGGGCCCCCTATGGCTGGGGCGGCATGCACAACAGTGTGGACTGCTCCGCCTTTGTCCAGGATGTGTACAAGACCATGGGAATCCAGCTGCCCCGGAACGGAGACGAACAGGCCCAGTCCTTCCCGGGGAAAAGCTTCCAGGGCATGACCCATGCAGAGAAGCTGGCCTACATCAAAACCGCCGCACCGGGGTCCCTCCTGTTCACCCCCTACCATGTTATGATGGTGCTGGGGAATTACAACGGCACTCCCTACATGATCCATTCCCTGGCCTCCTACGGCATGGAGACTTCCAGCGGCGTGGTAAAGAACCGGATCATGCAGGTGGTGGTCAGCAAAGTGGATCTGCTGGCCGGCAGCGGAACGCCCCTGGTGGATCAGATGACACAATGCAATACATGGAAATAAAGCGCAGGGCGCTTTATTTCTGTCAACGGTCAGCGGTCAACGGCCGAATGATAAAATTTGCAGGCAAATTTTAATGAAAGAAAACGCAGCTGACGCTGCTAACCCACCACCATCCTTGCGGATGGTCCCCCGCCCTTGAAAAGGGACGGATAGTGACACTAGGGCGTAGCCCGCGTGTCACGGAAAGCAAGGGCTCAACCCGATTTTTACGGACAGGGTAAAAGCGTAGCCCGAGTGTCACGGAAAGCAATGGGCACTAGCCCGAGCGTATATCCGCCCTTTGCAAGGGCGGGGGACCGTTGCGCTTGCGCAATGGTGGTGGGTTAGCAGCCATAGGCTGCGTTTTTCTTTCCAACGGCCATTGACAATTGACCGTTGACCGCTGACACGGTCTGCTGCTTGGCTGCAGACCGTTAAAACGTCACTACCAGCTGGCTCCAAAGGGTCCGGGCGTGTTTGCCGTTCTGGTCCCCTTCTTTGCCTTTCAGATCATAATAGTCCACTTCGGCCACCATATTCTTGGCCAGGGTCAGGTTGCCCCCTACTTTCCAGCCTTTGAACCCGTTGGTGACTCCGTTGTCTCCGGGAATGAAAGCATCCCAGCTGCCGTCCATGGTGTGGGCGATCACCGTGGAAGCGCTCTGGTCATAATAAGTGGCCAAAAGGCCCCAGCTGCCCAGTTTGTCACTTTCTGCCCCGCCGTAGGTCAGGCCAGCCACCCAGCCGTCCTTGTCCCAGTCACGGGCTTTTTCGTAGTCATTGCTGCCCCGGAGGTACATGGCGTTGATGCCCAGCTTCCCGGCCTGGTACCCGGCCCCGGCGGTCCAGATTTCATTGTCTGCCCCGTCCAGGAAGGTGATGTTGTCCGCCTTGGTGTAGGTGGCCGCCAGGTGCAGGTTGCCCGTATCCCCGCCCAGTTCCGCCGTCCAGAATTTGTCAGCCACGGAAATTTTTTCGTCATCGCTCATATAGCCGAATCCGGATACATCCGCCATTTTCCCGTAGGCTGCCTGGAGGTAGGAAGCATGGCCCAGATTCACCTTTGCCTTCACTCCATCCACCTGGCTGTCATAGATGTTCCCGTCCGCCAGGAACTCATCATACCGCCCGGCCTTCAGTTCCAGAGCCCCGATCCGGCCGTCCAGGAAAGCTCTCTGGAAGTCCGTGTCGCTGTCCCCGGATTCGTTCCGGCCGCCGAAGTACTGGTGGTTTTCCAGCATGGCCACATAATGCCAGTTGTCGTTCACTTCCCCAGTGAACCACAGACGGGTCCGCAGGTCGGATTCGCTGCCCTTGCCGGTGGCGGCCCCAGAATCATTCCGGTAGCTCATCTGGACTTCTCCGGTGACCTGGACATTGTCCGCATTCTTTTCAAGTTTGGATACTCTAACACCCAGATTGTCCAGTTCATCGGCAAATTCGCTGACCAGTTTGTCATCGGCGCCAATAGCCCCTTTGGCCAGGGCTTTGGCCACGATCTGGGCCATTTCGTACCGGGTCATGGACTTGTCCCCTTTGAAAGTGCCGTCAGGGAACCCGTCCACCACTCCGGCCGCCGCCAGTTTGGCCACTGCCCCATAGGCCCAGTGGCCTGCCGGCAGATCGGAAAAAGGATTGGCCGCAAAAGCCGTTGCGCTGACCCCCAGGGCCATAGCCAGGGCCATGATCAGTTTCTTGTTCATTGGAAAACCCTCCTTGAATTTTAGTTAGTTTCTTCTAACTTCACGTCATAAATTATACAATCTGCCAATGGATTTGGCAAGAAGGGAATGAGGCTGTCAACGGTCGGCAGTCAGCGGTCAACGGCAGGCGACAGAAAGGGGGTGTTGCACAGGACGTGCAACACCCCCTTTTCTTTTATCTCTTATGCAACCGTCTCCAGCGGATCCTTTACAACAGGGGCCTCATAGACGTCATAAGGATCCAAATCTATGCATCTTCGCGGATTCCGTTTTCCTTCCAAGTCCCACGCGGCTGTGCCATTCATGACCGTAAGGCAGTCGTGAAACACCTTTTGATCCTTCAATTTTTGAAATACTCCGGGGTTCTGTACCAGGGACGATGCATCATAATAATGAACCGTTCCGTCATTAAAATACGCGTAAAAACTGTATCCTTTTCCTGGAACCACCTGTAAGACTTCAGGTATCAACTGTTTTTCCATTGTATCACCCCTTCCGCATTGGAGGTACCGGATTGGGTTCTTTTCCTTCTTTCACCAGTTCCCAATTCTGCATCAATTCATCCTGATACAAAACACACCAGGCAAGGACAATTTTTAATTGTCTACCTGGCAGAAATCCCTTTAATACCGATGCATTCTGAATATCAATCAAAGCCTTCTGACCAGCATATTCGGCGTGGATATGTGGAGGATTGTGGTCGTTGTAATATATGGTAATCCGAATTCCAAAAAACAAACTGATTTCAGGCATTGGTCATCCCCCCTTTTCTTCCATTATAGCAAAATCACCAAGCAAAACCAACGGTACCATTGGATTCTCCCTCATTTCACACCGAAGAAATTTTCATCGATTAGCCGATTGCCATCTGTAGGGCGCGCCCTTCCCGGACTCCGGATTTATAGTAAGACGTCAGGGCCGTTTCTGGTTTCTTGTCATGCCCTCCGGGCGGCCGGGACGGGCTTCCCTGCGGGCAGCCCCTACGCCGTCGCTGTCTAACAGACGACAACAGCGGTGTTCGCCGTTTGTTGCCCGGTACGGGCGAACCGGCTGCACTGGTTTTTCGGCATATAAAAACGGCCCTCCTTTGGGGAGAGCCGTTTTTTGCTTCCAATCGGTTGATCAGAAGGTGATGTTCAGTTCGGACCACAGGGTGCGGGCGTGTTTGTTGCCTGCATCGATGCCGTTTTCTGCATCTTTATTCTTCAGATCATAGTATTCCACGGTAGCCACCATGTTCTTGGCCACGGTCAGGTTGCCGCCCACCATGTAGCCCTTGAATCCGGTGTACGGGAATACGTACCAGTCGCCGTTCATGGTGTGGGAGGCCACGGTCACAGCAGCCTGGTCATAGTATTTGGCATACAGGCCCCAGGTGCCCGGTTTCTTTTCATCGGCACCGGCATAGCCCAGCCCCACTACATAACCATCATCATCCACATTGTTGACCCAGCTGTTGTTCTTGGAATCAGCGTCACCCTTCAGGTACATGGCGTTCACATTCCATTTGCCGGCGGTATAATCGGCCCCAACGGTCCAGATTTTGTTGTCAGTCTTATCCAGGGTGCTTTCCCCTTCATTCATGGCGCCGAAGTCCTGGTCATTGATCTTGGTATAAGTGGCTTCGCCGTGCAGGTTGCCCCAGTTGCCGCCCAGGGCTGCGCTCCAGTAGGTATCCCCTACGGAACCATTTTTATCCTGCCAGCCATACCGATCAGCGTTGGCCAGCTTACCATAGGCAGCGGACAGATAGCCCTGGCCGAATTTCACATCAGCACGGACAGCATCAGCCCGGTCATCAAATACGTTCCCATCGGCGATGAAATCGTTGAACCGGCCGGCAGTGATGTTCACAGCGCCGATATTACCGGTCAGATAAGCTCTCTGGAAGTCAGTATCGCTGTCGCCGGATTCGTTCTTGCCTTCGAAGTATTGCTGGTTCTGGATCATAGCGGTGTAATGCCAGTTGTCGTTCACTTCACCGGTGAACCACAGACGGGTCCGCAACTGGGCTTCAGATTTGTCATCCCAATTCTTGAAGCCGCCGCCTCTGCGATCTGCATAGCTGATACGGGCAGCCCCGGTCACCTGTACGTTGTCCGCATTCTTTTCCAGTTTGGCCACCCGGACCCCCAGGTTGTCCAGTTCATCGGCAAATTCGCTGACCAGTTTGTCATCCGCACCGATAGCACCTTTGGCCAGAGCCTTGGCAACGATCTGAGCCATTTCATAACGGGTCATGGTCTTGTCGCCTTTGAAGGTGCCATCAGGATAGCCGTCAACTACGCCGGCAGCAGCCAGTTTGGCAACAGCGCCGTAAGCCCAGTGGCCAGCAGGCAGATCGGAGAAGGGATTGGCAGCGAAAGCGGTAGCGCTTACGCCCAGAGCCATGGCCATGGCAAAGACTAAGGATTTTTTCATTGGAGATTCCTCCCTGATGTTATTTTTATCCAGGCAGTTCCTTCTGTTTTCTCCATTCCCGCGAGTCTCCTTGTTTCCTCTGTTCCTGGCAGAAAATTCCGGTCCCTGACCGGGATAAAGCAAGTGTGAATTATTTGTCATCTTTCATAAATTTACCATATTTTGAATGTGAATGCAACGAAGCAAGGTAAATGATATTACAGAAGTTGTTTATTATACTGTTTGAAACAATTTTGCATGTATTTTTATAAAAAAAGACGGTTCCCGAAGGAACCGTCTTCTGGTTTGTTCTGTAATTAGAAGGTAACAACCATCTGAGACCACAGAGTCTTGTTGTGATCGCTGGTGGAACCTTTGTCTTTCAGATCATAATATTCAACCTGAGCCACCATATTCTTGGCAACAGTCAGGTTGCCGCCGACCATCCAGCCTTTGAAGCCGTCCGGACCGAAAGCATCATAGTTGCCGTTCATGGTGTGGGCAATGTAGGTAGCGCCGCCCTGATCGTAGTATTTACCGAACAGACCCCAGGAACCAGCTTTAGCAGCAGAAGCACCCTTGTAGGCCAGAGTAGCTACCCAGCCATCATTGTCGGGTTCTACGCCATCAATCTTTTCATCGGCATCGCCGTGCAGGTACATAGCGCCGATCTTCCAATCGCCGGCTTTGTAGTTGGCAGCAGCGGTCCAGATGTTGTCAGAACCTTTAACCCAGTTGGTATCCAGGTCTTTTACATGCAGGTAGTTGGCTTCCAGATTCAGGTTGCCGATGTCGCCGCCCAGTACAGCCTGGGTGAATTCGCCGGCTTTGGATTCTTTAGCTTTGGCTTTATCAGCAGCAGTGGTCTTATCAAAGCCAGTCCAGCCATAAGTATCGCTGTTGGCCATCTTGCCCCAGGTTGCGCCCAGATAGGTAGCACCGAATTTGGTGTTGGCGTTTACAGCATCCACACGGGTATCATAAACGTTACCTTCAGCATAGGTGCCGTTGTAACGGCCAGCAGTCATGTTCACAACGCCGATGTTACCGGTCAGGTAAGCGCGCTGGAAGTCAGTGTCGTTATCGCCGGAATCATTGGTACCTTTGTTGTTCCACTGCTGTTCGTTCTGCAGCATGCCAACATAATGCCAGTTGTCGTTCACTTCGCCAGTGAAGAACAGACGGGACCGGGTCTTGGTCACACTCTTCTTACCGAAGTCGCCGGTAGTATGAGCATAGTGGGTACGGATGTTCCCGGTGATCTTTACGTTGTCAGCGTTCTTTTCCAGTTTGGCAACGCGAACACCCAGGTTGTCCAGTTCATCAGCGAATTCGCTGACCAGTTTGTCATCAGCACCGATAGCGCCTTTGGCCAGAGCCTTGGCAACGATCTGAGCCATTTCATAACGGGTCATGGTCTTGTCGCCTTTGAAGGTACCATCAGGATAGCCGTCAACTACGCCGGCAGCAGCCAGTTTGGCAACAGCGCCGTAAGCCCAGTGGCCAGCAGGCAGGTCGGAGAAGGGGTTGGCAGCGAAAGCAGTAGCGCTTACGCCCAGAGCCATAGCCATGGCAAATACTAAAGATTTTTTCATGGGATATTCCTCCTTAGGAATCACAGAGTGAATTCCCCTGGAACGTCCGGCTGACCTCTGCCGCGAGTATCCTTGTTTCCTCTGGCTCTTTCAGCACTCTGTCCCTGTGAAATTCACAATACTATTGTGACAACTTCTTGTCACGGTGTTATTTTAACACAAGATTACAGAAAAAAGCAAATTTGTGAACTTATTTTGGCTATAGATTACATTATTATTTATTTTATTCTTTATAGTTCATGTTTTTATCACACATTTTAAAATTTATAGCACGAAAAAAGGACGATTCCAAAGAATCGTCCTTTTTGTATTGGTGATGGAGAACCCACCACCATGCTCCGCATGATCCCCCGCCCTTAAAAAGGGCGGATATAGAAGGGACTGGCTGGGTCCCCCGCCCTTAAAAAGGGCGGATATAGAGGGACTGGCTGGGTTCCATCCTAAAGGGATGGATACCCAAGGAGGAATGATTGAATTAGAAGGTTACTACCATCTGAGACCACAGGGTCCGGGCATGCTGATCGGATTCTTTGCCCTTCAGGTCGTAGTATTCCACCTGAGCCACCATGTTCTTGGCCAGGGTCAGGTTGCCGCCAACGTTGTAGCCTTTGAAGCCTTCCCCGTTGAAGGAATCCCACATACCGTTCATGGTATGGTAAATGATGGTGGGAGCTCCCTGATCATAGTACTTGGCGAACAGGCCCCAGGAACCAGGTTTGGAAGCAGCAGCACCCTTGTAGCCCAGGGATACTACATAACCGTCATCATCGCCGTTCTTGTAGTCGCTGTTTGCCAGGGTGTCATCGTCACCCTTCAGGTACATGGCCCCGATCTTGAAGTCGCCGGCTTTGTAGTTGGCGCCAACGGTCCAGATCTTGTTGTCCCCGGTGAGGCCGTTGTCGATGTACGGGTTTACATCATCGGCCTTGGTGTAAGTGGCAGCCAGGTCCAGGTTGCCGATACTGCCGCCCAGTTCGGCATTCCAGAACTTGTCTGCTACGGAATCATCTTTGGTCCATTTACGGCCAGCGATGGTTCCCAGATCGCCATCCGTCCAGCCATAGGTATCCTTGCTGGCCATCTTGCCGTAGGCAGCGCTCAAATAAGCCTGGCCGAAAGGAACTTTAAACTGAACCGCATCTACACGGTCATCGTACACATTGCCTTCAGCAATGGTCTTGTTGAAACGGCCGGCCTGGATATTCCAGACACCGATGTTGCCGTCCAGGTAAGCTCTCTGGAAGGAGGTGTCGGAATCGCCGGATTCGTTCTTGCCCTGGAAGTACTGGTTGTTTTCCAGCATGGAAACGTAATGCCAGTTGTCGTTGACTTCACCGGTCAGGAACAGACGGGTACGCAGACGGGACTGGGATTTGTCGGCTTTGCCGGTGGTCTTGCCACCTTCATTGTTGTAGTAGCTGGCACGGACGTTGCCGGTGATCTTTACGTTGTCAGCGTTCTTTTCCAGTTTGGCAACGCGAACACCCAGGTTGTCCAGTTCGTCAGCGAATTCGCTGACCAGTTTGTCATCAGCACCGATAGCGCCTTTGGCCAGAGCCTTGGCAACGATCTGAGCCATTTCATAACGGGTCATAGTCTTGTCGCCTTTGAAGGTGCCATCAGGATAACCGTCAACTACGCCGGCAGCAGCCAGTTTGGCAACAGCGCCGTAAGCCCAGTGGCCAGCAGGCAGGTCGGAGAACGGGTTGGCAGCGAAAGCAGTAGCGCTTACGCCCAGAGCCATAGCCATGGCAAATACTAAGGATTTTTTCATAGGAAAACACTCCCTTGAATGATATTTGTCCTGCCCCCGGGTTTCCTTTCCGGCATCCTCCAGATTTTTCCGTGCGAGTATCCTTGTTTCCTCTACGTACACATTCCGGATTCTTCCATCCATTGGCCCATCAGCGGGACTGTGTGAATTTCTTCACACTGCCAGTGTAGCATTTGGACAAAAAAGAAACAAGACACCTGGGGGAAAGTTTCCACTTTCGCCTGATTATGCCTTGTTTCTTCGTATTTTACAGGAGTCATTTTTGTGACTTACCAGTCCGTTGTTTCACTGTTTTATCACAAAGGAATCTTTTGACCAGTACCACGGCTGCTAGTCCATCCACTGCGGACGGTTCAGAAAGCAGGGCCGTGGGCAGCAGCTTTTTCCATCCCCGGGGCGGATTCAGCTGCCAGTAGAGTTTTTTGGCTTCCTGGGTGCTGCCGTATTCATCCACTTCATAAAGGGGCAGCTGGGGAAACGCCTCCGCCAGCTGCCGATGCATGGTCTTTGAAGTTGTGCCATCCCCCAGCACGCAGCCGGAAGGACGGTCATCGCCCAGAAAATCCTTCAGATGGTCCAGGAACCCTGCCGTAGGCAGGATGGCCTGGCGGACCAGGGTTCCATCCCCGGCCACCAGGGCGGCCCCAGTTTTGTCCCGGCCCGGATCCACCCCCAGATAAAGCTCAGTTTTGTTCACGAGGCAGACCTCCCACGGGACGGATTTCCAGATCCAGCAATACAGGCCCGGCCACGGTAATATCCCGGCGGGCCTTGGCGGTGATTACCACTTTGCCGCCCAGGCTGCGGATCTTTTCGCTGGCGTTGGACAGTTCGGTGCTGGTAATGGCCCCCACGTCCCCGGTAATGGGATTGGGGATCACCCCGTCGGCCTGGGCTGCCCGGTTCACGGCCTTCAGGAAGGCCATGAGGGCCAGGTCGGATTCGTTGGAATTGGGATCCACGGTAATAGACTGGGTAAGGATCAGGGTATCTTCCGGATAGACCACCTTGTCCCCCACCATTTCCAGGCGGGATACCACCACTTCTCCAGACAGGATGTTGCCGGCGGCGCAGAGCCGGACGTACATGTCCCCTTTGGCTTTTTCCAGGTTGGAAGCAGCATTCTCCACCGCTTCCCGGCTGAGCCAGATCACCGGTGTGGAAGGATCCATCCCGATGCGGCCGGCTACCTGGATGTTGGCCTGGTTCAGGAATTCCTGGAGCTGTTTCTGGGTGTTTTCTTCGCTCTGGCCGCTTTTCAGCACCCCGGAATAGAGGATTTCGCCGCTGCGGAACACCACATGGCCCTCCCGGACGGCCACAATGCCTTCCCGGAGTTTTTTGGCGGTGTCTTCCAGGGATTTCACGTCCTGCTGGAGCTGGTCACGGGCGGCTTCTGCCTGGCGCACCTGTTCCTGGGCCTCCTGGAGACGGGTGCTGGCTTCCGCATACCGGGCCTGGAGCTGTCCCAGGTCGGCCTGGGCCTGCTGCATCTGGGCCTGGGCGTCCTTCATCTGGGCTTCAGCAGCAGCCTTCTGCTGCCGTGCCTGTTCCGCAGCCTGGGTGGCTTCGCTAATTTTTTGGTCCAGTTCTTCGATTTTGGCACTTTGGGCGGACAGTTCTTCGTTAGCCTTGTCCCGGGTGGCGGTAAGAGAGGCAATTTCCGCCCGCATCTGCTTCATGCCGAACAGAGCCGTGCGGACCTCCTTGGAGGCAATGGTCAGGACGGTGATGGTCAGGGCGGCAACCAGCATGCCGCTGACAATTGTCATGACCACGGAGGTGTCATGAGGGCGCAGGCCAAAAAGCCGGAGCCGTTTTTTGCCGATTTTGCTTCCCAGTTTGTCTCCCAGATAGGCGATCAGTCCGCCCATCAGGGCCAGAACCAGGATCAGGGTAATGCCGGTCATGGGATGCGCTCTCCTTTCGTGTGTATATTATCCTGTACATTATAGCATAAAACCGGGGCTCGTGGATGAGCTCCGGTTTTATGCGGTCAGCGGCCAATGGAAAGCAGATGCTGCCGCATCTGCTTTTGAATATATCTGCCCTCCGGGCGGCCGGGACGGGCTCCCCTGCGGGGAGCCCCTACAACGTTGGTGTCGAAGATACAGCGGAAAATCTGTTTCCCGGACCGTAGGATCGGACATCTGATCCCAACGAGGTAGGGGCGCGCCAAAGGCACGCCCTTCCCGGCCTGCGGGGAGCCCCTACAACGTTGGTGTCAAAGATGCAGCAAAAAATCCGTTTCCCGGACCGTAGGATTGAACATCTGATCCCAACCAGGTAGGGGCGCGCCAAAGGCACGCCCTTCCCGGCCTGCGGGTTTCACAGTCAAGGAATCAGATCACCCTTTCCGGCTCTTCCCGGTCTTGTAATCGATGGTGATGCCGGGCTGGTTGTTGTAGACGAACACGTTGAACTGGACGCCGGCCCCTTTGTCTTCCACGCTCCATGCTTCCATCTGTACGCCCCGGGCCACCAGATCATTCCCCTGGAAAATGGGAGTTACCCGATACAACACGTGATGGTTGGTTTCTTTTACGTAGTCGGCCACCATATTTTCAAAGGGCAGCATGCCGGTAACATTGAGATACCGGGTGCCGGTGATCAGGTTTTTGGGGTTGGCGTTTTCCGCTGTCAGCTGATACCCGATGAGATGGCACCGGTTGTACAGATATTTCCCATCAATGCCCTCATACTTCACGGTCTGCCAGCCGGAGGGCTTGACGCTGCCGATGGGGCCCCGTTTCTCCGTAGGCATGGTTTGCCGGCTTACATTGGCATAGGCGGGGCCGCAGCGGCCCAGGCTGTCCAGGTCGCTGTACCGTTCAAAAGACTTTTTGGTCTTGTCCTTGTCGGGAAAATCAGGCACATTGTTGTTCAGCACCACATAGGGCTTGTTGGTAAAGGCAGGGATGGAAGAAAGGTCAAAGGAGGGCTGATTCTTCCCCACCTGCTGGGTCACCTTTGTGCTGTTTTTGGGAGCCGCTTTTTTGGCGGCAGGTTTGGTGGATCCGCAGGCGGTTAAGACCAGGGACAGGGAAACCAGGAGGGCGGACAGGAACGCTGTGAGTTTTTTCATTTTACGTATACCTCTTCTGTAATTTTGTCATGGGAAGAACCGGCAAAATCGGCGGTGGACACCTTCTGCCAGCCCTGATTCAGGTCGATGTCGAAGAAAAAGTCCCCGGGATAGGCCCGGTTCCAGCGGTAGAGGATGATCTTTTCGATTTTGTCCAGATAGGGAGCCGCAGAACGGTCCTCCAGCAGGCAGTATTCCCCGGGTCCGGCCTGGTCCAGGAAATCTTCCGCCACGCGGATATTGGCCGCTGGCGGGTCGAAAAGGCCGGCGGTATATGCATCCATCCACAGAGGTGCATCCCCTGTGAAAGCAAGGATACGGGCCCGGAGGAGCCGGTCCTGGCTCTGGCGCCGGTGGTTGAACAAAAGGCCGCCGGAATCATCGACGGCAGTGATGAGAAGCATGGGATTTCCCTCCTTGGCAGGTCGCGAGCCACAGGTCGCGGGTTGCGGACTTTGTTGGTGCAGCCGGAAGTACGGCTGCTTGTCCATATATGGTATTTATTATATCATACCGTGAACAAAAGTTCACGTTTCATTCGGATTTGCAGAACAATTGGCCCGCGGCCCGCGGCTCAGGGCCCGCGACCGCAAAAAAGCTGCCTTCCGGCAGCTTTTTGCTATACATTATCCTTTTTATAAATCATCCAGCACCCAAAGGCTCCGCAGAGAAGGTTGGGGGTGGCGGCGGCCAACAGGGGCGGGATCACGCCGCCCTGGCCCAGTCCGGTCATGAAGGTCATGATGGAATAATAGATGAAGATGAGCACCACGGAGAAGCCCAGGCCCATGGACGCCCCGGTCCGCTGGGATTGGACCCCCAACGGCACCCCGATGAGGGCAAAGAAGAAGCTGGCCAGAGGCACGGTGAACCGGCGGTAGATTTCCATTTCATACTTGCTGGTGGGCATGTACTGGCGTTTCAGGATGTCGATGTACATCTTCAGTTCCCCAATGGTCATCTGGTCCGGATCTTTCTGGTCCAGGGTAATGGCCTTGGGGGTCTCGCTGATGGGCAGCACCTGTTTGTCGAAGGTCATGGTCCGGGCCACCCCGTCTTTCCCGGTCAGGTCGGTGATGGTGCCCCCTTCCATGATCCAGGTCCCCTGGGTCCATTTGGCCTGGGGGGTCCGCTGGATCCGGGCCACTTTTCCGTTGTCCCAGTCTTCGATGGTAATGTCCTTCATCATCCCCTGCTTCTCGTCGAAGGTCCGGGCATAGGTAAGCCGTACCAGCTGGCCCTTGGACACCTGCTTGATCAGCACATGGTTCTGGGTCCGGGGCTTGGTGTCCCGCTTGATCTCCACTTTGATGATCCGTTCATATTCGCTTTTGGCAGGAGGCACCACCTTTTCGGCCCACACCACGGAAAACAGGCTCACCACGAACCCGGCAGCCAGGATGGGAGCGGCAATCCGGCGGAAGCTGAGCCCCCCGCTGCGCATGGCGGTGATCTCACTGTTGCTGGACAGCTGCCCCATGGTGAGCAGGGACGCCAGCAGCATGGACATGGGGAAGGTATAGTTGATCACTTCCGGCATGAGACACAGGAACAGCCGGATCAGGGAAGAATAGGAAGCCCCGTACTGGGTGATGTACTGAGTCACCCGGAACAGGAAGGAACTGGCCACAAAAATGGTGGAAAAGGCAGCCACCCCGAACAGGAAGGGCTGCATCATCTGTTTTAAAATGTACTTATCTAAAATGGACATGAGCAGCCTCACATTCTGAAATTATCGCCCAGATAGAACTTCCGGGCCACCGGATCTTCGGCCACCTGCTGGCTGGTGCCTTCCACCAGGATCTTCCCGGCGCTGAGGATATAGGCCCGGTTCACGATGCTGAGGGTTTCCCGGACGTTGTGGTCGGTGATCAGCACCCCGATGCCCCGTTTGGCCAGATGGGCCACCATCACCTGGATATCCGCCACCGCAATGGGGTCGATGCCCGCAAAGGGTTCGTCCAGCAGGATGAAGCCGGGGTCCGTGGCCAGGGCCCGGGCGATCTCCACCCGCCGCCGTTCGCCTCCGGACAGGGCACTGCCCTTGCTTTTCCGGATGTGGCCGATGTGGAATTCCTGGATCAGGTCTTCCATCTTTTGCCGGCGTTTGTCCTTGTCCGGTTCGATTTCTTCCAGGATGGCCATGATGTTCTCTTCCACGGTAAGTTTCCGGAAGATGGAGGCTTCCTGAGGCAGATAGCCAATGCCCTTCAGGGCCCGTTTGTACATGGGAAGAGCGGTAACGTCCTCGTCATCCAGGTACACATGGCCGGTATCCGGATGTTCCAGTCCTACGATCATGTAGAAGGAAGTGGTCTTCCCGGCACCGTTGGGCCCCAAAAGTCCCACAATGGTCCCCTGTTCCACTTCCAGGCTGACTTCGTTGACCACCCGCCGCCCGGCGTATTCTTTTACCAGTTTTTCCGCACGTATCTTCACTCTTGACTCCCTTTATCCAATTTCAGTCTGGCCGATGGTCATGAGATGGCCGGGCCAGTTGTAAAACTTATACAGGAATTCCGGCACATTGGCCAGCCCTGCCAGGCTGAATACCGGCTGTGCCCCGCTCTCCTCCTTCTGGGAGGTGCTGTCCTGGGGCATCACCACCATCTTCACGTTCCCTTCGCCCATGGCCACTTTGCCGCCGGCTCCGGTAATGGTCAGGGTATCCCCGCTGACGGTGTCGTCATTCTGGGTGGCGGTGGCATGGCCGATGAGCCGGATGGTGCCGTCGGCTTCCTTGGTATTGTAGATGGCCCGGTCCGCTCTGGCAGTCAGGTTCCGGGGCGGGCTGATCAGCCGCACGTTGCCGTCGGCGTTGGCCACGCCGGTGCCCATGTTGTATTTCATGTTGGCGGCATCCAGGCTGGACCCGTCATCCATGGTGAGCTGGGCCCAGGATCCAATGGTCTCCGCAAACTGGGCATCGGAATCGTAATCCACCTGGGCGGCCCGGAGGGTCTTATCCTCTTTCCGGAGCACCGCATTGCCAATGGCGGAAAGGAACTTTCCCTTGTTTTTGATGATCAGTTCAGAGCTGGTCAGATGGGCATCCTTCTGGTCCGCCACCACGGACCCGGTAAGTTTCCCTTCCCCGGTCTTGGTGTTGTAATCGGCTTCTTCCGCACTGGCGGTGCCGTCATCGTGACGGATCTTCACATTCCCCACGGCAGCAGCCTGGCCGGTCTTGAAATCGTACTGGACCTGGTCCCCGCTGATGGCGGATGCCGCCCAGCAGGCAGAAGTAACGGACAGAAGGCCTGCCAGGAGTCCCAGCACTGCAAATTTTTTCACTTTCAGCATTAAAATTCTCCCTTCTGTACGTGAGCATCCTCTTCCAGTTTGGCCTGGTCCAGGGCAACATTGAAGGTTGCCTTTTTCGCCGTGGCCACCGTATCGTCTTTCTTCAGCCGGACATTGCCCTCACCCACCACCATCTGATCTTTGTTAATCCAGGTGAATTTGTCCGCCACTGCGTCCCCTCCATCGGAGGTGGTGCCGTGAGGATTCTTGGTAAGGACCACGTCCTTGGTATCCATGTGGACTTCCCCTTCGTCAGCAGTCACGGTCATGGTCCGGCCGTCGTCCTGGTAAAAGGTCCCGCTGATGCCCTTCATGTGGGCCAGCTGGGCTTTTTTGTCATAGAGCAGGGACTGGACGGTAAGTTCCCAGACTTTTTTCCCGTTTTTCGTTTCCTGGATGGTGGAACCGTTCACTTCCTGGAGCACATCCTTGCCGTTGTCCTTTACAGTGCCCGCGGTGGGCTTGCTGCTCAGGAGCCAGGCAATGACGCCCCCCATCAGGAGCACAGCGGCTGCGATCACCAGCAGTGTACGATGTTTTTCTGCGAGCATGGAGACATCCTTTCTTTACCCGTTCCAGGGAGTGTTCCAGCGGTGCTGGAACCAGATCCAGTTGTCCGGATACTGGCGGATGATCTTTTCCACTTCCTGGGTCATTTTCAGGGTAATCTTATAATCATCTTTTTCCCGATTGCCGGTATCTTCATAGTAAATGGGTTCTTTCACAAACACCTGGTGGCCGTAGCCGCTGGGTTTGCGGACCATGAAGATGGGCACCACCGGAGCTTTGAACTTCCGGGCGAAATAGGCCGGCCCTTCCGGGGTGGAAGCCATCTTCCCGAAGAAGGGAACGAAAATCCCGTGATAGCCTCCGTCCTGGTCGGCGATGAGCCCCAGCATCCGTCCCTTTTTCATGGCACGGGCGCAGCCCAGGATCTCGTTGGTGCCCCGGGCGAAGATTTCCTGTCCCACGCCCCGGCGGAGCTCATTGAGGAAATCACTGTATACCGGGTTGGGCTGGGGTTTCTCCACGGCACTGAGGGGAAATCCGTTGAGGGCCAGAGCGGCTCCCAGCCATTCCCAGTTGTCCATATGGCAGGCCAGCATCACGACCCCCCGCTTTTTGGCCAGGGCCTCCCACAGGATATCCGGCCGGTCGAAGCTTACAAGACCCCGGATGTTGTCCTTGTTGAGAGCCGGCATGTAGAGGATCTCCATGGCGGTCATGCCCAGGTTCAAAAAGAGCCGGTGGATGATGGTTCGGGATTCCCGGGCCGTGACCCCCATCCGTTCCTGGATGGTTTTTTCCGCCCGCACCCGCTGTTTTTTGGCAATATGCCAGTATAGTTTACCACAATTCCGTCCCAGCCGCACTACGAATTTGTAGGGCAGCAGGGACAGGAACCGGCTCAGGCCTTTCAAAAATCCGTAAAGCATTACTGTCTGTCTCCCTGTCCCTGGATTTCGTAACTGCGGACGATGCCATCCCACAGGCCCTTGGCCTTGAGGATCCGTTCGATCACATCCCGGACGGCCCCGTGGCCGCCGTTGCAGGCGGAAACCAGCATGGCCCGTTCCCGGACTTCCGGGGCGGCATCCGCAGGAGCAAAGGTCACCGCCGCCCGTCCGAAAGCGGGCAGGTCGTTGAGATCATCCCCCATAAAGGCGGTTTCTTCCAGCGGAATGTCCAGTTCGTTGGAAGCCTGCTCCAGCACTTTGCCTTTGTAGACCACGTTTTCGTATATGGAGCTGATGCCCAGTTCCATGGCCCGGTGGAGAACGATTTCGCTGTGGCGGCCGGTAATGAGGGCCACCTGGATGCCGTGGCGGAGGGCCAGGCTGATGCCCATGCCGTCCCGGGCGTCAAAATGCTTGGACAGTTCTCCTTCCTGTCCGATGATGATGCTGCCATCGGTCATGACCCCATCCACATCCAGGGCCAGGAGACGGATCTTGGCCAGTTGTTCTTCTGTAATCATTTATACCACTCCCTGGTGTACCAGATCAGTAATATGCAGCAGCCCCACCACTTTCCGGTCCTGATCCACTACGGGCAGGACGGTAATGGGCCGGGGTTTGTTGGATTCCATAAGGTGCAGGGCTTCGGCGGCCAGTTTGTGATCCAGGATGGTCTTGGGATTTCGGGTCATCATCTGGGAAACCGGCCGGTTCAGGCAGTCCAGATCCTTGGCGATGCCTCTCCGGATGTCCCCATCGGTCAAAAGTCCCTGAAGATGCTGGTTGTCATCCACAACAGAGACAGCCCCCACGCCCTTGTCGGTAATGATGAACAGGGCATCCTTGACGCTGATGTCCGCATGGACCAGGGGATTTTCGTCCCCTTTGTGCATCACATCGTCCACCGTAAGCAGCAGCTTCCGTCCCAGGCTGCCCCCGGGATGGAAAATGGCGAATTCTTCCGGGGTGAATTTCCGGGCGCTGAGGAGTTCCATGGCCAGGGCATCCCCATAGGCCAAGGCTGCCGTGGTGCTGCTGGTGGGAGCCAGGCCCAGGGGGCAGGCTTCCCGTTTCACACCCACGTTCAGGACGATATCCGCATTTTTCGCCAGGGTGGATTCCGGATTCCCCACCATGGCGATGACTTTGGCGCCGATCCGCCGGATGGAGGGCAGGATGTTCAGGACTTCTCCCGTTTCCCCGCTGTTGGACAGGGCCAGGACCACATCCATGTCCGTGACCATGCCCAGATCCCCGTGGATGCCTTCCGCCGGATGGAGGAAAAAGGCCGGGGTGCCGGTGCTGGCCAGGGTGGCAGCGATTTTTCGGGCGATGATCCCGGATTTGCCCATGCCGGTGACGATGATCCGGCCTTTGCAGTGGAGGATCATCTCCAGCGCGGCGCCGAAATGGTCATCCACCCGGGGCAGCAGCTCCAGGATGGAATCCGCTTCGATCTGCAGTGCTTCTTTGGCTTTTTCAAACATACCGGTTACGCCTCCCTGCGGCCGATGGCGTCGATGGCTTTGGCGTCCGCCAGGACCTGTTCCAGATCATCCAAGGCAATCATGTTGGGGCCGTCGGACAAGGCTTCTTTCGGGTTGTCGTGGGTTTCGATGAAGAGCCCGTCAACCCCTACAGCAGCTGCCGCCCGGGCCATATGGGGCGCATATTTGCTCTGGCCCCCGGAGCTGGTGCCCTGTCCGCCGGGGATCTGGACACTGTGGGTCACGTCCATGATCACCGGGAAGCCCAGGTCCCGCATAATGGGCAGGCTGCGCATATCCGTCACCAGGGTGTTGTAGCCGAAGCTAACGCCCCGTTCGGTGAGCATCAGATTCCGGCTTCCGGAACCCACGATCTTGTTCACCACATTTTTCATGTCCCAGGGTGCCAGGAACTGGCCTTTCTTCACATTGACCACTTTCCCGGTCCGGGCAGCTTCCACCAGCAGGTCCGTCTGCCGGCACAGGAAGGCGGGAATCTGGATGGTGTCCAGGACTTCGGCAGCCTTTTCCACCTGCCAGGTTTCGTGGACGTCACTGATCACCGGCACATTCAGATCTTTCTTGATCTGGGCCAGGATCTGGAGACCTTCTTCGATGCCCGGGCCCCGGAAGGAATCCAGGGAAGACCGGTTGGCTTTATCATAAGAAGCTTTAAACACATAGGGCAGGCCCAGCTTTTCACAGATGGCCTTGGCCCGTTTCCCGATGGCCAGGCTCCGTTCGTAGCCTTCCAGCACGCAGGGGCCGGCCATGATCAGCAGCGGGTGACCCTGTCCCACCTGGTAGGGTCCGATCTTGACGATTTCCATGGGATTACTCCTTTCCTTCCTGGTCCAGTTGGGCGAAGATTTCGTTGGCCCGGTCCAGATCAGCCTGGGTGTCGATGCCCACGCCCTGGAAGTCCGTAGCCAGGACTTTAATCTTTACGCCGTTTTCCAGGGCCCGGAGCTGTTCCAGCCCTTCCACCCGTTCCAGGGGCGTGGGCAGGAGCGCCGCAAACTTCAGCAGGAAGTCCCGGCGGTAGGCGTAGATGCCGATATGCTTCCATACCTTCACTTCCGGTTCTTCATTCCGGGGATAGGGAATCAGGCTCCGGGAAAAATACAAGGCGTAGCCGTTCTGGTCGGTGACCACCTTTACCGCATTGGGGTTCTGGTAGTCCTCCGGATTCATTTCCGTTTTGCAGGTGGCCATTTCCAGGTCGGGATTGTCTGCAAAGGCCTGGGCCAGGTCGTCGATGACCTGGGGCGGGATCATGGGTTCGTCGCCCTGGACATTGACGATCACATCCACATCCTCGAAGTTGAGAGCCACTTCCGCCAGCCGGTCGGTGCCGCTGGGATGATCTTCGGAGGTCATCACAGCCCGGCCGCCGAAGGCATTGACGCAGTCCAGGATCCGCTGGTCGTCGGTGGCCACCAGCACTTCATCAGGGATCCGGGCCAGAGCGGCCCGTTCATAGACCCGCTGGATCACGGGTTTGCCATGGATCAGGGCCAGGGGTTTCCCTGGCAGACGGGTGGACCCGTAACGGGCCGGAATTACACACAGTACTTTCATTTGGACGGATTCTCCTTTTTAATGGCGGCTTTGATGGTATCGGTAAAGGCTTCTTCGCCGCTGGTAATCTGGATTTCCATATCCAGGATGTACAGAGGCACATCCCGGTGGAGGTAAATAAACTCTGTGGGGATTTTCACCGCATCTTTCCCGGTGGTGACCAGGGCTTTGACGCCCCGGCTGATGGCCCGGTCCATGATGTACTGCATTTCCACCATGCCGTAATCGTGGTGGTCCGGATACCGGATGGCTTCCACGATGTTCAGGCCTTCGGCGTTCATGGTCTGCTCAAAGGAAGAAGGGTTGCCGATGGCAGAAAACACCATCACATGCTTGCCCCGGAGGGCTTCCAGAGGCAGGGCCTTGGACATGTCGTTCTTGTACCAGTCTGCGATCTCGATGTAGTCGCAGGGTTTATGGATGCTCTCGGCAATGGGAGCCGCCGGAGCGTATTTGTGCAGGGTGTCGCAGAGAGTGGCCCGGGAAATAGGGGAACTCTGGTCGCATTTGGTCAGGAGGAACAGCCCTGCCCGGCTCAGGTTGCTGAGGGGCTCCCGGAGCGTGCCCCGGGGCAGGATGCAGCCGTTGCCGAACATGTTGAGGGTATCCACCAGCACCACGTCCAGGTCCCGGTACAGCTGCCAGTGCTGGTAGCCGTCATCCAGGATGATCACTTCCGCCTTGAACTTGTCCACGGCGAACTGGCCCGTAATGGCCCGTTCCTTGCCGATGACCACCGGGATCCCCGGCAGCTGCTTGGCCATGAGGAACGCTTCGTCCCCGGCTTCATAGGCGGTCATGTAGATTTTCTTCCCATCGGACACCACCCCGATCTTTTCTTCCCAGTGGGACCGGTAGCCCCGGTTCAGGATCACCACCCGGTAGCCCAGTTTCTGGATCATCAGGGCCACTTTCTGGGCGGTGGGGGTCTTGCCGGTGCCCCCTACGGTAATGTTGCCGATGCTGATCACGCAGCAGTCCAGTTTGGTCCGGGGTACCAGCCCGGCGTTGTAGCAGAACAGCTTCAGCCGGACCCCGGCTTCATAGAGCACGGAGAGGATCCGGAGGAAGGCCAGGACGCACCAGTCCAGGATCCCGTTGTCTTCCCCGTGGGAAAGCTGGATCAGGTACTGGGTCACCGCATCCCCGGGACGCATCCGGGGGCTCACTTCGTCGTTGATGTTCCGGGTATTGATCTTGTAATGGGTGTTCACCATGCTTTCGGTGGCAGTGAGTTCCAGCAGCTCCTTCAGGTAGCCGATGGTCCGCACGGCGGCGCCCCGGTTTTCCCGGATCACCTGGAGAGAGGCATCCCCCATCTTTTTCCGCAGGGCATCGTCTTTGAAGATCTTCAGGAACATGTCCGTCATTTCCTTGCCGTCATGGATCTGGACACAGGCCCCCACTTTGCTCAAAAGGGCGAAGGAATCCTTGAAGTTGGACATGCTGGGCCCCACGATGATGGGTTTGGCATGGGCTGCCGGTTCCAGCACATTGTGGCCGCCGTGGTTGATCAGGCTGCCGCCTACAAACACCGCATCCCCCACTGCATAGATCCGACCCAGTTCCCCGATGGTGTCGATCAGGACCACCTGGTATTTGGGACGGGGATTGCTCATGGCCTTCAGAGAGGACCGAAGACCCAGAGAAAGGCCGTATTTTTCCGCCAGCCGGGTGATTTCATGGATCCGGCCAGGCTTCCGGGGAGCGATGATGAGACGGGCCTGGGGGAATTCCTTCCGGATGTCCAGGAAGCTCTGGAACAGGGTTTCCTCTTCAGTAGGATGGGTACTGCCGGCCACGATCACCGGGTAGTCCTCTTCCAGCCCCAGTTCATCCTTGTACTGTTGGAGATCTTCCGGGGTCACTTCCGCATAGGTCTGGTCGAATTTGGTGTTGCCGGTCACAAAGATCCGGCGTTTTTCCGCCCCCAGATGCTGGATGTATTCCGCATCGATGGAGGACTGCATGCAGAACCGGGTGACGCTGCCCATCATGTCGGCCAGGATGCCGAACAGATACCGGTAGCTTTTCACGGATTTGTCGGAGATCCGGCCGTTGACCATCATCACCGGGATCCGGCGCAGCTTGATGGCCCGGAGGAAGTTGGGCCACAGTTCCGTTTCCACCGGCATGAAGATCCGGGGCATGATCCGCTTCACAAAGGATTCGGACACAAAGGGCAGATCCAGGGGGAAGTAGATGATGGCATCGGCTTCCGGGATGATCTGGTGGGCCATGTTGTAGCCCCCGGTGGTCACGGCAGACACCAGGATCTTGGCATCGGGCATGGCCTTGCGGATTTCTTTCACCAGCGGGCTGGTGGCCACGATTTCCCCTACGGAAGCACCGTGGATCCAGATGCAGTTTTTATGGGCAACGGCTGCGATTTCTTCATCCCGGATGAACCCCAGGCTCTGACGGAACCGGCGGGGAAAGCCTTTTTCCCGGAAATACCGCCAGGTAAAGTAGGGCAGGATCACAAAGATGAACAAAACTGTGGCCAGGAAGTTATAAATATAGTACATACATTGACCTCGTTTTCATTGGGCTTGGCTTGCTTGGAAGGAAGGCGGCTGATCAGCGGGCAGGGACCTCCGTCCCGGCCGGTGCCGTTTCCTGGTCTTCCAGTTTCCGGACTTCCGCCTGTTCGGCTTTTTCCCGGTACTGGATGTCGTGTAGGTGAGCATAAAGCCCGTGACGGGCCATCAGTTCCTCATGGGTGCCGGCTTCCACGATTTCCCCATGATCCAGTACCAGGATCTTGCTGGCGTTCTGGATGGTGGACAGCCGGTGGGCGATTACAAAAGAGGTACGGCCCACCATGAGCCGGTCCAGGGCTTCCTGTACGATCCGTTCACTTTCCGTATCCAGGGCGGAAGTGGCTTCGTCCAGGATCAGGATCCGGGGATCCTTCAGGATGGCCCGGGCAATGGCAATGCGCTGGCGCTGGCCCCCGGACACGTTGATGCCCCGGTCTCCCAGGTAGGTGTCATACCCCTGGGGCAGGTTCTGGATGAATTCGTCCGCATTGGCGGCCTTGGCGGCGGCCAGCACTTCTTCCCGGGTGGCATCCAGCCGCCCGTAGAGGATGTTGTTGTATACCGTGTCGTTGAACAGGTTGGTTTCCTGGGGCACAATGCCTACCTGTTCCCGGAGGGAAGATACGGTTACGTCCCGGATGTCGTGGTCATCGATGAGGATGGCCCCTTCGGTCACGTCATAGAACCGGGGCAGCAGGTTGGCGATGGTGGATTTGCCGGCACCGCTGGGCCCCACCAGGGCAATGGCCTGGCCGGGCTGGGCGGTAAAGGTCAGGTGCTTCAGGATGGGTTCATCCGGATTGTAGGAGAAGGACACGTCACGGAATTCCACCTTCCCTTTTACAGGAGGCAGGGCAATGGCATCGGCCTTTTCCGGAATCTTTTCGTCCAGATCCAGGATGCTGAACACCCGGTCTGCAGCGGCCAGGGCTTTCTGGATGTTCCCCAGCACCCGGGCGATCCGCTTGATGGGGTTGGAGATATTCACGGCATAGACCAGGAAGGCGATCAGGGACCCGGCGGTAATGTCACCGCTGAGCACCCCCCGGCCCCCGAACCAGATAATGGCGGTGACCCCCAGGGCGGCGATGAATTCGATCACCGGGGACAGGGTACCCATGAGCCGGACGCTTTTCATGTTGGCATCGAAGTTCTTCCGGTTGGTCCGTTCAAACCGGGCGATTTCATAAGGCTCCCGGACGAAGGACTTCACCACCCGGCTGGAAGACAGGGTTTCCTGGAGCACGGAGGTGATGTCGGCGGTGGCCTGCTGGATCCGGTGGCCGGTTTTCCGGATCTTCTTGCCGAAGAAATCCATGAAGAACAGTACCACCGGGAAGGTGCAGAAAGCGAACAGGGTCAGTTTCCAGTCCAGATAGACCATGGCACAGATGGAACCGATGAGGACGGAAGTTTCCGTGATGATTTCCACCGAGTTATCCACCATGGCGCTCTGCATGGCCTGGACGTCGTTGGTCACATAGCTCATGATGGTGCCCAGTTTGTTGGTGTCATAGAACCGGGTATCCAGTTCCATCATCTTTTTGAACACCAGGCCCCGGATGTCAATGACCACGCTTTCCCCCACATAGTTCATCAGGTAGTTCTGACCGTAGTAGGTAATGCCCCGGGCAAAGAAGATCACCACGATTCCCAGAGCGATCAGGTTCAGCAGCTGGGCATCGTTGTTGATGAACACCTTGTCGATCACGTCCCGGACGATCCAGGGCACGTACAGGTTGGCGGCGGAGGTGAGCACGGTGCAGACCCCTGCCAGGGCCAGACGGGGCAGATAGGGTTTGATGAAGCGCAAAATTCGCAGATAGAGGTTCATGGATTCTCCTTTGCTGTTTCAAGGATCAGACGGGCGGTCCGTTCCACGGCACCGGGCTGACCCAGCTTGGCAACGGCCTTTTGCATTTCTTCCCGGACAGCGGCGGCGTTGGCCGGCTCCAGGAAGTGGAGGACGGCGGCTGCCATGTGGTCCGGGGTCATGTTTTCCTGGATCAGTTCCGGAAGGATTTCCTTCCCGGCCAGGATGTTGGGCAGGCCGATGTATTTCACATAGACCATGTGTTTGGCGATCCACATGCTGAGAGGACTGGCGGTGTAGCAGATAACGCTGGGCAGCCCGCAGAGAGCCGCTTCCAGGGTCACGGTGCCGCTGGTGGCCAGGGCCACGTCGCAGGCCCCCATCACATCATAGTTGTGTCCTTCCACCACTTTCACCGGCACAGGACTGGTCTGGAGGATGGACTGGAGCAGGCCGGCGTCAATGGACGGGGCCTTCTGGAGGACGAATTCCGTTTCCGGCCGCTGCTTCCGGATTTTCGGCAGGGCCTGGAGCATCACCGGCAGCACCCCGGTGATTTCCTTCACCCGGCTGCCCGGGAGCAGCAGCACCACCGGATGGCCAGGCCGTTTGCCGATCAGGGCTTCCGCCTCCTGAGGACTCAGGGTGGGCTGGACAATGTCCACCAGCGGATTCCCCACAAATTCCACCGGGGCTCCCGCCGCTTTGTAGACTTCCGCTGCAAAGGGGTAGATGCAGGCCACTTTGGCGGCCAGCCGGGCCACGTCTTTGGCCCTCCCCCGGCGCCAGGCCCAGGCGGAAGGAGGGATGTAGGAAAATACCGGGATCCCCAGCTTTTTGGCTTCTTTGGCTACCCGCATGTTGAAATCCGGGTAGTCCACAGTTACGAACACATCGGGCTTCCGTTCCTCCATAAGACGGCGGAAAGCCTTCTTCAGCCCCAGCAGACGGGGCAGAGCCTGGAGGACTTCCACAAAGCCCATGACGCTGTAATCTTTATAATTGAACACCACTTGCCCACCGGCTGCTGCCAGGGCATCACCGCCCATGCCAAAGACCTGGGCCGTGGGGTCCTGCTGCAGGATGGCACGGGTCAGTGCAGCGGCATGAAGATCGCCGGAGGCTTCCCCCGCAGAAATGAAAACTTTTGTCACCCTGTTGTCTCCTCTCTCATCTGAACATAAATGTACAGTTTATTATATCACATAACAAAAAAGGGGGTGTGAAAAAATTCACACCTCCCCACCGAAGCCAAAGTGGGCTGTGAAAAAATGAAGATCATTTTTTCACAGCCCATTTTTATTTTCCTTCCGGATCCTTCATGGCCACTACGGTCAGTTTGTGGCGGTTGGCCAGGTCCAGGGCCTTTTCCCGTTCCACCAGGAGGGTCCGGCCGGCTTCCATAACGATGCCGGCGCAGCCGGATTCAATCATGGATTCCACGGTCTTCACCCCAACTCCCGGCATGTCGAACCGGTTGTCCTGGGCGGGCTTGGCAGTTTTGGCCACAATGGCCCCCTTGCCCAGTTTGCCGCCCCGGAGGATGCATGCATCGGTGCCCTCGATGGCTTCCACGGCCATGATGGCCTTGTTCTTCACCACCACGGTCTGGCCGATATCCAGGCCTCCGATCTTCTTGGCCATGGCAAAGCCGTACTTCATGTCTTCCCATTCTTCCGGGGTGGGCTGGCGTTTGCTCAGCACTCCTTCCTGGGGCATGAGATCCGTCAGGAACAGGGTCTGGTCCATTACATGGATCCCCATGTCTTCCAGCTTGGCCACCAGGGCGTTCATGATGGTGTCATCGTGCCGGTCCGGCAGGGACATAAGGATCTTGATGGCCTGCCAGTCCGGGACCAGGATGCCTCCGGAATAGAGGATTTCCTTGGTCACCTTGCCGATCATGGTGACTTCATCCACCCCTTCCTGCTTCAGGGTCTTGAAGATCTTCCCCACTTTGCCGATGTTGATGGCATAGAAAGCATCCGCCTCTTTTTCCAGGTCTTCATGGGTGCCGGGGACCAGGGCCACAGCCACCGTCCGATAACCGGCCTTTTTCGCCCCCCGGACCACATCCACCGGCAGATGGCCCACTCCGGAAAGCACCCCTAAGGTCTTCCCCATAGGCTTACTCCCGGATGCCGTGGGCGGAAGCCCGGCAGATGCCTCTTTCCACCGTGCGCAGGAAGCGCATGAAGTGTTCCACTTCTTCGTAACTGTCCAGTTCCAGTTCCATGGTCTTGATGGCATCGGACAGGGACAGTCCTCTCTTGTAGAGGATCTTGTAGGCTTTCTTCAGCTCCCGGCGGACTTCCATGGGGATACCTGCCCGGGAGATCCCCACACTGTTGAGCCCTGCCACATAGGCCGGGTTCCCGGCCACGATGACGAAAGGCGGAACATCCTGGGAGATCCGGCTCATGCCGCCGCACATGCAGTTCCGGCCGATTTTGGTGAACTGATGCACAGCGGTAAGTCCCCCGATGACGGCCCGGTCTTCCACGATCACATGGCCGGCCAGGGTGGCCACATTGCTCATGATCACGTTGTTGCCTACGATGCAGTTGTGGGCTACGTGGGTATAGGCCATCATCAGCACATTGTTGCCGATCCGGGTTTCATTGCCTTCTCCCACAGCCCGATGGACCGTGGCGCATTCCCGGATGGTCACGTGATCGCCGATGATGGTTTCCGTATCTTCGCCTTTGTATTTCAGGTCCTGGGGGACTTCGCCGATGCTGGCACCCTGGAAGAATTCGCAGTTCTTCCCGATGGTGGTCCGGCCGGTAATCACAACGTGGGGATGAATGATGGTACCTTCACCGATCTTGACATGTTCACCGATAACAGAGTACGGGCCAATTTTCACGTTGGGGCCGATTTCCGCACCCGGTGCAATAATGGCTGTCTCATGTATCATACTAGAATCTGCTGTCATTGTTTCACTCCACCTTTATTGTTTATTTTCCGCCAGCGCAAAGAAGAAGTCCCCTTCGCAGGCCGGCTCTCCGTCCACTGTACCTTCACAGTGGGCCACACCCATATTGCCTTTGATTTTGGTGATGATGGCGGTGGTCACCAGCTGGTCCCCCGGTTTGATGGGACGGCGGAAACGCACCTTGTCGATTTTCCCGAAGACGGCGATCTTGCCCCGGTTTTCTTCCGGATACAGCAGGGTAACGCCGCCCACCTGGGCCATGGCTTCGATCAGCAGCACCCCGGGCATAATGGGATTCCCAGGGAAGTGGCCGATGAACTGGGGCTCATTCATGGTGATGTTCTTGATTCCCACGGCCCGCTTCATGGGTTCCAGTTCGATGATCCGGTCCACCAGCAGCATGGGATACCGATGGGGCAGAATCTTTTGGATTTCCTGAATGTCTAATGTAATCATATCCTTACTCCTTATTTCTTTTTTCTCTTTTCCGGAAACCGGGGTATGTCTGGGATGATATTCATGGAGCCGCCGATATTCATCGATCTGCCGGGACACATTGTCGTTGAAGGCGTGACCGCTCTTCATGCAGATGATATGGGCATGGATGGGGCCCAACAGGTACATGTCCCCGATCACATCCAGGATCTTGTGCCGGATCAGTTCATCCGGGAACCGGGGGGTGGACAGGATCTTTTCCTTGCCGAACACCACCACATTGTCCAGGTTGCCTCCCAGGCCCAGGCCCATTTTCCGCAGCTGGGCGATTTCGTCTTCAAAGGCCACGGTCCGGGCGGAAGCCACTTCCTTCAGGAAATTATCTCCCTTGTCTTCCACGTCCATCACCTGGGTTCCCAGGAGAGGATGGGGATTGATGGAGGTAAAGGTGATCCGGAAGCCCTCGTAGGGCAGCACCACAATGGAGCGGTCTCCGTCATAATGGGAGAAGGCCCGGTCCACATGGTACACCTGGCGTTCCCCGTCCTGTTCCTCGATGCCCGCCTTCAGGATCTCATCGATGAAGGCCTGGGCGGAGCCGTCCCCCACCGGGGGTTCGGCAGAAGACATTTCCACGTAACAGTTGTCGATCTTCAATATGGCCAGAGCCGCCATGAGATGTTCGATGGTGGTGACGCTGGCTCCATTTTCTGTCAGGGTGGTGGCCCTGGTGGTGGCTGTAATGTTGGAGGCCACGGCACGGACCTGGGGCCGGCCTTCCATATCTGTGCGGATGAACACGATCCCCGTATCCACCGGCGCCGGGCGCAGGGTCATTTCCACCAGCTTCCCGGAATGGAGCCCGATGCCGTCACAGGAAGCCGCCTGTTTCAGGGTGTGCTGTTTTTCAATGGTCATAAATCACACGCCTTTCTTATACTTTTCATACCGTTTGCGGCCATCCTTCCAGCGGTCGTGGACCCAGAACCACATGGCCGGATCCAACCGGATTTCCCGCTCAGCGATGGCTACCAGTTCTTCCATTATAACACGGACGTCCTCTGAACGGTTAGCCGTTTTCTCCGTATGGAGGGACGGATAGATCCGGGCGGTCAGGGTTCCGTCAGGATTGTTGTGCATGAACAAGGGCACAATGGGAGAACCGAACATCCGGGACAGATGAGCTGCCCCCTGGGGAACCCGGGAAGGTTTGCCGAAAAACAGCAGATGTTCTCCGGTATGGGCGGAATCCTGATCGTACAGGATTCCTACCAGATGTTTCTTTTTCAGATAGCGGCCGATGGCCAGCATGCTGTTTTCCCCATGGTTGTAGGTTACATGCTGCCCCACCATCTGCCGGTAGTCGTTGATGAATTTATCCATGGCCCCGTTGTTCTGCTTCCGGGTAATGGACAGGATGGGATAGCCCAGAAGGGCCATGGAAGCCCCCAGCATCTCCCAGTTGCCGTAGTGGGCAGTGCACATGATCACCCCTTTGTTTTCGGCATAGGCCTTTTCCAGGTTCTCCAGTCCTTCAAAATGGACCAGCTGCCGGAAATTGTCTTTGGTGATCAGAGGATATTTCAGCACTTCGATGAGCATCCGGCCAAAGCGGTAGACGCTTTCCCGGGCGATCTGTTCCGCCTGCGCTTCATCCACCCCCAGGCAGTCCCGGATGTTTTCCCGGGCCATGTACCGGCGCCAGGCCGGCACCACCCGCCATCCCAAATGCCCCAGCACCCAGGCCAGGGCCCGGTTCAGACAGTCCGGCTGGTGGCACACCAGCCAGCTGATGAACTCCATGAGCTTGTACGCAGCCATCCTGCATCCTCCTTAAAAGGTAAGGTCCATCCCTCCGTACAGGTGATGGTCTCTCACACCCACCTGGGCCTGGATGAATTTCCCCACCGGGATGCCGGCGCCGTAGTTGAAATGGCTGCCGTCATATTCTCCCATGAGATTCATGGAAAGACCCAGGAGTCTGGTTTCTTTTTCCACAGCGTAGAAACCGTGTTTGTACTGGTCTCCGGTGCCCACCCCGCCGTGGATCTTCCAGCCGGCGGCCAGGGCCTTGGTGACAGCCACATAGCCCCGCCGGTCATTCCGGTCTCCGATATCCTCCACGCCAATGGCGATAGCAGGGGTCAGCGGGGTTTCCCGGAGCACCTGGAGTTTGGCGCTGACGGTGCCGTAGGATCCGTCATGTTTGGTATCCACATGGCTGCCGGCCACTTCGATGCCCAGAGGCAGGGCGATGTTGCCCCGTACATTCCGGCCTTCCTTGGTCCAGTCCAGACCGGCGGAAACATGGCCGGGCATCCGGACGTAGCCGGAAGGGGCATTGATGATGCCGCTGGTGCCGCTGGGAGTGGTTTTGGCTTCTGCAGCCCCAAAAGGCAGCGCCGCCAGGGCACACAGCAGGGCAGCGGTCAGTTGTCTCTTCATGGTTGTTCCTTCTTTCCTTTTTCCAGTGCTTCCACGGTTTTTTCCAGCTGACGGAGCCGTTTCAGGGCAGCTCCCAGCTTCCGTTCATTGGCGGTCTGCCGCAGCCAGTCCACATGGGGCTGGGCAGGGAAGCCGGCCCACACCACATTGTCCGGCACGTCGCTGATGATCCCGGTACGGCCGGCAAAGGTGCAGTTGCTGCCGATTTTCAGATGGCCGGCGGTAGCAGCCTGGCCCCCGAAGGTGGTGTTATTCCCAACAGTGACACTGCCGGAAATGCCCACATGGGCCACCAGGATGCAGTTTTCGCCGATGATGTCATTATGGCCCACATGGACCAGATTGTCGATCTTGGTGCCTTTGCCGATCACCGTGCTGTCCACGGTAGCCCGGTCGATGCAGGTGTTGCAGCCGATTTCCACATCGTCTCCCAGGACCACGTTCCCGGTCTGGAGCACTTTGGTGTGTTTGCCGTTGGCGGTGATGTACCCGAAGCCGTCTCCGCCGATGACACAGCCGGCCTGGAGAATCACCCGGTCCCCCACCACACAGTCTTCCCGCACCGTCACGTTGGAATACAGGGTGCAGTCAGCACCGATCTTCGCATGGCGTCCCACGTACACATGGGGATAGATCACCGTGTTGTCCCCGATTTCCGCATCTTCCGCCACATAGGCAAAGGGCAGGATGGCCACATTCTTCCCCACTTTGGCCGTGGGATGGATGAAGGCGTATTGGCTGATGCCCTTTTTCACCGCTTCCGGGGGACGGAACATCTGGAGCAGCACCGCAAAAGCGGCCCGGGGATTTTCCACGGCCAGTACAGCCTGTTCTCCCCTGAATTCCGCTCCCCGGGGAATCATGATGGCCCCGGCCCGGGACCGTCCGGCCACTTCCAGATAGGGAGGCACCGCAAAGGAAATCTGATCCTTCTGGGCTTCTTCCAGTCCATTGACCCCCTTGAGGACCATTCCGGGGTCACCCTGGAGGATTTCCCCTTTCAACAATGTTGCCAGTTCCTGTAAGGTTTTTTCCATTTCCAGCATCCTTTCCATTTCATGATGGTACGGGAAAAAGGGCGAACAGTGTCCGCCCTTATCGAATCTTATTTCATTGCTTTGATGATGTCATCGGTGACGTCCACACCGCCCTGAGGGACGGCTTCCTTCACCAGGATGGCGCTCAGGTTCTTTTCTTTGGCAACGGATGCGGCGGCCGCGTCAAAACTGCCTTTCACCTTGGCCTGGGCTTCTGCCTGGAGGCTGTGCATCTTCTGGCTCTTTTCCGTCAGAATCTTCTGGGCTTCTTCCTGGCTCTTGCCGGCGGTTTCCTGGTTCAGTTCCTCTTCCATGGCCTTGCCCTTGGTCTGGAGGTCCTGGGTGGCATCCTTGAACACCTGGCTTTCCGTCTGGACCTTATTCATGTCCACCACACCGAACTGGGCGTTCCGCCCGCAGCCAAAGGACAGCATGGCTGCTGCCACTACACAGAGAATCATTGCTTTTTTCATGTTGTTCCATCCCTCTTAGTAAACAATTTGCTGGACGACCATGTTCACTTCGTCAGTGATGTCGTCGGCGCTGATATTGGCTCTCGGATTCCGGAAAATCAGCGTGTATTTCCGGCTGAGATTGACTTTCTTAATGGCGCTGAGGATATCACTGTCGATTTCCTCCCGCATCTGTTTTTCCTTGTCTTCCTGCTGCTGGATCTCCTTGTCCATGGACTGGAGCAGTTTATCCAGTTCCGGCTGGCCTTCCTGGTTCTGGGGAGTTTTCCCGGTGAGAGAAAGCCCTGTCTGTTCCTGGACCACCTGACCGGCCAGTTCCTTGGAAAAGGCCTGGAGCCGTGCCTGGGAAGCAGCCACGTCCGCAGCCATCTGCTGCTGGAGCCACTGCTCCTTTTCCGCTTCCACATCCGCCCGGTCCTTCTGGCGTTTGTCCAACAGTTCCTGCTGTTCCTGGAGAAGCGCTTTCTGGGCTTCATCGCTCATTTTCACGCTGCTCAGCTTCAGCCGCAGGTTGAACAGAGGGATCCGGTATTTTTCTTCCACCGCATCCCGGTCCGCCTTCACCCGGCTTTCCGCTTCCTCTTTCAAGGCTGCCCGTTTTTTCCGGAGCAGGTCCTGTTCCTGGGCCCGTTTCTCCGCCACCTGGGCAGACCACTGGGCTGACTGGAACTGGCCCTTGCCGGCTTCCCGGACTTTCTTCATCTGTCCCAGGAGAGCCAGCTGCTGCTGGCCGTTTTCCTTCTGCCGTTCCCGCAGCCATTTGGCGGTTTCCAGCTGTTCCTTCCGGCGCTGCCATTCCTTGTACTTGGGGTGCTGTTCCACCAGCCGGTCCCAGTCCACCACGGCGAACCGTGGCTTGTCCTGCCGGAAGGGAAGCTGCCACCGGGAAAAACCGCAGCCGGACAGGAGAAGAAGACCTGCCAGCAGAAGACTGAGCCATCTGCCCATGAGCCATCCCCTCCTGTCCCGGAATTATTTCTTGGCTTTTTTCAGCTGGGCGGTTACATCCGCCGTAACGTCCAGACCGCCATAGACCACAGCACCCTGGTTGACCACCACGGTGAGGCCCTTGGTCTTGCCTACGGCCACAATGGCGTCATCCACTTCTTTCTTGACCGGTTCAATCAGTTCCTTCTGCTTGTCTTCCAGTTTTTTCTGGTATTCCGCAGCCAGTTTCTGTTTGTCCGCATCGCTCATGTTCTTGGACTTTTCTTCAAACTCCTTCCGGCTGTCTTCAGCAGCCTGCTGGAGCTGGGTCTGGGCATCTGCCAGACCGGGAGCCGCAGCCATCACCTGGTTGTAGTTCACTTTGCCGATGGCCGAATTCATGGTGGCGTCACCGCCTCCCAGGTTCTTGCCCTGGATGGCCAGGACGAAGATCCCAACCACCATAATGGCCGCAATAGCCAGAGAAATGACCTTGACATTTTTCTTGTGGGCCAATTCCATCATTTTACTATCCCTGCTTCCTTGTTATGCAATTTGTTTATCAGAACTGACCGCCAAAGCTGAAGTGGAAGCGGCCTCCACGGTCGCTGCTTTCCAGCCGGTAGCCATAGTCTAGCTTAATGGGACCCAGCGGGGAATTGATCCGGAGACCGATACCCACAGAGTTCTTCAGTTTGCCCAGGTCGTAATTGGATTCGTCGTATTCCTTGCTCCAGGCGTAGCCTGCATCGGTAAAGAATACCCCCTGGACTTTCTTGATGATGGGATACCGGAATTCCAGGGATCCCTTCACCATGCTGTTGCCCTTGAACTGGTCATCCCGGTAACCCCGGAGGATGTCGCTGCCGCCTAAGCTGAAGCGCTGGGACAGAGGCATATCCCCGTTGGCATAGCCGGCTCCCAGGTTGAGAGCCCACACATTGTCCTTGCCCATCCGGTAGTAGTACCGGTAGTCGGCCTGGTATTTCTGGAAGTTGAAGTCCCCGCCGAAGGAGGCCACTTCCACGGAATAGGCCGTCCGTTTCCCTTCCCGGGGATCGTAGATGTTGTCCCGGGTATCCAGGGTACGGGCAAAGGTGATGCTCCGGGTGATCCCGAAGTTCTTCTTCATCCGTTCGTGTTTGTCCCAATCGAAGTCGTCAGGATATTCGTGGATATAGTCATAGCCATTTTGTCCGGCTTCGAACCACTGAGTGCCGTAGCCGCTGACGGGTTTCTTGTATTTGTCGTCCCGGTTCTTCAGGGTGATGCTGTTGGTGATGAATTCGTTGTCGGTGACCCGGCTGAAGAACAGTTCCTCACCGGTACGTTTCTTGTAGTACCGGGCGATTTCATCCCCGTCCCGATTGTAGTCCACGTACTCGTTGGTCATGTTGTAGAAGGTGAAGCCGGCAGTAGTTTCCTTGTCATCGATCCAGGGCTTCACATAGGACACTTCGAAGTTGGCCTTGGTTTCAGAGTCGCCGCCGAATTCCCAACGGGCGCTGACACTGTCCCCGGTGCCCATGAAGTTCTTGTCCCCGATGCTGACCATACCCAGGAAGCCGTCGGCATCACTGTAGCCGGCGCCGATCCCGAAGGTACCGGTGCTGGTTTCCACCACGGACACTTCCACGGAAACAGTGTTGGGCATCTGGCCCGGGTTCAGACGGATGTTCACGTCTTCAAAGAAGCCCAGGTTGTAGATCTTCTGCATGGCCCGGCGGGCTTTCTTGGCATTGAAGGGTTCGCCCTTCTTCATGCGCATTTCCCGGATAACCACGTAATCCTTGGTCTTGGTGTTGCCCTTCACCCGGAAATCTTCGATGACCCCTTCCGCCACCTGGACGATAAGCCGTCCGTCCGGCTGCATCCGCACATCGGCCACTTTGGCCAGGATGTAGCCCTGCTGGCTGTAAAGGCTTTCCACCTTCCGGGCGCCGATGTTCACATCCCGGGAGTTCAGGACCTTCCCGATGGGCAGATCCAGTTCTTTTTTAATGTCCCCGGTGGAGATCACCGTGTTTCCTTCAATATCCAGGTCCGTAAGCACAGGATTTTCTTCCAGCTGGTATTTGATCTGGACCCCTTCCGGGACTTTGGTGAACACCGGACGGATATCGTAGAACCAGCCGGTTTCGTAGAGAGCCCGGATATCATCCTGGAGCCCTTCCTTGGTGAACTTGGTGCCGGCCGGCATCTTCAGCACGTCTGCCAGTTTGGCCGGATCCTCATGGGAGGCGCCTTCCAGGGTCACTTTGGTCACTGTCTGGCCGATAAAGGGAAGGGATTCCTTTTCCACTTTGGCATACTGGTTTTCCTGGGTGGTGATATCATAGTCGGACAGGACGGACTGCTGGAGGATGCTCCGGCCCGGCAGCTGCTTGTTCTGGGCTTCCTGGATTTCCTTCTGCTGGGTCATCCGGGCTTCCAGCTGTTCTTCATCAGCCTGGGCCTTTTCCTGTTCCTGTTCCAGTTTCTTCTTGCCGACCTTTTCGATATAAGTGACACCGTTCCGGCGGACTTCCCGATATCTGGGCTGTTCTTCTCCAGCAGGAGCTGCTGGAGCAGCCGCTCCCGCCGGCTGGGCAGCAGTCTGGCTCTCCGGAGCCACCTCGATGGTTCCGATGCCCTGTCCTTCTTTGGCGGCCGTTTTGTGCGGCCCCAGTTCCACTTCCTGGCTGTGGGTGATTTCTGCGGCATAGACCGGAGTGGTCATGGCCAGAGATGCCAGGACAGCGACGGACAGCTGCCGCCAGTTTACATGTTTTTTCATAGAGTACCCTCCGTACAGGTTTTTGCTGTCAGTATCTACTTGAAAATCAACGATTAATTATACCATATCCCGTTTATTATACCTTCTATGGGATAATATTTCCAGTCCTGGAGTGTGAAAAAAGGGGTGTGAATAAATTCACACCCCGGTCACAGGCTGTTGCAAAGGCAACAGTCCCTTCTTTTAAAACCTCGTCCGATACTGTACCCCATACCACCGGTTGTTGTCTTCATCGATGGATACACCCAGATGGACTTTGGGAGCCACCCGGTACCCGGCGTACAGGTTATGTTCTTCTCCGTCGAAGCTGGTGGTATAGCCCAGCAGCAGCTTCCGGCCGAAATACCGGCTCAGCAGCACGTTGTACTGGCGCCGTTCCTGACCGGTGGCTTCGTTGGCCCGGTTGGTATCTGCGGAGAAGGATACCAGGTTCTGGACATTGCCGCTGTAGATCCGCAGTTCGTCCAGACCCAGGGCGTCCTTGATGGCGTCTTCCACATCCGCCAGGAAGGTCATCTGGAGCCCGGCATCCACCAAACCTCTCCAGGCATCGTCCCCCAGGCTGGCGTCGTCGGTTTTCAGGGTCAGGAACCGCTTCAGGGTGTTTTCATCCTGGGGCGGATCACTGGACAGTTTGATCACAATGTTGTCCAGGCTGAGCGGCCCGCTGGCCTTGGCCAGGATATTGTACTGTCCCAGACGGGTAAAGGCCGACATGTTCACATTGGGCACAAAGGTCCCGGGACGTGGCCAGTAGATTTCCCCGAACCCGATGTTGAACGGAGTGCCCAGATATTTCAGCCGGCTGCCCCGGTTCACCCGGATGCTGCCGTTGATCTGGGGGAAGGCCGTGCTGCCCATAATGTGGAACTGGCCTTTCAGCCACAGGTCCATAAAGGCTGCATTGTACAAATGGAGATTGTTCCCCAGGTCCACGTCGATATCCAGTCCGATGTCCGAATTTCCCTCCCCGAATTCCGGGATGGCGGACAGCCCCAGATACCCTTTGTCCAGTTTGATGTTCCCGCTGAGGAAGGGTTTGTTTTCCTTGTGCTCCAGGTCGAAGTTCCCGTTGAGTTTCCCCTTCACCATGGAAGAGACCAGTTCCACATCCTTGATGGCCAGATTCAGATGGTAGGGTTTCCCGGACACATCATTGAGAAGATAGGAACCGGATGCGGTGATGCTGCCGTTTTTCCCGGTAGTGGTGGAGAATTCCTTCAGGGTAATGGTCTTGCCGCTGAATTCCCCATGGAACTTCATGTTGTCGAAAGTATTGTCCAGGCCCCGGAACTTTACGGTACCCCCGTCCAGATCAATGGATCCGTTCAGGCTGTAGTCCTCCAGGGTACCGGTAATATCCACCCGGCCGCTGGTGGGGCCGTCCGCCCACTGGACCCATTTGGTCAGGGTGGGCAGGATGGCCAGGTTCCCGTTGTCCAGACGGACTTCCAGGTTCATCCGGGACTGGGGATTCTTCCGTTTGGCCACCGGCCGGAGCAGGTCCATGGGGAAAGTGCCGTAGGCACTGATCTTGTACACATCCCGTTGGATCAGGAACTGGTCCAGATGGAACATGTCATTCCGGAGGGTAACCATGCCGTACACATTGTCAAAAGCCACTCCGCTGATGCTTCCCTCCTTCATTTCCAGAGAGAAGTTCCCGTTGGGATCGTCCAGGTTCCCTTTCAGCTGGGCCACAATGTTCAGTTTTCCGTTCACATCCGGAGGATTGTCCATGCCCACGGTGAGCAGCTTGGCATTGGCGTCACTGGTGGCCAGTTCCAGGTCGATAGTCCGTTTCCGCATGTCAAAGTTCCCCTGGGCGGCCAGGAGCCCGCCGCCGCTTTCCTGGGCCTGGAGCTTCCGGATCTGCCACAGACCCATATGGGTGTAAATATCGAAATCCGCCGAAGCAAAGGGCACTCCGGCCACTTTCCCGTCTTCCACTTTGCCGATGATGGTCATGCCAGTCCGGGGGCCGTCCGGATTGGCTTCAATACGTCCGGACAGATAGCCGTCCACGTCCGCTTTGATGCCCCCCATCTGGAGCAGGGACCGGACATTGCCTTTGGTTACGTCCACGGTCCACTGGAACAGCTTCCGGTCAAAGTCGAATTTGGCTTTCAGGGCATAGTCCCCGCCGGTTTTCTGCTGGAAGGTTCCCTGGAAGGTGTTTACATGGCCGGCCTGGCTCTGGAAGGACAGGGCCAGCCCGGTGAATTCCACTCCGTTGATCAGCACGGAATCCGACGACAGGACCCCCTGGAACAGGGGCCGGCTGGTGTGGCCGGTAATGCTGCCGCTGAAGTTCACGAATCCGGCCAGGTCCACACTGTCCTTCAGCCAGGGCAGCCGGAGCAGGTTGATGTTTTTGGCGTCCATCCCCAGATCCAGGAACCCGTCCCGGCTGACGGTGCCGCTGAACTGGGCAGCGCAGGTCAGAGCCTGGACATGGAAATCTTTCAGAAGAAGGAGCTTCCCGTCATAGGTGTAGTCTCCGTCCACTTCGTCCACCAGGAATTTGTTTACGGACCCGTCCCAGGCGTGGACATGGCCGGTGAAAGAAGGATTGGACAGGGGCCCCTTCACGGCAATGGTATTGGTCAGATTCCCGGTAACCGGCCAGGGGGAATGGAAAGCTTCGCTGAAGGGCTCCAGCCGGATGCCCCGGGTTTCCAGGGTCAGGTCCAGCTGAGGCTCGCTGCCGGAAAGGTCCACGCTGCCGTCCAGTGCATGGGTGCCCTGGGCCAGGTTTACTTCCACCTTGTGGAAGCTGGCTTTCCGGTCCTTCCATTCCAGAGCTCCGTGGGCTTCCTGGATGGTCTGGCCCAGCAGTTCTCCCTCCCGGAAGGAGAAGGCCCCGAAGGCTCCCGGTGCGTCGGCGGTACCGGACAGGAGCAGGTGGGTGGAAAGCAGACCTTTGCCTTCCTGGCCCACAGCGGCCAGGAGAGGATCCACCGGCAGGTCGGTAATATAGATATCTCCCTGGAGCTGCCCCCCCTTCAGACTGGCGGTGCCGGCCAGGGCGCCCCCTTCTTCCGTATAGCCGGAAATCCGGCTGAGGGTGAAATTGCTGCCGTCCACGGATCCATCCAGGGCAATCTGCTGGAGCTTCAGGTTCCCCCAGGCAAGGGACAGATCACTGGAAAGGGTTTCCATCTGGAGCGTCCCGTCCTGATACTTTCCTGCGGCATAAAGGGTGCCGTCCAGGATCAGGCTGCCCAACCGGGGTACAAAGGTTCCGGCGTCCACCTGGTCTGCCGTAAGGGCCGCCTGCCCCTCCTGGGCTTCCCAGTCATAGGAGGCTTCGACCGTAACAGAACCCCCTCCCAGGCTGGCTTTGGCCCCATCGGTTTCCACCCGGTGATCCCGGAAGGAGAAGGGCAGGGTCACCTGGTCCGCCTCATAGCCCTGGAACGTCAGGGCCGGACTGGTGAAGGTGCCGCTGCCGGTAAGATCCTCTTTGGTCCCGTCCACAGCCAGAGTGCCGCTGACAGTGCCGGTTACAGGCAGATCCAGAGGCAGAGCGGACAGGTCAAAATCGTCCAGATCCGCCTGGAGTTTTTCCGCCCGGGGATTTTGGAGATCCGTCAGATCCACGCCCCCGGATACACGGATTTTCTGCCCGTCCACCGTCACTTCCAGATCCCGGGCCTTCAGCCGCAGCTGATCAAAGGAAAGGCCCCCATCGGCTCCCAGAGCCAGATCATGGCCATTCCAGCTGTAGACGGCCCCCACCTGGCGCAGCTGGGCCCGGCCGGAAAGCTGGCTGCCTGCCGCGTTGTTGGTCCAGGTGATGGAAGCATCCGTCAAAGCCCCGGTAAGCTCCGTCACCGGCAGGAACTGTTCCGCCAGAGGGCTGAAATCCTGGAGTCCCATGAGATCTGTCTGGGCGGTCAGGGTTCCCTGCCGGTCCGTGTCCAGGTTACCGGCTACATGGATGGACTGATTTTTCCGGGTCACCGTCAGATCCAGGGCAAAGTCCGGGTTCCGGGCCGGATCGATGGTCCCTTCCACCCTGGCATCCCAGGTGCCATAAGGCAGATGAAGTTCCACCCGGCCGTTATGGATGGCAATGAGAGCTTTGAAATCGGTGCTGGAACTCTGGCTTTCCTTCAGGAGATGGGCCACATTCCATTCCTGTTTGTCGTCCTGGACCAGGTACAATTCCGGCTCATCCAGGGTGATCCGGGTCAGGATCCCCACCGAACTGCTCCCGGAAAGGAACTTCAAAGGATCCACCTGGAGGGACAGGGCCGGGATTTTGGCCACCAGGTTCCCGCCGGCATCGGTCAGCTGGAGGTTCCGGGCGGTGAAGGTCAGGTCCGGGCTCACTTCCATGGTTTCCATCTGCAGTTGTCCGTTAATGTATTCCCCGGCGGCGTTTTCCACCAGAGGGACGGCCCGCTCCAGCCCTGTAGGAAGGAGCAGCTTCCACAGGACCAGGTACAGCAGGACCAGCACTCCGGCCAGAACGGCCAGCCGTTTTTTACCTTTGGTACCCATCAGGGCCTCCATATCGATTGTCGTGAATCGTGGGTCGTTCATCGCGAAACCCACCACCATGCTGCGCATGGTCCCCCGCCCTTGAAAAGGGCGGATATAAAGCGCGGGCTGCTGCCCGGCGCTTACAAGGGAAATGCAAATTAATTAATTTATCATACACAACATAAGTATAACAGGTATAGAGGGAAAAAGAAAAGGGCTGTTGCCTGCGCAACAGCCTCTTCTTTGCTCTTTTATTCGTTTTCCACAGGAACACCCATGCTCTGTTCCAGCAGGGCAGTGGAAGTATTGTAGTCATACAGGGCCTGGATGTAGTTGTTCTTGGCGGTGGTGAGAGCCACGGACGCATCCATTACGTCGGTGTTGGTCCCTACGCCGGCCCGGTACCGGAGCTGGGCGATACGGTAATCTTCTTCCGCCTGGGCCACAGCCACTTCCGTGGTCTTGATCCGTTTTTCCGCTTCCCGCATGCTCAGGTAACTGGTCCGTACGGCCAGGCGCACCTGATCACTGATCTGCCGGTAGCTTTCCTGGGCTTTCACCACATTGGCCTTGGCTTCCCGGACTTTGGCGGCGTTGACCCCGTAGTCCCAGATGTTCTGGGTGATGTTGAGCCCCACCGTCCAGTTGTCCCGGTTCTGGCCCGGGAAGGTATCATTGCTCCAGGCGTTGGAAGCTCCCAAGCTTACCTGAGGCAGGCTGCCGGAGTTGGCAATCTTCTGGGCGGCCTGAGCCATACCCACGGAGGCTTCCGCCTGGTGGATTTCCGGCCGGTTGGCCATGGCATAGGTTACGCAGTTGTCCAGGGTGTAGTCGTTGGGTTTGTATTCCAGTCCCTGGCTCAGGTTCAGCCGGGTGGCAGTGGGCAGCCCGATTACGTTGTTCAGGGAGGAAACAGCCACTTCATAGTTGTTTTCCGCCTGGGTCAAGGTCTGCTGGGCGTTGACCAGTTCCACCTGGGACCGGAGCACGTCGGCTTTGGCCACTACCCCTACGGCAAACTGGGCCTGGGTGTTCTTCAGATGTTCATCCAGACGGTTCACGGTTTCCTTGTCCAGGTTCACGGTGTTGGCGGCCTGGAGCACATCATAGTACCCCTTTTCCGCATTGTACCGGGTGGTCTGGTAGGAACTGCTCATCCCATACTGGTAGTAGTCCAGGTTCTTTTTGGCCTGGTCGATGACCCCTTCCAGACGGCCTCCGGTATAGATGGGCACCGTAATGCTCACTTGATTGGAATGATTGTTGCCGATGACATTGGACTGGTATTTTTCTGTACGGCCGCTGGTATGGGAGAAATCAATGCTCCCCCACCGGGCCCCCTTGGCCTGGTCCAGTTCCGCCTTGGCCGCATCCAGTTCAGCGGCAGAGATCTTGACGCTGGAGTTGTTGTCCAGGGCCATGCGGACAGTTTTCCCCAGATCCAGGTTTACGGTTTCCGGGGTGGCGGCCCCCACTGTATGGATAGAAAGGGCGCTCAGGATGACAGCGCTCAGAATCATGCTTTTGGTATGGAAATGCTTCACAATCAGACCCTCCTGTACTTTCTGACTACCTAGTCAGCTTTTATTATTATAATCAGTTGAAAAAGTAAAGTCAACCAAACACTTTTTAAACTTTTTGTCAGAATCTGGCCCGAAGCCCCAGGTAGGTGGTGTCGGAACCATGATCAAGCACGTCCATGCTCTCTCCGATCAGGGAAAGTTTGGGACTGAAGGCCCATTCCGCCCCCACTTTCAGTTTGGCATCATCGAAATCATAGAAATCGGTGAACAGCTTGAATTTGGGAGACAGGATCCAGTCGGCTCCCACGCCGAATTCTCCTTCCATAACACCGGCCCGGCCCCAGATGTACTTGTTCAGCTTTTTGTTGTAATGGAAGTCCACTTTGTCCCGGTCCCCGATGTCCGAAACCCCCAGATAGGCATAGGTATCTTCCTTCAGGGGCAGCTTCACTCCCATGTCCGTCCGCCATTTGCCTTTTTTGTCATTGTACAGCACATCCGCCTGGACCTGGGCATCGGTGACCACTCCCAGGATCTTGTCCGCCTTCACAGTGGTGGATTTGGCATGGTGGATGGTCTCCTTCAGGTCCTGCTGAGTCTGAGGGTCGGTGACCACATTCTGCAGGGCCTCCGCCGTGTTCTGGATCTTCTTGCTGGCATCCGCCATATTGGCTGCCATGGCTGCCACGTTCTGACCGGTGGCTCCATCAGCATCCGCCTTGTCCATAATGCTGTTCATATGGACGGACATTTCCTTCATCTGGCCCACCATGGTGCGGATATCACCCTGGTTCTGCTGGGCCATGGTGGCCAGGGCCTTGGTGAAGTCGTTCATGTTCTTGGCCACTTCCCCGGTCTGGACAAAGCCTTCCCGCATGGATTTCTGCACGTTCTTGTCTCCGAACACATTGCTGAAGGCATCCACCACCACTTCCAGCTTGTCCAGCACCCGGCCGGAGGAATCCATCAGTTTGTCGATGCCCCCTGCCTGCTGGCCGGTAATGGTTTCCCCTGCCTTGAACACCAGGCCGGTGGCGATTTTGGGAGGAGCGATGGTGACGAATTTGGTGCCCATGACCCCGTCCATACCGATGCTGAACTGGGAGTTACGGGGAATCTTCTGTTTTTCGTCCATCTTCATGACCACTTTCACCTTGGACCCGTCCACGATGATGTCATCCACCTTCCCTACCGGGACCCCGGCGAACCGGACTTCATTGCCCACTTTCAGGCCGTTTACATCGTCGAACATTACATTAAGTTTGTAGGTCCGGCCGGCAAAACTGAACACCCCCAGGAAGGTGAGCATCAGGGCCAGGATCACGATGCCCCCCAGGGTGACGGCACCGACTTTGACTTCATCTGCTTTCATGATCTTACTCCTTGTCTTCCAAAATATCACTGCGCAGGAACGCCCGCACCAGGGGTTCCCGGGTATGTCTGGCTTCGTCCACCGTGCCGGAAAAGACGATGTGCCCATGGCTGAGCATAAGGATCCGGTCCGCACAAAGGAAGGCGGAAGCCATGTCGTGGGTCACCAGTACCCCGGTGATGCCCAGTTTTTTCTTGGTATCCAGAATCAGCTGACTGATGTTGGTGGCCATAATGGGGTCCAGCCCGGCAGTAGGTTCATCGTACAGGATAATGTCCGGCTGGAGAGCCAACGCCCGGGCCAGGCCCACCCGTTTCTGCATGCCCCCGGACAATTGGGCCGGGTACACATGCTCGTTGCCGGCAAGGCCCACCGCTTCCAGCAGGTCCCTGACCCGCTTCTGGATGGCTTCTTCCGACATGCTGGTGTGCTGACGCAGGCCGAAGGCCACGTTTTCTCCCACATCCAGGAAATCGAACAGGGCGGAATACTGGAACACCATGCCCATGTGCTGGCGCAGCTGGTTCCACTGGTCTTCCGTATATTTTTCCACCGGCTGGCCCTGGATCAGCACCTGGCCCCCCTGGGGCTTCAAAAGGCCGATCAGCAGCTTCAGCACAGTGCTTTTGCCGGTACCGGAGGGACCGATTACCGCCAGGGTCTCCCCTTTGGCCACGGAAAAATTCACCCGGTCCAGGATCACCTTGGGCCCGAAGGCCATCTCCACATTCCGGAATTCAATGACAGGTCGTTCCATTTCAGCCTCCATGGACATACAGGATCACCGACAGGAAATAGTTGGCGATAAAGATCAGGATAATGGACAGCACCACGGATTTGGTGGTGGCCATGCCCACACCTTCAGCCCCCTGCTGGGCGTTCAGACCCTTGTGGCAGCCGATGATGGCGATGATGGCGCCGAACACGGCTCCTTTGATCAGCCCGCCGATAATGTCCCAGGGTTCAATAAATCCCCTGATGCTTTCCAGGAACATGTGGGAATTGATCCCGGCGTAGTTTTCCGCCACGAACCAGCCCCCCACATCCCCCACAAGGTTGGCATAGACCACCAGCACGGGCATCATGAGCACAATGGCCAGGAGCCGGGGCACCACCAGATAGCGGATGGGGCTCACGGCCATGACCCGGAGGGCATCGATCTGTTCCGTGACCTTCATGGTCCCGATTTCCGCCGCAATGGCCGCCCCAATCCGGCCGGCCACCACCACCCCGGTCAGGATGGGAGACAGTTCCCGGCCCATAGCAATGGCCACGATGCCCCCTACGGAATCCGCCGCCCCAAAACGGACGAATTCCTTGGCGGTCTGGACGGACATGACCATACCGGTGCACAGGATGGTCATGCTCACAATGGGCAGGGAATCAGCCCCCAGCCGTGCCATCTGCCGGAGGACTTCCCGCCGGTCCGCACTGCCGGCCGCCTGACAGGCCGCCAGAAACAGGTTGACCACCCGGCCTGTACGGGCGCACAGGTCCACCATTTTACGGCCCACCCAGCGGCAAAGATCACGACATCCCATGGAAACAACTCCTTCCCTGCATGATTTCAAAAATACGTTACTGATTATTATAACCTATCTGGATGAAAAAATGTAGAAAAAAGGAGTTGCTACACGTGTGGAATCCATACACGTGCAGCAACTCTTTTACTATCTCTTCTTCACATCCACAGTAATGCTGCTTTCCCCGGTTATGATGAAATCCAGGGGGAATTTCTGCTTGTATTTGCTGCCTTTCAGCAGGCCGGTGATGGCGCTGCTCATGCTGCCGGAGGTGGTTCCCGCCGCCCGGGCCGCAGCCCGTCTGCTGGGCCGGCTGTCCCCGTAGGAGGGCATCAGGTCCACCACCACTTCGTTGTTGGCATCCATTTCATTGAATTCCGTCAGGAAATCCTTGAACTGGCGCTGGGAAGACTGGAACATGGCGCTGTCGTCCTCTCCGGTGCCGTCCCCTGCATCCTGTCCCTGGGCGGTGTTGGCCCCGTTCCGGCTGTTCCGCTTGGCCAGGGCCTTGCTGATCCAGGTGGTGGCATTGCCGCTGCGGACGATCAGGTTCATGGGGCCCGCCGGCTGCTTGTCCGGGATCTTGAAGTTGATGGTCCGGGTGATTTCCTCAGACCGGTAGGGCTTAAAGGTCAGGGTAATGGGCAGGTTCCCTCCCTGGACTGCCGTGAGAGGTGCCGAGGCTCCCACCATCTCCGCCACTTCACAGCTGGAGGTGGTTTCCACATCCACATTGATGTCCTGGATGGTCACCTTGTCGAACCTGTTGTTCATGAGCATATCCGTAGCCACGTTCAGTTCCGAATCGGTAAGCTTCCCGATGTCCGAAGCGCTGTAGAACATGTTCTCCCGACGGAGCCGGATGGGGCCTTCCTTTTCCCCCTGGGCGGTGATGGTAAACCGGATCCGGGAGGTGCCCCCTCCCTTTCTGTCCTTGGCCATGCTGACGGTGTTGTAGGTCACCCCGTCCACCAGGCTGGGCACCAGGTCCTCATCGGTGATCAGCTGGACATTGCTGCTTTTGTGCAGTCCCCGGTCCTTGTCGGTGACGGACACGTACATGGGGATGATGGGAGCGTTCTCTCCTTCTTTCCCGGCAATGCCGCTGAGACGGTCCTGGCTGATCCGTCCCAGGGTCTTGCCCAGGGTCCCCACTTTGAAAGCGCTCTGGATGTTGGGCACGGAAGCAAAGATCCAGGCATTGGTCATGAAATAGTTGGAATCTCCATGCTGGAGGAAGGGATGGCCAAAAGCCAGGATCCGTCCTTCATCGTCAGTCCAGGTCACCGTGCCGATGGCTCCGATGACCATATCTCCCCGGACCATGGAAACCCCCACGGAACTTCCCGGTTCCAGCTTCACATTGTCCAGTTGTTCCGTCCCTCCCGGCACGGCATAGGAGGTAAGGCCGAAAGGAGACAGGTTTTCGTTCAGATGGGCCACCCCGTCAGCGGTAAAACCGCTGACCATGAGAGGGGTGCTCTTGGGCAGGAAGACGGAAGGCCGGGGATCGGTCTCGTCAAAGAGCCGGAGCATTTCGTTGATGGGGGTCAGGAAACAGTAGTTGGGGTCGGAAAAAGCCTGACCATAGGCCACGGCTCCGGCCAGCCGGCCGTCGATGTACACCGGGCTGCCGCTCATGCCCTGGGCGATGCCCCCGCTTTCCTTCAGCAGAGGGCCGGACGCCTTGATCAGGATGTTGTAGCCCCCGGTTTCCGTACCGGTGACCCCCAGGACTTCCACATCAAAGGTTTCGATGTCCGCTCCCCGGATCACTGTTTTCCCATATCCCTTCATGCCCGGTTTCAGCTCTTCCACGGCAATGGTGGGAATGGCGGCACTTACCAGGGAAACCGCCGCCACAAGGCAGCCCAGGGTCAGCACCAGGAGCCGCTTCCACTTGAAACAACGCATAATTCCTCCTGTAAAAAAGAGGGTGTGACTGTGTATTTCACACCCTCTGGTTCCTGTAATTATCAATAATGGAAAAAACTGCCTGCATCAGGGCTGGATGGTGGCCACCACCTGGTCCGCTGCAATCTGGCTGCCGGGAGCCACTTCCACGGAAACCACTTTCCCGCTGCAGTTGGCACGGGCTGCCGGTGCCGTCCCGGTCAGGGTCTTCACCGTAACCAGCACAGAACCTTCCGATACCTGGGTGCCCACGGAAACCACCGTTGCCACCTGGCCGGAAAGACTGCTTTTCTGGGACTGCACCCCTGCCGCCTGAGCAATGCCCAAAGCCAGCAATACCATCAGCAAGGCTGCTGCCCATATTTTTCTGTTTTTCAGGATTTTGTGTAACATGATCAGCACCTCTTTTCTTTCGTTTGTTTATTATATACCGAAGGAGAGGGGAGATGCAAGGGGGCTGTTGCCGGTAGGGCAGCAGCCCCCTCTTCAGGTCTCGGGTCCCGAGTCATGAGTCTCGGGCCATTGGATAGGACCTGTCCTTCGGCCAGGTTCTTCTTATTGTATATAACCGTAGGGGGCGCAGGCCCGGCGCCCCGCAAAATGCGCAGATCATCGATGATTTGGCGGGCTGCCCGGCGTGCAGCCCCTACGGTACCGATTTACACATTCAAAAATTTGCCTGCAAATTTATCATTCGGCTCCAGACTTCAGACTCCCGACTCAAGACTGAAATAAGTGCCGCCTCTGGCGGCACTTATTTCCTGAACACCCCCAGAGCCACCCGAACCGGGCGCTCGCTGCCGTCGCTGGGATCGTTCATGATTTTGCCGTTGACCACCATTTCGCTGGAGCCGCCTCCGTCGAAGTTCATAGCCCGGTCAGCCCCCAGCTGGACGAAGTACCGGCCGAATTCGGTGAGAGTCATGCCCACGCTGCTGTCGGACCGGCCGTCAGCCACTACAATCAGCACAGTGCCGTCTTTTTTGATGCCCACCCCGGTCCGGGGAGCCCGTCCCTGGGCGATGTCATCGGCGATTTTTTCTTCCTCACTGGTCACCTGGACCCGGCCGTCCCGGACCAGCTGAGGCCCTGCGGACCCTACGGAAGCTGCACTGTCCGCAGCCTGGTTTCCCAGGGTCTGAGTCACCGTGACTTTGTCTCCGGTCCGCAGGCCGTTCAAAAAGGAGGCGGCACTGCCGTTGCCGGAAAGCACCGTGGTGCCGGGGGCAAGGGCCATGCTGCCGGCCCCTTTCCGGATATCCCGGACAATCCCGCCATTCAGAAGGACTTCCGTGCCGTAGGCATTGGTGTCCGTCGTGTCGTCATACCCGTCGTTGTACAGGATCAGTTCGTTCTGCAGCCGCATCCGGTTCAATCCGCCGATGGCGAAACTTTTTCCGTCCGGCCGGGTTACAGTGCCGGTATAGGACAGCCCGGGCTGGATGGAAGGAGTTCCCGTACGGGGAATCACCAGCCCGGTCCGGGGCGTGCTTTCCATGCCCAGCCATTTGTTCTGGATTTTCAGGTTTCCTACCACCCAGATGTCGCTGTCGAAATAGGAGGCGTTCACCAGAGCCACAGCCCCGGACCGTTTCTGGATCATGGACAGGGTCCCCCGCTGGATGGTCTTCCCATAGCCGGGGATGAAATCCAGACGGAAGTCACTGGAAGGGGCCAGGGTCAAAAGATAAGTCTTCACCCGGCCGGCTCCCAGATTCACGGTGCTTTCCCGGTAGGTAAGCCCCTTTCCCAGCCACTGGGAACTTCCCGCCGCCGGTTTTCCGGCCGTACCGGTGCTGGTTCCGGACCGGGGAAAATCCACTACCAGCCGCTGGGGATTCTTCAGCAGGAAAATCTTGTACACCGGTACCGTCTTCCGGAAGACCACCACCAGCCGGCTGTTCTTTCCCTGGGGTTCCAGATAGGCCTTCTGGATCCGGGGATCCCGGAGCCGGACCATTTCCGTCCGGTCCGCCTTTCCCTTCAGGTCAACGATCAGCTGGTTCCCGGTGACCCGGGCCGTATAAGAAAGAGGGCTGTCCAGGTTCATGACCACCCGGGCCCGGTTGGGGGTGACCCCGCCCCGGAGAGCGCTGACCCGGGCTGCCTGGGCCGCCGGCAGAGAAGCCGTCAGCAGCACCCCCGCCAGAAGAATTCGTGCCATCCATTGTCTGTAACTGTGGTTCATTGTGATTGATCGCGTTCCTTTCGTAAAAAGGGGGTGTTGCGCAGGCAACACCCCCTTTATTTTCCTTCCAAAATTTCCAGCAGCCCCGGATCATCCAGGGCCATGCCGGCCCCCCGGGCCACACATTCCCTGGGATGGGCCGCCACCCGGGTCCTTACGTGGGTCCCGGCTTCGATGCACTCATCCAGCCCTTCCAGCAGGGCGCCCCCGCCGGTAAGGACGATGCCTTCTTCCAGCAGGTCCGCTGCCAGTTCCGGCGGGGTCTTTTCCAGCACCTGATGGATGCAGGACAAAATGGCGGTGAGGGGTTCCTCCAGTCCGGCCACCGTATCCTGGGAGGACAGGCGCAGGCTGGTGGGCAGGCCGGTAATGTTGTCCCGGCCCCGGATAATCTTTGTGCTCCGGCGCCCCCGCCGGCTCACGGTACCGATTTCCAGCTTGATATCTTCTGCCAGGGGCCGTTCAATCTGGATGTTCAGCCGGTCCCGGAGATGACGGATCAGCCCTTCGTTGAAGGCCTCCCCTCCCATCCGGAGTGAGGCTGCCTGGATGATCCGTCCCATGCTCATCACCGCTGCACTGGTGGTACCGCTGCCGATATCCACCACCATCCGGCCTCTGGGTTCCTGGATGGGAAGCCCGGCCCCCAGGGCCGCCGCCAGAGGCCCCTCGATCAGATAAGTCCGGGCGGCTCCCGCCAAAAGAGCCGCTTCCGTCACCGCCCGCCGTTCCACGCCGGTGACTCCCGTGGGCACACAGACCATGACTCTGGGCTTGAAGAACAGATTCTTCCCCACCACCCGGTCCAACACTGTTTCCAGAAGGCCTACGGAAGCGTCGAAATCTGCAATGACCCCGTTTTCCAAGGGCCAGACCACTTCCCACTGGCCCTGGCCGTTCATTTCCCGGGCCCGGGAACCGATGGCACCCGTCTTCCCGGTAGCCGGATCGATGGCCACCACCGTAGGCTCTTCCAGCACGATCCCCCGATTTTTCATGAACACCCGGGTGGAGGAAGTCCCCAGGTCGATGCCCACGTCCACCGGATTGAACAGCCGGGCGAACAGGCTTTTTTCAGTGTGCTTCATGGCGCATCAGCCAACCCGCTGGATGTCGGCTCCCAGTCCGGTCAGCTTGTCCACCAGGTTTTCGTAGCCCCGGTCGATGTGGTAGATATCGGTGATTTCCGTCACCCCGTCTGCCACCAGACCGGCCAGCACCATGGCTGCACCGGCCCGCAGGTCCGTAGCCCGTACCTGGCAGCCGTACAGTTTGGGAACCCCTTCCACAATGGCGGCCCGGCCGCCGTTGGTCCGGATATTGGCCCCCATCCGCAGCAGTTCATCCACATGCATGAACCGGTTCTCGAACACGGTTTCCAATACAGAGCTCTGGCCTTTGGCAATGCACATCATGGCCATGACCTGGGCCTGCATGTCCGTAGGGAACCCGGGATAAGGCAGGGTCTTGATGGTAATGGGCTGGAGTTCCTTAGGTCCCACCACATGGACGCTGCTGATGTCTTCTTCCACAATGGCCCCTGCTTCCCGGAGCTTGGCAATGAGCGGCTTCATGTGTTCGCAGAGCACATTGTCCACCAGGATATCCCCCTGGGTCATGGCTCCCGCCACCATATAGGTGCCGGCTTCGATCCGGTCCGGGATCACCGCGTGTTCCCCGCCTTTCATGCTTTCCACTCCGTCGATGCGGATGGCAGTGGTACCGGCGCCTCTTACCTTGCCTCCCATCACGTTGATGTAGTTGGCCAGGTCCACGATTTCCGGTTCCTGGGCCGCATTTTCAATGATGGTGGTGCCTTTGGCCATGGACGCCGCCATCATCAGGTTTTCCGTGGCTCCTACACTGGGGAAATCCAGGTAGATGGTGGTGCCCACCAGACCGTGGGGGGCAAAGGCTTCAATGTAGCCGTGACCTTGTTCGATGGTGGCCCCCAGGGCTTCGAACCCTTTCAGATGGATATCGATGGGCCGGGTGCCGATGGCACAGCCTCCGGGCTGGGAAATCTTGGCCCGGCCGATCCGTGCCAGCAGGGATCCCATGACCAGGAAAGAGGCACGCATGGTGCTGACCAGATCATAGGGAGCTTCCCAGCCGGTAATGTTGTGGCTGTCGATTTTCAGTACATGGGGGATGGAATGATCCACCTTCAGCCCCAGACATTCCAGCACTTTGCAGATGGTGCTTACATCCTCCAGTTCCGGAACTTCCAAAATTGTACTGCCCTCCGTCCCCAGAACGGATGCTGCAATGATGGGCAGCACTGCATTTTTGGCCCCGCTGACCCGCACAGTTCCTGTCAGCCGATGACCACCCTTTACCACCAGTTTCTCCACGCCTGATTCCACACCTTTCCTTGCCTGCAGGGAAGCCGGGCTTCCCTCTTTTTCCTGCCTCTATTGTCGATGGATGCCCCATTGTCTGGCATGACGTTTCTGCTGATTGCTCAGCTGTTCATCCAGACGGAGTCTCATTTCATGCTTTTCCCGATACCGGGCGGCCCTTTCCCGGGCCACTTCTTCCGGATCGGCCTGGGCCAGCTGCCTTTGCTGCTGTTCCCACTGCTGTTTTTCCCGTTCCGCCTTTTCCCGCCGTTTCCGGGATGCGGCCCGTTCCTGGGCTTCCCGTTTCTGCCGGGGCGTCAATTTATGGTCATACAAGAACTGGGCCCGCCGGATCAGATACAGCGGCACCGCCACCGGCATCAGCAGAAAGGTTCCCAATACCCACAGGTTCTTGTGCTTCATGCCAATGCTGTGGCTGTCCAGAAAAACCACCCAGGTCACAAGACAGCAGACCACCAAAACAATCATATTGGACAAACCGTACGGCACCCCCCTTAATGTCTACGGAACTTCCCTTCTCTGTCCATTTTTATAACTAGATTATTATACCATAGAACGTTCTGTTTTCCATAGAGGGAAATAAAAAAAGGGGCTGTTGCATAAGCAACAGCCCCGTCAACGGTCGGTTGTCAACGGGCAAAGGAGGTGCCTACTGGCACCCCCTTTAAAAATTCCTCGTATGGGTCCGCAGCCGATCCGCCAGGATGTTGTAGTAGACTTCTTTTTCTTGGATGGTCTTTCGTAGCTTGCGGATCTGTTCTTCGTCTGTTGCGGCTTCCAGCCGTTCATTGAGCTCGACCAGTTCCAGCCGCAGCTGCCCCATTTTACTGGCAGCCATTTTGCTGATAAAGTCCACAGCGGATCCCCCCTCTGCCTGCTGCAGTGACTTTGTGCTACAGGATCATTCTCCTTCTACGGGATAGGGCTGTACCTTTCCCACCAGGGATGCCGTCCTGAGCCGGGCTTCCGCCCGCCGCAGGATCTTCTCCGTATGGGCCACGTCGGTAAGCGCGTCGGGATGGTCCAGTCTGGCCTGGGCCTCGTCCCGGATCTGCTGATATTTGGCCACATCGATTTTCTCTGCTCTTTGGGCTCTGGGCGTCAGGATCACAACCTGGTTGTCCTTGACCTCTGCGAATCCCCCTTCCACATAGACCAGGATCACCTGATTGTCTTTATCCTGCAGTTTCAGTGCACCTTCCCCCAAGACTGCAATCATGGGGCCATGGTTGGCCAGGATGCCAACTCCCCCATTGACTGTATTCAACAAGACATAGGAAATATCCTCCCTTTTCACCAAAATTTTTTCCGGTGTGAGGACTTCCAGTTTCATTAACCTGGCCATGATCATGCGCCTTTCAGTTTCTTGCCCTTGGCCACGGCTTCATCAATGGACCCTACCATGTAGAAGGCGCTTTCCGGCAGATCGTCGTGTTTGCCTTCCAGGATTTCCTTGAAGCCCCGGATGGTTTCGGACAGGGGAACGTATTTTCCCGGTTGGCCGGTGAACTGCTGGGCCACGAAGAAGGGCTGGCTCAGGAACCGCTGGACCTTCCGGGCCCGGGATACGGTGAGTTTGTCCTGTTCGTTCAGTTCTTCCATCCCCAGGATGGCGATGATGTCCTGGAGTTCCTTGTACCGCTGGAGGATTTTCTGGACTCCCCGGGCCACTTCATAGTGTTCCTGGCCGATGACCAGAGGATCCAGGATCCGGCTGGTGGAAGAAAGGGGATCCACTGCCGGGTAAATGCCCAGTTCCACGATTTCACGGCTGAGCACCGTGGTGGCGTCCAGATGAGCGAAGGTGGCGGCAGGTGCCGGGTCAGTCAGGTCGTCGGCAGGCACATAGACGGCCTGGACGGAGGTGATGGAGCCGCTCCGGGTGGAGGTGATCCGCTCTTCCAGGGCACCCATTTCGTTGGCCAGGGTGGGCTGGTACCCTACGGCGGAAGGCATACGGCCCAGCAGGGCGGAGACTTCAGACCCGGCCTGGATGAACCGGAAGATGTTGTCGATGAACAGCAGTACATCCTGGCCTCCCACATCCCGGAAATATTCCGCCATGGTAAGACCGGTGAGCCCCACCCGCATACGGGCTCCCGGGGGTTCGTTCATCTGTCCGTACACCAGGGCCGTTTTGTCGATGACCCCGGATTCCTTCATTTCTCCCCACAGGTCATTCCCTTCCCGGGTCCGTTCCCCGACCCCGGAAAATACGGAATAGCCCCCGTGGTTGGTGGCCACATTGTGGATCAGTTCCATGATCAGCACGGTTTTGCCTACGCCGGCCCCGCCGAACAGACCGATCTTGCCCCCCAGAGAATACGGGGCGATCAGGTCCACCACCTTGATGCCGGTTTCCATGATCTTGGTTTCCGTGGCCTGGTCCGCCAAAGCCGGAGCCGGCCGGTGGATGGGCCAGTGGTCCGCTGCCTGGACCGGGGTGGGATCATCATCCACGGTTTCTCCCAGGACGTTGAACACCCGGCCCAGACAGCCCTTGCCTACCGGGACCGTAATGGGTTTCCCCGTATCCCTGGCTTCCATGTTCCGGGTAACCCCGTCGGTGGAACTCATGGCTACGGTACGGACCACATCATCCCCGATGTGCTGGACCACTTCCGCGGTAAGATGCACATGGATATTTTTCGATGCCTGGGCATCGATGACGATTGCATTGTAAATGGCCGGCAGTTCCTTATCCGGGAACCGGATATCCACCACCGGGCCCATGACCTGGACCACTCTGCCCACATGGCCCCGCTGTTTGGCGGAGAGATGGGCAACGGCCCTGTCGATTGCTTGTTTCTGCTCTTCCGACACGATGGGTGCCTCCCTTATTTCAGCGCTTCCGCGCCGCTGACGATTTCATTGATTTCTGTGGTGATGCTGGCCTGCCGCACCTTCTGGTAATAGACCTGGAGCTTGCCCAACAGGTTCTGGGCATTGTCCGTGGCCGTGCTCATGGCCGTCATCCGGGAAGCCAGTTCACAGGCGGAGCTTTGGATCAGCGCCGTGAAAATCTGGCTGCGCAGATAATACCGGGCCAGGTAGGGCAGCATCTGGGCCGGTTCCGGTTCGAAGATCAGGGTGGGATAATCGGTGGGATCATCGTCCTCCCAGACTTCCTGGGCCTGTACCTCCAGGCTGTCCTTGGCCTTGGGCTGGACCGGCAGCAGCTGCACGGTTTTGGGGATCTGGATCATGGCAGATTTGAAATAGGTGAAGATCACGTCCACTTCGTCCACTTCTCCGTGGATGAACATGGATTCCACCGTGTCTGCAATGTCTTCCGCCGCCTCAAAGGTGGGCTTTTCGGAAAATCCGCTCCAGCTTTTGGCAATGTGGTAGCCCCAGTGGTTCAGCCCGATCTTCATCTGCTTCCCCACCGCCAGGAGAGGAGAATCCTCCCGGCCCCGGAGCTCCACTCCGGCGTATTTCACCACGTTGTTGTTGTAGGGGCCTGCCAGCCCCTTGTCGGAGCCCATGATTACATAGGCGGTCCGGTACACCGGCCGTTTTTCCAGCAGGGGATTGGATTTCATGTCCAGATGGGCCATCACCGAAGGATCGCTGACGGCTTCCTGGAGCAGGCTCTTGAGTTTCTCCGCATAGGGAAGGCTGGCGTCAGCCCGCTGCTGGGCCTGATGCATCCGGGCAGAGGCCACCATCTGCATGGCCCCGGTGATCTTGCTGATGCTGCCGACGGTTTTCATATGGGCACGGATGCCGCTGGTATTTGCCATCAGGGATCACCTGCCTTACATGCCGTCTGCGCTGCCGGGCGCAAACATTTTGCCAAAGTCATCCAGGGCGTCGTCCAGCTGGGCCTTCAGTTCATCAGTGAATTTCTGTTCTTTTTCCAGGGTGGTGAGGATGATGGAACAGTGGTTGTTCAGATACCCCAGCATCTCATGTTCATACCGGGTCACATCCTCCACCGGGATCTCATCCAGGAACCCGTTGTTCACAGCGTAAAGGGAAATAACTTCCTGGGCCATGGACAGGGGCTGGTACTGACCCTGTTTCAGCATTTCCGTCACCCGGGCGCCCCGGTCCAGCTGGGCCTTGGTTTCCCGGTCCAGATCGGAACCGAACTGGGCGAAAGCCGCCAGTTCCCGGTACTGGGCCAGAGACAGCCGCAGGGTGCCGGCCACGGATTTCATGGCCTTGGTCTGGGCTGCGCCCCCTACCCGGGATACGGACAGCCCAGAGTTCAGGGCCGGCCGGACACCGGAGTTGAACAGGTCCGTTTCCAGATAGATCTGGCCGTCGGTGATGGAAATCACGTTGGTGGGAATGTACCCGCTCACGTCCCCGGCCTGGGTTTCAATAATGGGCAGAGCGGTCATGGAGCCGCCGCCGTGTCTGGCATTCCGGCGGCAGGCCCGTTCCAGCAGCCGGGAATGGAGGTAGAACACGTCCCCAGGGTAGGCTTCCCGTCCCGGCGGACGGCGGAGCAGCAGACTCATGGCCCGGTAGGCCACCGCGTGCTTGCTCAGGTCGTCATAGACGATCAGTACATCTTTGCCCTGGTCCATGAAATATTCCCCCACAGCCGCCCCGGCATAGGGAGCCAGGTACTGCATGGGGGCCGTATCCGCGGCGGTGGCCGCCACGATCATGGTATAATCCGATGCCCCGTACTGTTCAAAGGTATGGAACAGACGGGCCACGGAAGAGGCCTTCTGGCCGATGGCCACATAGATGCAGATCACACCCTTCCCCTTCTGGTTCAGGATGGTATCCACCGCAATGGCGGTTTTCCCGGTGCCCCGGTCCCCGATGATCAGTTCCCGCTGGCCCCGGCCAATGGGCACCAGGGCATCCACGGCCTTGAGGCCGGTCTGGAGGGGCACATCCACCGGCTGCCGGGCGGCAATGCCCGGTGCCTGGTGTTCGATGGGATAATGGGCGTAGGTCTTGATGGCCCCTTTCCCGTCCAGGGGCTGGCCCAGAGGGTTCACGATCCGGCCCAGCATGGCTTCCCCTACGGGGATTTCCATGATTTCACCGGTACGCCGGACCAGGTCCCCTTCCTTGATTTCCGTGGCGCCGCCCAGAAGGACGATCCCCACTTCCTTTTCCCGGAGGTTCTGGACCATGCCGTACACCCCGTCATGGAGGGCAACCAGTTCCCCGCTCATGGCACCGCCCAGCCCGGAGGCCGTGCAGATGCCGTCACCGACTTTTTCCACCACGCCGATTTCTTCCAGGTCCACGTCGTCCTTAAAGGACTGGACCCCCTGGGTCAGGGCCTGGGTGATGTTCTGGGTATGGTCCAGATCCTGGTCGCTGAGATGGATTTCCTTCATCAGGGCATCCATCTTTTCCAGCTGCCGTTTCATGGTGGCATCAAAGATATGGTCGCCGTACTGGATCAGTACGCCACCCACCAGCCGGGCATCCACTTTCTGTTCCTGGAGCCGGACCGGTTTTCCGAATTTCTCTGCCAGAAGCTCCTGGAGCAGCTGGGCTTCTTCCGGAGCCAGAGGCTGGGCCGTGGTCACCGTCAGGGAGAGGAGAGACTCTCCTGCAAAAAGAGCCTGGTCGTCCTCGGTGAGGGTCAGCCGGTCCAGGATCTGTTTCCACAGAGCTTCCTTGTTTTTACTGTTCATAGGTTGATACTGCCTCCACAGTTCCTCTGAAGGGACTTTTATTTTTTCTGTTCTGCCAGGGTTTCATCGGTAATCCGGGTGATCCGCTGCTGGTCTTCTGCAGAATCCAGCTTTTCCTGGAGAACCCGGCCTGCGATTTCCGTGCTCAGGGCGATGATCTGCTCCCGCACGTCCAGCAGTGCTTTCTTCCGTTCCATTTCCACAGCCTGCCGTCCGGAAGTGAGCAGTTCTTCCCGTTCCTTCTGGGCGTTGGCCAGGGCTTCATCATGGAGCTGCTGGGCCATGGCGTTGGCCTTGGACACAATGTCGTTGGCTTCCTTCTTGGCGTTCTGCAGCTGCTGCACATATTCCTGCTTCAGGGCTTCCGCCTCTTTCCGGGCATGATCCGCCTGGTCCATATCCTTGACGATCTTGGTCCGGCGGTCATCCATGGCCTTCAGCAGGGGTTTGTAGGCAAATTTGGCCAGGACCCACAGCAGGATGATGAAGTTCACCACCTGGGCCACCAGCGTATAATTGATACTTACCATTCCCTATCGCTTCCTTTCTCCCCAAAGGGGTGCATGCCTCTTATTTTACAAAGGGGTTGGCAAACACCAGCACAATGGCGATAACGGAGGCGATGATGGGGATGGATTCCACCAGGCCGATGGCGATCAGCATGTTCACCTGGAAGCTGCCTGCCTGTTCCGGCTGACGGGCCATGCATTCCAGAGCCTTGGAAGCCACGGTGGAGTCCCCTTTGGTGGCCCCCAGGGAAGCCCCTACGCCAATGATTGCTGCTCCCAGGATGGAAGCCACGATGATCAGGGTATTGTTGTCTATCATTTTTTTACATCCTTTCTGTTTTCCAGATTCTTATTTTTTGGAATGGACCTGTTTGAAGATCGGCGCCAGGGCGATTACCGTCAGCATGGTAAAGATGAAGGCCTGGAGGAAACCGATAACCAGACTGAATCCGATCCACAGGTTGGGCACCACCCAGGGTACCAGCATGTACAGCACGGCCAGGAGGATTTCCCCGGCCAGGATATTCCCGAAAAGACGCAAGGCCATGGTCAGGGGCTTGGCCAGCTCCTCGATGATATTCAGAGGGAGCATCAGGGCAAAGGGTGTCACCAGATGCTTGAAATAGCTGGGCCCCTGCTGGATGATCCCGATGATGTAGGTGGCCACAGCCACGGTAATGGACAGCCCCAGGGCCACGTTAATGTCATTGGTGGGCGAAGAGAGATGGACCCCCAGGGAAGGCATCAGGCCCAGTTCGTTCCCCACAAAGATGTACAGGAACAGGGTCAGGATGAAGGGCGTGGCCATCCGACGGCCTTCCACCCCCAGGTTGGCATCCATCAGTTTTTCCAGCCACTCCACGATCATTTCCACCAGGTTCTGGATTCCATAGGGAATCTCCTGCACCCGCCGGGTAGCGGCAAAGACGATGGCTGCCACAATCAGCATGGTAAGCCAGGACATATAGATGGTCTGCATGTTCAGGGTGATCCCCGGCAGGACCTGTGTGGTCCCGTAGTGGATGACTTCTGAACCGGCAGCTTCTGCAATTCCCATAGACTTATCACTTCCTTTGTATTATTTCTTGTTTTTTATAGGAAACTCTGACAATTCAGGGTTTCCGGCATCCGGGCCGGCTGCGGGCCAGCTGGATGACCAAGCCAAGATTCAGGATCAGGAAACCGGAAAGGACCAGCACCGGCTGCCATTTTCCCCGGAGCGCCGCCAGGGTGAACCCCAGCAGTACGGCGATCCGCAGGAACATGAGCCGGTGCATGGAAAGGGCGGCCTGGGCCGGTTCCTTTTCCATCCCCCGCCGGACGCCCCAGAGGAACAGGGCCGTGTCCGCCAGGCCGGCGGCGGAGCCCAGAAGGGCCCCGGGCAGGGTTCCTCCCAGCAGGAGCACCGCCAGCAGAAAGGCCAGCCCCAGAGCCAGCTGTTTCAGAAACAGCGACCGGAGCTGACGGCCCAGGCGCTGGAACAGGTTTTCCATAGGGTCTTACTTTTCCTGTCCCCCATGGAATTCCGGCATCAGATCCACCGGATACCCATGGGTATGGAGCAGATAGGTGACGATCCGTTTGGCAGCCTGGCCGTCCCCATAGGGATTCACGGCTTCTGCCATGGACCGGTAGTATTTTTCATCGTTCAGCAGCCGGCAGGTGGCAGCATACACATCTTCCTTGCCGGTGCCGATCAGCTTCACCGTGCCGGCGGTAACGGCTTCCGGCCGTTCCGTGGTGTTCCGGAGCACCAGCACCGGTTTCCCCAGGGCCGGTGCTTCTTCCTGGATGCCGCCGGAATCGGTGAGGACAATGTCCACCCGGGCCATCAGGTTGGCAAAGGGTTCATAGTCCATGGGTTCCAGCAGATGGACCCGTTCCATTTTGCCCAGGACCGCTTCTGCCACTTCCCGGACCTTGGGATTCTTGTGCATGGGGAAAATGGCTTCCGCTTCCGGATTGTCCTTCAGCACTTCCTTCAGAGCCTGGTATACGTGGCGCATGGGAGCCCCCAGGTTTTCCCGCCGGTGGGTGGTCATCAGGATCAGCTTGTGGTCGGAACGGATGGCTTCCTCCAGTTTGGGGTTGTGGAAATCGAAATGATCCTTCACCGTGGCCTGGAGGGCATCGATTACCGTATTCCCGGTGACGTAGATGTCATCTTCCTTGATGTTTTCCTTCAGCAGGTTGGCTCTGGCGTTGCTGGTGGGAGCAAAATGCCAGTCGGTAATGGCTGCGGTGAGTTTCCGGTTCATTTCCTCCGGGAAGGGAGAATATTTGTTGCCGGTGCGCAGTCCTGCTTCCACATGGCCAACGGGGATCTGTTTGTAAAAAGAAGCCAGCGCCCCCACAAAGGTGGTAGTGGTATCCCCATGGACCAGCACCAGATCCGGCTGGGCTTCTTCCAGTACTTCCTTCAGCCCCATAAGGGCACGGCTGGTCACATCGTACAGGGTCTGACCGGCGGTCATGATGTTCAAATCATAATCCGGTTTGATCTGGAACAGCTCCAGCACCTGGTCCAGCATTTCCCGGTGCTGGGCGGTAACTGCCACAATGGGTTCCAGCATATCCGGGTACTTTTTCATTTCCAGCACCAGGGGACACATTTTGATGGCTTCCGGCCGGGTCCCAAAAATCGTCATGACTTTCAATTTTTTCATTTTCCTTCGCCCCTATTTCATGATCTATCCTGTAAAATCCCGATTTTTCTTGCGCCAATGAAGATCACCGCCAGCAGGAATACCAGCAGTGCAATGGCATAAATCCCCTCCATTTCCGTCAGGAGCACTGCCGTAAGGCAGAGTCCTGCACTGATCAGATACATGAAGATCACTGCCTGCCGCTGGCTGAAGCCCATGGCCAGCAGGCGGTGATGGATATGTCCCTTGTCCGGACTGAAAATAGGCCGTCCGTTCCGGTACCGGCGGACAATGGCAAAGGCCGTGTCCATAATGGGCAGCCCCAGGGCAATGGCCGGCACCAGAAGAGCAATGGTGGCCGCGCTTTTCACAGCGCCGAAAATGGAAATGGCTGCCAGCATGTAGCCCAGAAACAGGCTCCCGGTATCCCCCATGAAAATAGTGGCCGGATTGAAGTTGTACCGGATGAAGCCGATGATGCCTCCGGCCAGGGCCGCGGTGATCACCGCCACCGGATACAGTCCCTGTTGGAGGGCCACCATGATCACCGTGACAGAGGCAATGGCGGACACCCCGGCTGCCAGGCCGTCCAGCCCGTCAATCAGGTTCACCACATTGGTGAAGCTGACGATCCAGAACACGGTAAAAGGGATGGACAGGTAGTTCAGATAGAAATACCCGCCCCAGGGATTGTTCAGCCATTCGATCCGGACTCCGAAGAACACCGGCACCAGGGCCGCAATGATCTGGCCCACCAGCTTCACCTTGGCGGCCAGCTGGAACATGTCATCCAATATACCCACAATGGCAATGACCGTACCTCCCAGGAGGATGCCCACCACGTCCCGGGTCAGTTCCATGGTGGAAACAGCCGCAGCCATGAACCCGATGTAAATGGCCAGGCCCCCCATCCGGGGCATGATCCTGTGGTGCACCTTCCGGGCGTTGGGCCGGTCCACAGCGCCGATGCGGAAAGCCAGCTTCTTCACAAAAGGAGTCAGGACCCAACTGATGATCAGGGAAATGCTCAATGCCAGTAAATACGTTTTCACAAAACAAGCCTTTCTGCGGATTGCCCGCCCAGGGAAATTTGCTTTCCCTTTTCCTGGAAAATTTTCTCTGCACTTTTGCTCATACAAAGTTATTATAGTACAGTTTTGGAAAATCTACAATTTGTTCCCCTGTTTCCTTTGTGACATTTTCTCCATTTTTCTTCCCGTTCTTTTTCTCCTCCAGCCATTTGGTGCCAGTTTGTTTACAGGCTCTTTGCTCCGTGTTACACTGAAAAGAATCGGAGGTGTTTCCATGAATGAACTGATCCAGCTGTTTACGGTGTTCGCCCGGATCGGGGCGGTCACTTTCGGGGGCGGCTATGCCATGCTCCCTATCCTCCAGGCGGAAGTGGTGGAAAAATACCACTGGGCCAGCGAGGAAGAACTGGCGGACTATTATGCGGTGGGCCAGTGTACCCCTGGGGTCATTGCGGTGAATACGGCCACCTTCATCGGCATGAAACGGAAAGGGGTAACCGGAGGGATCATTGCCACCCTGGGGGTAGTGTTCCCTTCTCTGGTGATCATTACGGTAATCGCCGCCTTCCTGTCCAACTTTGCCCAGCTCCAGTTCGTCAGGGACGCTTTTGCCGGGATCCGGGTCTGCGTCTGTGTGCTGATTTTCAACGCCATCAAAAAACTGGCAAAAGGGGCTCTGGTGGATAAACTGACCATAGGTCTGTTCCTTCTGGTCATGGGGATCAACCTGTTCTCCAGCATTTCTCCCGCCTGGCTGGTGGTCCTGGCCGGCGTGGTGGGTCTTTTGGCCAAAAAAGCGGGAGGTGAGCTGTAATGGGCCTTTTTGTGCAGCTGTTCTGGGAATTTTTCAAAATCGGCCTGTTCGCCATCGGCGGCGGCATGGCCACCATTCCCTTCCTGGCCAAGCTGGCTACTGCCACCGGCTGGTTCACAGAAACGGATCTCTTGAACATGATCGCCGTATCTGAATCCACTCCCGGCCCCATCGGGGTGAATACCGCCACCTATGTGGGCTATCACATTGCCGGGATCCCCGGGGCAGTGGACGCCACCTTCGGACTGATCACCCCGTCGGTAATCGTGATCATCATCGTGTCCCAGTTCCTGAAGAAGTTCGGGGACAGCAAATACGTGAAAGCGGTAATGTACGGGCTCCGGGCCGCTTCCGCCGGTCTGATCGCCGCAGCGGGGCTCATGGTGGCCCGGGTGACCCTGCTCCATCCGGAAGCCTGGAAGCAGGGTGACCTGGCCGGGGTGCTGAATGGCCGTTCCCTCCTTCTGGCCCTGGTGCTGGTGTTCCTTACCGGGAAATACAAAAAGGTCCACCCCATCGCCTTCCTGGCTGCCTCGGCTGTAGTGGGCGTGGTCTTCGGGTTTGGACAGTAAGAAAGGATCACCCCACCCCTTTCTTCACATACTCCAGGAACTTCTTCAGGGCCGGGGAAGCCTGGGCCAGGCTGGGAAGAGCCATGCCCAGTTCCAGCCGGTCCGGGGTGGCAAAGGGCAGCACCTTTACCTTTCCGTTCCACCGGCGGCTGCTGAAGGCGTTGTCCATGGACAGCCCCAGTCCCGCCTCCACCATGGTCCAGCAGGTGTACATGTTGCTGGTGGTGAACCGGAAATCCGGATGGACCTGGTATTTATCCAGGAACAGGTCTGTGTCTGTTTCCTGCTGGGGCAGGGGTTCGATAAAAGGCTGGCCTTCCAGGTCCTCCGGCAGGAGGGCCTTTTTTTGTGCCAGAGGATGGTCTTCCGGCACCCAGGCCACCAGCCGATCCTCATACAGAGGCACCCAGTCCCCCTGGTACCCGGGATGGCGGCTGAACAGACAGCAGCTGAGCCGGTGTTCCCGGAGACCCTCCAGCAGGGTTTGGTTCCCGGCTTCCTGGACATGGACCCGGATCCCCGGATAATCCTTCTGGAACTCCCGGAGGATCCCCGGCAGCCAGCAGGAGGCAATGCTGTAATAGCTGCCCACGAACAGTTCCCCCTGGTCCAGGCCCAGGATCCCGTTGCACTGTTCCCGGATCTGCCGGCTCCAGTAGAGCAGTCCCCGGATGGACGGCAGCAGTCCCTCCCCTTCCCGGGTCAGCCGTACCCCCTGGGAGGTCCGGGCCAATAGCGGGAAGCCCACTTCCCGTTCCAGACTGTCCAGCATCCGGGTCAGCCCGGAGGGAGAATAGCCCAGCGACCGGGCCGCTGCCGTAATGCTCCCCTGCTCTGCTGCCTGGACCAGGGCCTGGTATTTTTCCGTATCCATGAAATCCCTCCTGTTCTGCTTTTCGTATTGCATATTCAGCAACAGTATATTGCAGAATATGCGCTTCCTGCAACGCCTTTTTCTTTTTATAATGGAACCAGAAAGAAGAAAAAAATTACAGGGAGGTCTTAGTATGAAACCCACTGCCGCCAAAATCCTTATGGCGCTGATCATCCTGACCCGGAGCAGTGCCTTTCTCTTTTCCAAATTCATCATGGAGGAACTGACGCCGTTCCAGGCTCTGGGGTACCGGTTCACCCTGGCATTCCTGGTGATGGCCCTGGTGCTCCGCCGCCCTCTGGTCCGGGCCTGGGACGAACACCGAAGCCTGGGCCGGAAGAGCCTGCTCCTGGGGCTCCTGCTGTTTGCCGTCATGGGATGCGAAATGCGCAGCCTGCTTACGGCGGAAATCCATACCGTAGCCTTCCTGGAAAACCTGTCCCTGGCCCTGGTGCCCCTGTTCCTGGCCCTGTGGTACCGTCGGCTCCCCGGTGACCGGATCCTCCAGGGAGTGGGCTTCATCCTGCTGGGGGTGGCGGCCCTTACCATCGGCACCGCCGGGTTCACCCTGGCAGGCGGCGAAGGCTGGGCCCTTTTGGCGGCGGTTTTCTACGCCGGGTACATCATCGCCATCGGGAAACTGTCCCATTCCGCTGACCCTCTGGCCCTGGGCACCCTCCAGATGGGCATCATGGGACTCATGAGCTTCGGTGCGGCCCTGGTGCTGGACGGAGGGATCCCGGTGCCCCAGGCGGCTCTTACCTGGCAGTCCCTGGCCTTCCAGGTGCTGGTGTGCAGCTGCTTCGGTTTTGCCTTCCAGCCCAAGGCCCAACGGTATCTGACCCCGGAAGAAGCGGGTCTCTACTGTGCCATCAATCCTCTGTTCGCCAGCCTCCTGGGCCACTGGGTCCTGGGAGAGACCTTCGGCCCCGCCGGGATCCTGGGAGCGGTGTATATCCTCACCGGGCTGGGGTTTGTGAATTGGAAGGGTCTGTCGCAAGAGCGACAGACCTGTCAGCGGTCAGCTGTCAACGGGCAACGGGCAAAGGAAGCCAGCACCGCTGGCTTTTAAACACCAGAAAAAGAGAGGCTGCCTCAGACAGCCTCTCTTTTTTTCTTTTCCATATATCTCAGCCGCAGGCTCAGGAAGGCGGCGGAGAAGAAGATTCCGGTAATGAGCCCCAGCCAGTAGCCGTCCGGACCCTTGTCCAGCCCATGGTCCAGGAACAGGCCGAAGGGCAGGGCGATGCCCCAATAGGCAGCCAGAGCGGAATAGAAAGTGGCTTTTACGTCCTTGTACCCCCGGAGCACCCCCTGGATGGGAGCGGCGGTGCTGTCAAAGAACTGGAAGGCCACGGCAAAGGTCAGGAAGTGCATGATGGGTTCCAGCAGATTGGGGTCGGAGGTATAGAGCCGGGCGATGAGCCCCCGTCCCAAAAACAGGCAGCAGCCGAAAAAAGCCCCGATCAGGATGTTGGACAGCCGTCCCGTGTCCGCATAGGCCTTGGCCTGAACAAAATCCCGGGCTCCCACATAGGCCCCCACAATAATGGTAAGGGACAGGGAAAAGCTCAGGGGCACCATGTACAGCATGTTGCAGAAACTCATGGCCGCCTGGTTGGCCGCCACGGCAATGGTGCCGAACCGGGACACCAGGAGACATTCCACCCCGAAGAAGCTGGTTTCCAGGAAAATGGCCAGCCCCATGGGAATGCCGATCCGGAGATGTTCCCGGACATGATGGAAGGAAAAGCCGGAAGTCCGGAACACGTGGAAATCCCGGAACACCTTCAGCCGAAGCACCAGCAGGGCAAAGGACAGGCAAAGGAGCCAGCAGGTAATGGCCGTCCCCACCCCGGCTCCCGGACCGCCCAGGGCAGGGGCTCCCAGTTTGCCGAAGATGAAGATATAGTTCATGCAGGCGTTCACCGGCATGGTGAGCAGGAACAGCTTCATGGTCACCTGGGTGTAGCCCAGGGTATCCACAAAAGATCGGAGGATGCTGGCACAGAACAGGGGCAGGATTCCCCAGGCCACAAAGCCCAGATACCGGAAGGCCACGGTACGGACTTCCGGAGCCAGGCTCATGGTGTCCAGGATCCGGGGCAGCAGCTGGGAGCCGGCCCCGATTACCGTCACCGCCAGGGCGCAGGCCAGGGCCAGGCCGCTGACCACGGCGCCGGAGATTTTGTGGAATTCCCGGGCGCCCCGGTAATTGGCCACAATGGGAGTCAGGGCCTGGAGGATGCCATTGAGACCGGTGAACACCGGCATCCAAACATTGGTACCGATAGCCACCCCGGCCAGCTGGACAGTGCCTGCATGGCCGCTCATCACCGTGTCGAACAGGCTCATGCCGGTGATGCACAGCTGGGTGATCAGGATGGGGATCATCACCCCCAGGATCTTTTTCAGACGGGAACGGAAGGTCCCGTTACCCGCCATGGTCATTGCAGTCAACAAATCAACTCCTTTAAATCAAAAGGCTGCTGCCCGGGCAGCAGCCTCCTTTTTCACTTCATAAACTCAATATGCCTTTTCACATAGCCGTACATAATGTAGTTGGCCAGGGCGTTTTTTTCTTCTGTATCCGGGGTTTCTTCGTCCAGGGTAGCCACGAAATTCCGGTCGGCGGAATAATAGTAGGCCTTGCCTCCGAAATATCCCAGGGCATAGGGATGGGGCACTGGCTGGAGCAGATCCCGGCCCAAAAATTCTGCCGGCACTGGCTGGCCCAGCAGGGTCAGCAGAGTGGGTGCCATGTCTTCCTGGCTGGCGTACATGGTTTCATCCAGGTCCGCCAGAGGAGCCAGATTTTTGGAAACGAAGATCACCGGAATGGGAGCCACGCTCTGTTTGTCCTGGGGATTGCTTACCAGGGTCTTGTATTCCCCGCCGGAATGGGGGTTATGGTCCGAAGTGATGATGAACAGGGTCCGGTCATCCATCAGTCCCTGCTTCGAGGCTTCCTCAAAGAAATGCTGGATGGTCTTGTCCACCCAGTACATGCCGCAGACTGTGGCGGTCCCGTGGTCCCGGACATCTTCCGGCATCTCTGCATAGGTGTACCCGTAATAGGGATAGGGCTGGTGCATGTCCAGGGTCTTGCACACCAGGAACAGTTTCTGGTCCCGGTGTTCCGCCAGGGTCTTCAGAGCCACATCGTACATTACGTCGTTGTGGAAGCCCCAGCCGCTGGCCCCCTTGTAGCCCATGTTCCCCAGGTCCTCCTTGGCCAGGTAGTGTTCCATGCCGAACTGGGCGGGATATTCCCGGTATTCGTTGGCATAGTACCGGCTGGAGGCATTGATGAAGTACCCTTCATAGCCGGCCTGCTGGAGACTCCGGAACAGGGAGGGCTGCTTTTCGCCGGGCAGGTCCTTGTCATAGATCAGCTGGGACCGGAAGGTAGCATTGAGCCCCTGGGTAGTGGGCACCGCAGAAGAATAGTAATGATCGATCCGGGGATACTTCTCCACCAGGGAATCCAGATAGGGCGTGGCATCCGCCGGGATGTTGGGGTTGTAGTGATGGAGGTAGTCCCGATGGACGCTTTCCAGGATCAGCATCACCACCCGGTCGTAGGCCGGCTGCTTCCGGGGCACGATTTCCTGTTTGGGCAGGATCCCCAATTCCGTCAGGGCTGCCTGGTCCTTGTCCGTCAGGGTCCGTTCCTGGTATTTCCAGGGATCATGGACCACCTTGTCGGTCTTGAAGAAGGCTTTCTGGAAGAAGTTCACGTTGATGGGATAAGACACCATGGCCCGGGTGGGTTTCCGGCTCTTTTCCATATCCACTTCGATGTCCAGGCCGCTGACGCTGTCCGTGGCATGGTAGACCCCTTCTGCCAGCAGCAGGTAGGAGCCGTTGAGGCCCATGGCAAACAGCACCACGCACAAAAGGGACCAGGGCAGGTTGGGCTTGTGCCGCCGGGGATGGACCACCCGGAACAGGGGGACGAACACCAGCATCACGGCAGCGATCAGACCCAGCTGCCAGTTTTCCGTGGTGCTCAGGATCCCTTTGGCGGCGTAGATGTTCAGGTTGTCAAACAGCACGCTTTCCACGTGCATGGAGGTGTTCCAGAAATAGATCCCGTCTCCCAGGATCAGAAGGCAGGTCACATAGTAGACCAGGAAATAGACCGCCTTCATGGCCCGGTTGGGCCAGTGATGGTAGCACATGGCAGCCAGCAGCACCAACACGATGTTGTTGAACAGCCCGGCCAGCACCGAAAGCACCGTCATGAACCCGGGGTCCAGTTCCAGATAGCTGACCATGAACACCGCATCGATCAGATACAGGGTGCCCACCACCACCACCGGGAAATACCGTTTCACCCGGTCCCGGATCCGCCGGCGCTGGGCGTACAGGAACAGGACCACCCAGGACAGCAGCAGGTCCCGGCAGAAATAGTTCAGGGTGTGGTACCAGAATTCCGCCCAGGGAAAGGGTACGATTTCTTTCAAAAAGTTCCAGCGGTACCCGGCTTCCGCCAGAAAACTCAGGAGCACAAAGACTCCGTACAGGATTTTCTTTTTCACAACGCAGCCTCTCAGGATATGAATTGCAGGGATTTGGGCAGCAGGACAATGGAAAGAGGGGAATTGACCACCGCATCCCCGTCCAGTTCCGCCGCGAATTTACTTACATTGCACCGGACATCCACCTGGGTGGCGGGATAGATTTCCACGCTTTTGTCCAGGGTCAGCATGTCTGCGGCAATCAGTGCCGTATACCGGAGGAAGTCCACACAGCGGCCCTTGGTGAACAGGCACACATGCATGGTGGGATTGGACAGGGAGCCTCCGTTGACCAGAGAGAACCGGCCGGCATAGTACCGGCTTTTGGTGACGATCACCGAACTGGCCTGGTGCCACACCCCGTCCCCGTTGATCATCACCTGGAACCGGTATTTCCAGTTGTGGAGCAGCATTTCATTCCCCAGCACCCGGCCGCTCTGACGCACATAGGCCAGGGTGGACAGGTACTTTTTCTGTTTGGGGGTCACCTGCTGGACCACCATGGAATCCACCCCGATCCCGGCCACGGTGAGGAAGATCCGGTCGTTGGCCTTGCCCAGGCACACCGGGGTGGTGACTCCTTTGGAAACCCGGTACATCCAGTTGTGCACATCGGTTTTCTGCATCAGTTCCTTGGCCACCAGGTTCACGGTTCCTGCCGGATAGATGCTTACATAGGGCCAGTAGTCCTGGTCCACGCATTCTTCCACCAGGGCCCGGAGGGTGCCGTCTCCCCCAGCCACGATCACCCACTGGATCTGTTCTGCACAGATCTTTTTTCCCACAGCCTGGGTTTCCGCAAAGGTGCCCACGGTCACATACTGGAACTTTTCCGCACCGTACAGCCGCATCAGCTGCCGGGCAATGCTTTCCACATTGCTGTGGATTCCGCTGAAAAGGGTCTGCTTTCCGGAGTTGCGGTTGTGGACCAGAAGGACTTTCTGGAATCCTTCAATATCGACTTTATGACGAAGCATGTGCATCTCCACCTACTCTTTTTCTTCCATTATTCCGTGTAAATCCATTTTTTCCTTGAAAAATAATTCCAAACCGTCACCAGTGCCGAAGCCCCCACTTTGGATCCCATCACCGGCAGACCCAGGCTGCCTACAAACAGCCGCATAAGCAGCACGTTGTACAACAGCCCCAGGGTGGACACCAGGAGTACCAGGGAAAATTCCTTTCCTTTGCTGTAACGGACTCCGCTGGTGAACACCCAGATGTTGGTGGCGATGTAGTGGCACACCGTGGAACAAAGGTAAGCCGCCGCTGTGGCTACAAGATAGTTCCAGCCCCAGTGACTGTTGAACAGATAGACCAGGGCCCACTCAAACAAAGCAGCCGTGCCCCCGATGCAGAGATAACAGAGGACACGGATCTTTTCACTTTTGGATTTCTGGAGCATTTCAGTGCCCCATCAGCTGATACAGCAGCATGACCACCACTCCCGGGATTCCGAAGAAGCCGGCCACCAGAGCTGAAATGAAGTGGATGGGAATGGTCACTCCGAAAAGGCCTCCCAGGATGTTGAACAACCACAGCAGCACCACCCCGCAGATCCCGTTCCACAGGAGCTTCAGGGAAAGAGAGAACATATTGATGATCAGGAACAGGACAACCAGGGCTGCCCCGCCCACCAGCCATATTTCCATATTGTTTAACCGCCTTTTCTGCATAATCCGTTTTTTCCAGGCAGTCTTCTGCCTGCCGGAAAGGATCAGATTTCCCGCCGGTTTTCCAGAGCTTTGTACAAAGTCAGTTCATCGGCATATTCCAGATCCCCGCCCACCGGAAGCCCATGGGCGATCCGGCTCACCTTCACCCCGGTGGGGCGGATCAGCCCGGCCAGATAGTTGGCTGTGGCTTCCCCTTCCACATCGGAATTGGTGGCAATGATTACTTCCTTCACCGTCCCCTTCTGGAGCCGGAGCAGCAGTTCCCGAATCTTCAGCTGATCCGGGCCCACCCCGTCCAGAGGAGACAGGACCCCGTGGAGCACATGGTACAGGCCCTGGTAGCCCCGGGTCCTTTCCATGGCCGCCACATCCTGGGGCTGTTCCACCACGCACACCAGGCTCCGGTCCCGTTTTTCATCCTGACAGATTTCACACAGATCCCCTTCGCACAGGTCAAAGCACTGACGGCAGAGATGGACATTGTCCTTTACGTCCAGGAGAGCCCGGGCCAGTTCCTCCACATCTTCCCGCTTCATGTCCAGCACATGGTAGGCCAGACGCAGGGCCGATTTGGAGCCGATTCCCGGCAGGCGCCGCAGCTGTTCGTGGAGCCGTGCCAGGGGTTTTACCATCCGCATGCCTGAGACCGTTCCTTAAAACATCCCCGGCAGCTTCAGTCCGCCAGTCACTTTGCCCAGTTCCTTTTCCGTCATTTCGTCCACTTTCTTCATGGCATCATTGACAGCGGTGACGATCAGGTCCTGGAGCATTTCCACATCCTCCGGATCCACTGCATCCGGGGACAGGGTCAGGCTCACCAGGTTCTTGTTCCCGTTGACCACAGCTTTGACGGCTTCGCCGCCGGCGGTGCCTTCCACTTCCCGTTCCTTCAGTTCTTCCTGGAGCTTGGTCATTTCGCTCTGCATCTTCTGTACTTTCTTCAGCATGCCCTGCATGCCGTTCATTGCCATTCCACCTTTGAACATTTGGTTTCCTCCTTATGTCCCAACAGGGACCTTGTTTTATTCTTTATAGACTTCTCCGCCGAAAACCTGCATGGCTTTCTTCACACCCTCAGGGAGTTCCCCTGGTTTGACCGGGTGAGGGGCGGGACTTGCTGATTGGCTGGCCGGGGAAGGGGCCGGAACAGGTTCCGGTATTTCCTCTTCCTCCGGCGGTTCAGGGGGCAGCGGGATTTCCTCCTCCGGAGGCGCCGGAGGTTCCGGCATGGGATCCGGCACGGGAGGAGGCGGCGGTGCCGCCTGGACCGGTGCCGGTGCAGCCGCCGGTTTCTCCTGGGGCCGGTGGAGGGAAATCTCTCCTTCCTGCTGGACCACCTGGAGCCCGATAGGCTGCCCCACCGCTTCCTTCAAGATATCCTGGATCAGATTCCGGAAGGAAGGTTCTTCCATTTTTTCCTTTCCATAGGCGGAGCTGACGGCCAGGAGCAGTTCCTGGTCCTGGTAATCCGCTGCCTGGGCCATTTCCGCATAGACCAGGAACGTCCGCTTCCGGCGCCGTTTCAGACCCTGGAGCACCAGCTGCCACAGCTGCTGGGCCTTGGCCCGTCCGCTGCCGTCAAACTGCACTTCCCCGGCAGCAGGTTCCGGCCGGGCCGGCTGTACAGCCGGGGCCGGTGGTGCCGGGGGCGCAGCCGGTTCCGCCGCGGGAGCAGCGGGAACTGTCTCCTGGGGCCGCCGGGCTTCTTCCTGCCGGGCGGCTGCCGCCATCCGGGCAAAGGCATCCTTCACCCCGGAATTCGGCCTGACAGCCGTGGGGCCAGGAGATGCCGGCCGGGATACGGAGGCCTGTACGGCTGCCGGCCGGATTACCGGGGCTGCAGTCGGTGCCGCCGTGATGCCTCCCTGCCGGAGGGCGGCCACCTGCTGTTCCAGACTGTCGATCCGGGCCAGGAGAGCCGCCTCCGTATGGCCCCGGGTTTCACACAGGTCAAAGAGGCACAGTTCCCCTACGATCTTTTTCCGCAGGGAGAATTTGCTTTCCCGGATGGCCTCGTGGATCCGCTCCACACTGGCCACAATCTGGCTGGAAGTAAAAAGGGCCGCCGTCTCCCCCAGGGCTTCCGGGGTATCCGTCAGGTAAATTTCCTGATACTCCCGGTCTGCCTGGTACAGCAGCAGGGCCCGGAAATATTCCATCAGTTCCGCCAGGATCTGCTCCATTTCCTTGCCCTGTTCCAACAGCTGGCCCAGGGCATCCAGGGCCCCGGACAGATCCTTCTGGCCGATCCGGGTCACCAGTTCCCGGAGTTTTTCCCGGCCCACCAGGCCCAGCACCTGCCGGACCGTTTCCGCCGTAACAGGACTGGCCATGACACTGCACTGGTCCAGGAGACTCAGGGCATCCCGAAGTCCCCCGTCCGCCTGGATGGCCATGAGCCGCAGGGCTTCCGGTTCCGCCTGGATTTTGCTGCCGTTGGCCACTTTGGCCAGATGGGCTGCAATCTCGTCCACAGTGGCCCGGCGGAAGTCGAACCGCTGGCATCGGGACAGGATGGTATTGAGGATCTTCTGGGGCTCGGTGGTGGCCAGTATGAACACCACATGCTCCGGCGGTTCCTCCAGGGTTTTCAGCAGGGCATTGAAGGCATCGGTGGTGATCATGTGGACTTCGTCGATGATGTACACCTTGTACCGGCAGGAAGAGGGCGCAAAATACACCTGCTCCCGGAGTTTCCGGATTTCGTCGATGCCCCGGTTGGAAGCCGCGTCGATTTCCACCACATCCGGGCAGGTGCCTTCGGTGATTTCCCGGCAGCTTTCACAGTCGTTGCAGGGATGGGCTGTGGGGCCTTCCCTGCAGTTCAGTGCCTTGGCCAGGATCCGGGCGGTACTGGTCTTCCCGGTACCCCGGGGACCGGCAAACAGATAGGCATGGGAAATCCGCCCGGTTTCCAGGGCGTTGGTGAGAGCCTTCTTGATGGGACCCTGGCCCACCAGATCGTCAAAATCCTGGGGACGCCAGGTCCGGTACAATGCTACGTATGCCATCTTTCCCATCCTTTCTGCAGTGCTTCTTTGCTATTATACCTTTTTTCCATGGACGCTTTCAACAGGATTCTTTTCTTTTTTCAAAAATCCCTTGACAAAGAATGTAAAATTCGTTATACTAAATCTCGCAGTTGTCGTTCAGGCAGCTGAAAACTGAATAGCTGTCTGTCAGCAATTCAACCTGGAGAGTTGTCCGAGTGGTTGAAGGAGCACGCCTGGAAAGCGTGTATACGGGATAACCGTATCGAGGGTTCGAATCCCTCACTCTCCGCCATTTTTTATCCAATCAGCCGCGTCCAGCGGCTTTTATTTTTCCGGCGGACTGCAGGAGTGGGTCCTGCGCAATGGAGGCCTGTGAACCTTGTCAGGTCCGGAAGGAAGCAGCAATAAGCGGATACCCCCATGTGCCGCAGGGGTGCCTGCCCCTGCAGCCCGCCGGGAAAATAAAGAAAAAAGAGCTGCCGCCCCTTGGGGCGGCGGCTCTTTTTTTGTCATCGGTCAACGATTGCTTCCCTGCACACAAGAAGGCCCTTAAAACACCTCCAGTACCTTCCCCGGATTCAAAATATCCAACGGATCCAGGGCCCGCTTGATGGTTTCCATCATATAAAGTTCTCCCGGGTCCGCCAGTTGGGCCAGCTGCTTCACCTTTTTGGCCCCGATGCCGTGTTCCCCGCTGAGCTTGCCGCCCAGGGCATAGATGTACTGATAGGCCTTTTCGTGGAAGGCATCCAGGGCCTCTTCCCATTCCCGGTCGGACAGATCTCCCTTCAGCATGGCGAAATGAAGGTTCCCGTCCCCGGCATGGGCCAAGGTGAACACCCGGAAGGGATATTTTTTGGCTTCCGCGGACAGTTCGTCCAGGGCCTGGGCGATTTTGTCCAGGGGCACCACAAAGTCGTCACTGGTCATGACCTTGCTCAGCACCCGGGCGGATTCCAGACAGTTCTTCCGGAGGGTCCACACCCGTTCATCGGCCATGGACACATCGGCCGCTCCGTGGCTCCGGCACAATTCGTCCAGTTTCAGCAGTTTTTTATCCAGTTCGTCCTCGTCGAAACTTTCCAGAGTCAGGATCACATAGGACCCATCCTCATAATGGCCCAGGTCCAGTTGGGAATAGTCGCTGGCGGACCGGACGAAGGCATTGTCCATGAATTCCACACTGGTGGGATTCAGCCCTTCCCGGAGCAGTACGGGCACAATGCCTGTAGCCTTGGCCTGGTCGGTGAAAATGGCCAGCACATCGGCTTTATAGGGAGCCTGGGGCAGCAGCTTCAGGGTCACTTCCGTAATGATGCCCAGGGTACCTTCGCTGCCGATTACCAGCTGATCCAGGCAGTAGCCGGTGGTGTTCTTCTTGCTCCGGGTGCCCAGACGGGCGATCTGCCCGTTGGGCAGCACCACTTCGATGGCATGGACCTGGTTCCGGGTGGTGCCGTACCGGACGGCCTTGTCTCCCCCGGCATTGGTGGCCAGGTTCCCGCCGATCAGGCAGCTGTCGGCGCTGCAGGGATCCCCGGCATAGAACAGGCCCTTTTCCCTGGCGGCCTGCTGGACGGCTGCGGTACGGGCCCCGGCCTGGGCCACAAGATACATGCCTTCCGGATCCACTTTCAGGATCCTGTCCATCCGTTCCATTAAAAGCACCAGGCCGCCGCACACGGGAATGGCCCCGTCCGATACGCTGGTGCCCCCGCTCCGTGGCGTCACCGGGAACTGTTCCCGGTTGGCCAGTTTCAGGATGGCGGAAACCTCTTCCGTAGAGCCGGGAGCAGCCACTGCCTCCGGCAGATGGAACTTCCGGGGGTCGGTTTCCTCATCGGTCTTGTACTGTTCCAGGTGATCCGGATCCGTCCAGACATACTTCTCTCCTACAATGCTGCGCAGTGCGTCCAGGACTTTCCCGGTCATGGGTTGATAGATTTTCATGCTTCCTTCCTTCTTTCGCGGCCTCTGCAGTTTTTATACAGTAAAAAAGGGCTGCTGCACGAGCAGCAGCCCCATGGCTGGCGGATAAGGCGGGAAAAGCCTGTACAGCCGCCATGTCAAATACCCAATTTGAATAAATGCGCAAAAAATGCGCACCATACAAATTTCTGTTGCACCCCTGTATTATAACAAGGCTCCTGGATTTCTTCCAGGGGCTTTTCTTTTATCTGATTGGGCAATGTCTTTTTCATGTCCCAGGCCGGGGGATCCATGCGGCTGTTGCCTTCTCCCTGGTGATTTGTCCGGGGCGGTTCCCTGGCTTCCTGGCCGCCGGTTCCTTCCAGGCCCCCGCCGCTCCTGTCAGATCATCCAGGGAACGGAGAAGGCGTTCCGTGTATAGGCGTCATTTCCTGGCCGGCTGTGGCCGCTTTCAGGGCTTTCCCTGGTGTCCGTTGTGGCCGCCTAGCCCTGTATCCGGGGCCATTCCATAGGCCGGGGGCTGTTTGCCCTTCCTGGTATCCATTGCGGCCCCTGGACAGTTAGATCCCTTTTAGTTTCTTTGCAAGTTCCTGCTGTTCCTGCAACATGTCCTTGCTTTTGGCTATATACATTTCCATGAGTTCGCATATAAGGGCCGCCGCCCGGGGCTTCTGGCCCATAATGCGCCGTTCCATGACTAGGTTTTACTAGGTCAAATTGATGGCAGGTTTTGTAAGGTTGTAACCTAGGTTTTCCTGGGTTCCTGGCCTTGTTGCCCTTGTGGTGCGGGGCTTTTTATTTTTGCCCTGGCCCTGGTGGCCACGGCTTCCAGGTAGAGGGAAATAGCCTGGATGATTCCGGGTATAGGTGGCATTTTCCTAACTTCATCCGAAGTTCAATCGAAGTTCAACCAATTTTCGATAGGGCCGGCCCTGTTCAAAATGCGTCCTATCTTCTGTAGCGGGCTTCCCTGTGCGTTCCTGGAAAATAACTACAACCGCCCATATAGTTATATACCCCCCGGATTTTTCGCCGCTCAAAACGCCAATTAGAAGGCCGGTTTTCTTTTGTTCGTCTATTGTTCCAGGCAATCGGGAAACAGAATAAGGGCTATTTCCTGTATAGCCTTTTCCCAACGCCGCCGACACCAACTAGGATCATACCCACAATGAACGCCGATTGAATCCCATGTTAACCCTTCTTCTACCCTATACCGCACTATTGCTTGATCAGTAGGACACAAAGAAGAAATAGCCAGGTCAATTAGCATGGTGTTTTCCCTGGCCGTGCGGCTACGCTCCTTCAAGTCGGTTATAAGGTCTTTCAATTCCTGTTGCCGTTCCATGTAGCGTTCTTCCATGCTGCCCCCCTGGCCAGATTTTCCGCCCCCTGGCACGCCGCCATAACGGACGGCCGCCGGGGCCGGTGATAATCGCAATTCCTGTAAAATTCCTTCTATCCTTTTATTGGCGTTCATGGTAAATGCTTTCCAGGTTCGATAATTCTTCAACCATGCTTTTACTTTTGTCTCTTTACTGTCCATGTATCCACCACCCTTTTTCCCTGGCCGTTCCGCATGGAATTTTCAGAGATTTTTCCGTTTTTCGGTCTTTCCCCTTTTTGGCATGAAGCTAAAGTCTATGTACAGAATTACAATAACTGTGTGTGTAAGGGGGATTTTTAAATTCCCCCTCACATGGTTATTGTTATCTGTAATAGACACATTTTTTTCATGCCAATGACAATGACATAGCTATATATAAGAGCTTTGTCATTTTGTCATTGATTTTTTGCGTAATTCTAGTTCTGTCTTTTTGTACATAATGACAAGGCTAGAATTACGTTTTTCTTTCCCTTTTACTCTTTCACAATGGCCCCTTTTCTAGTTCTATACACCTTTTTGCCCCGTTCCTTGTTGATCGTGGATACATACCGGGAAACGGTTCTTTCTGTCAGCTTCAGTTTTTCGGCAATGGTAGAAACTTGAACCCCTTCCCCAGTATCCAGTTCCGCAAAAAGGCTTTCAAACTCGTTTACTCTGGCCGCCTTTTTCTGTTCCATAGCAACGGCCCCTTTCTCATGGTTTGAAAGTTGTGTTGTCCTGGCATTTTCCAATTCACCGGGGGCCGCTTCTTCAAAGATCGGATACCGGAACCATACGAATTTAGGCGGCGGCGTTTTGTAGTTCCGTGTGGTAAATTCTAGTTTGAATGCCCTGGCCCCGTCCTCTGGTGGCGTTTTGGGCTGTAGTTCTATCATGTCAATAATGGTATTTGCGTCCCTGGCAAAAGCCCCGGAACCGCTCCCCCTGTCCATGGACGCTTTCCCCGCCTGGCTTCCCTTGCTATGGTGGTGTACAAGAATGGTGGTTACACCCAATTCATGTAATTTAGTCAGAAATTGGGTAACTTCTTTCACGCTGTTTTCGTCCCCTGCAAAAGCCTTATACACAGGATCAATAATTACTGTTTTTACCTCCCGTTCTATAGAACTAGAAGAATCAGAAGATGAATGGCTATGTATTTCTTCTATGTCCTCTTTTATACAGTCTATGACCGTTTGGGCCATGGGGTGTGGTATATTGTCTTTATAGGCTTTTTGTTCGTCCCCGAACGTTTCACAATCAATCTTGCTTCTTGCGAAATTTTCTACATACTGTTCCCCACTTTCACTGGATAAATCAATGTGATAAATGGCCCGGCCAATGGCCTTTAGCCTGTATCCAAAATCACTTCCCAATAATTCTAGGTCAACATATAAAACTACGTCACGGAAAACATAGGGCTTTCTTCCTATTTTTTTAATTGGGCTTTTTACCTTAAAGCCTAACCAATTATCTCCATTGGCAAGGGCTAGAGCTAATTGGATAGCCAGAAAACTTTTGCCCGCCTTGCTAGGGCCTGTAATAAGAATCGTTTGCCCTACGTCCCGAATTAGTCCGTTAATTAGTGGTTCCTGTTTTTTGTCCAGTTCTTCAAAAGAATCATAATAGCAACTGTCAAAAAGTTCTAATCCCCTAGTAGCCATTTTCCACCTCTTGTTTCTATTCGTGCACCCCCTGGCCATTTCTGGTAAAATGGTATTGGGTGAAATTTTACACATATGCCTTTTATAAGTCCATTGTTTATTCTTGTTTCATACTGTTTACAGTTCCAAATAAAGAACAAGGACAAAACCCCTGGCCGGAATTTTGCCCTTTGCCGTTGTGAATGGATACTCATTCATGACGGCTATTTTTATTTGATTTCCACGGTGTAATACTTTTCCAGGCTGTTTATGGCCGCTTTTGGATTCTTCCCAAACCTGTAGGGAAAGAGGGGACAATTTACCATTGTACAGTCCCGAACTTCCACCCGAACGCCGCCGCAACAATCCAGGCATTTTTCTTTGATTGCCCTGGCCATGGAAGGGGCTTTTACGTCCTTTATAACTACTCTTTGTAATTTTGCTATGTTTCACCGCCTTATATTTGCCCTCTGTGCTTCTCTGCTATGGGTTTAACCCCTATTTTTGGGGTATAAGTCCCCTGGCCTATGGGAATGTATAGGGGCCTATTTTTATTTTCTCTGAACGCATTGAGAAGCGTTCTCACGCCTTCAAATAGGCTTTGTCCTGGCTTTTGAGAAATTCCAGAAAAGCCCGTTCCCGTACAAGGCGTAATGTCTTGCTTAAATCGATGAAATCCCCCTTGTATTTGGGAATAGTTCTCATTTCGCTTAACAGCTTCCAAACCGTTGTCCGGGTAATGGAAAATTTCGCTTGAAGCTGTTTCGGCCGCAACCAACGGCCCCCGCAATCGTCAACCCGTACCGTTTCCATTCGTAATACTGTCATACCATCGCCGCCTTTCTTTCTTCCAGGATTTTCACCCCGCCGCCTATTTCGTCTGTTCTTTCCATGCCCCAACTTTTCCCGCAACCAATGGCCACGCCGGGGATTATTTCCACAATCGCAACATTTACGCCCATGCCCACAACTTCCCCTGTTAATTCTCTAGCCCTTTGCAAGGTATCTGTAGCAAGGATAAGCCGTTTATAATACGTTCCGTCCGGGCCTTCCAGGATCACGCCAAAACGCTTATTTTTCATTGCCTTCATCCATCCTTTCTTTCAGTTTGTCCAGGCTGGCCTTTTCATCCTGGTACAACAGATTATTCATACCTGGGAAAAGGTCATTTTCCAATTCTCGAACCGTGTCGCACGCCTTCCAGATTTCCAGATGATCCGCCTTCTGGATCGTAACGGCTGTTAGGTGCATAACAGCTTGCTTCCATGCCTGTTCCTTCCTCTCTCCTAACTCTATGAGTCCTTGCAGGGGTTTTATAGAGTTTATTTTTCGATGATATCGGCCGGGGATACGTCCAGGGCATTGGCTAGCTTGTACACTGTTCTTTCACTGGCCCGCCGTCTTTTGGCTTGCAGGGCAAAAATGGTATTCAAAGACAAATTCGCTTGCCTTGCTAGGTCAGCTAATGACCATCCCTTTTTATAGGTCAGTCGCTTTACTTCTCCCATATTGGGGAAAATTCCGGTTCTCATAGTTCCACCACCTTATATACTTTTAGTCTAGTTTATTTTATATTAGCTTTTATGTGAATTATTGTCAATGGCTTATTTGTGTTTCTTGTTTACTTGTGTTTACTTTTCGTCTATAATGACTTTGAAAGGGTGGTGACTATGACTTTTCAAGAACGATTGAAATATTACAGAGAAAAAGCCGGTTACAAGTCTGCAAAAGAATTTGCGGAAAAGTTGGGTATGGGTTATACAACCTATGTTGCCTATGAGAACAAGGACAGAGAACCCCGTTATAAAACCTTATGCAAAATTGCCCGGATTCTCAAAACGTCCCCCAACGAACTATTGGATTTTGATCCAGATCATCCAGACGAACTAGAAAAGGCCATTCAGTTACTAAAAGAAGGCGGAATAAGGATTGCCGACAATTCCCCCGCCGGTTGCATTTCCCTATATGTCCATGTCCCCTATCTGGATACCTTTCCAAACACCAAAAAGGCTATGGCCAGTTCGCCTATCCCATACAGATATGAGAAAGTAATAGAAATTGCCCATAGGGTAAAAGAAGAAATGCAACGCCTGGAAACAAACGAATTGCCCAAAATTACAGAGAAAGTTATTACTGATGTTTTTGTAGAGGATTTTCTAGGGGAAGCCCTAAAAAACGGCTCCATACCAATTGGCCCCGCCTTCCAGGGGAAGCCCGACAAGTAGCCATTTTCCTTTTCTCCCAACTCTATGAGTCCTTGCAGGGGTGCAATGAGTAACGGGAAAGAAGGAATTGCACAATGTGGATCACTGAAAAACAGAATGGCAAGGGAACCCGGTACATGTATCGGGAACGCTTCCAGGACGAACAGACAGGGAAGAATATTGCCGTGTCCGTCACTTTGAACAGCAACAGTCGCCATGCTCAAAAAATGGCCCGTGAAATGCTTTGGAACAAGTTCCAGAAAAAGGTAAACGGATCCAGGGAAGAAAAGGCGGCCCTGCTTGAATCCTTGACCCTGGAAACAGTTTGCAGAGAATGGCAAGAAGTCAGTGACTTGACGGTAAAGGAAATTACCCGCCGCAACCACTTGACCTATATACGACGGATTCTCATTAGTACGGCCCCCGGCTTGCTATTGCGTGATTTTACCCCAACTATAGCGGAAAAGATTATTTTCACTATGTACTACCTGGACAAGTTTTCGTATTATTATGTCCAGTCCACCCTGGTAACTCTGAAAGCGGTTATGCGCTTTGCAAAAAAAGCCGGGTATATTGGTGATATATCCGACTTTGAAAGTATTCGATTGAAACGCCGCCCGGCAACCCCGGAAGAACTAGCCAAACGGACAAACAAATTTCTGGATCATGACGAACTGAAAGAATGTCTGTCCCAATTATCCAGGATCAATTACCGGGTATCCCTGGCCATGGAATTTGTTTCACTGACAGGGCTACGAATCGGGGAATTACTGGCCTTGCGGCAACAAGATATTGACCTGGACAAGAAACAGATCAGCGTAACGGGTACTTTGGTCAATACCCGGAAAAATGGGGATGAATTGCAACGGGGAACACCCAAAAACATTTATTCCTACCGGACAATTGACCTAAACAAAAGGGCCGTTCAGATTCTGGAATGGTTCATTACGGACAATAAGAGACAGGAACATTGGGGCCGCCGGGGCAATAGCCTTTGTAGCAATTACAAGGACAGGGGCTATATATTCACCACAAATACGGGTATGCCCTACAACATGCAATATATTAATAAGCTGTTGCGGCAAATTGATATTCCAGGGAAGCATATTACCACCCATATTTTCCGCCATACCCATATAAGTATGCTTGCGTCTATGGGTGTACCGCTGAAAGCCATAATGAAACGTGTCGGCCACAATGACCCGAATACGACACTTGCCGTATATACCCATGTGACCGAATCCATGGAAAAACAGTTACAGGACAGCCTGGAAAAACTGACCGTGTAAAAAAATGCGCAGGGATAAAATGCGCACCCGGGAAATGCGCAAAAATGCGCAAAAAAGGCAATAAAAAAAGAACAACGGGAAACAGTCCATATTGGTTCCAGCCCCCATAAAACCGAATGTTTTCAAGAGTTGAACACCAATAAACTGTTTACCGTTGTCCTAGTAAGGAATGGCGGATGGAGAGGGATTCGAACCCTCGGTACCTTGCGGTACACTTGATTTCGAGTCAAGCACCTTCGACCACTCGGACACCCATCCATGAGAGTTTTATTATACCATACTTACCGCCGTGCTTTCAAAAAATCCTGCAAAATTTTCCGGCACTCCTCCTCCATTACTCCGGCCGTTACCTGGGTCCGGAAGTTCAGAGAAGGATGGGCAGGCAGGTTGAACTGGGATCCGCAGGCCCCGGCGGCACTGTCCCAGGCCCCGTACACCAGCCGGCCCACCCGGGCATTCCAGATGGCTCCGGCGCACATGGGGCAGGGTTCCAGAGTCACATAGAGGGCGGTGTCGCTGAGCCGCCAGCGGCCCAGCTGCCGGCAGGCTTCCCGGAGCACCAGCACTTCCGCATGGGCCGTGGCGTCCCGGTCCTGCTCCCGGCGGTTGTGGTTCCGGGCCAGCACCTGGCCCTCCCGGACCAGCACAGCCCCCACGGGGATTTCCCCCTCCCGGGCTGCCTGCCGGGCTTCCTCCAGGGCCATTTCCATGAAATGAACATCGGTCTGTCCGGCAAGCGAGTTCTTGGTAATCTGCGCCATCTTGTTTTTTCTCCTTTTCCAAAGATCCACTGGGGCGGCAGGCGGACCGTGCAGCAAACCCTCCTACTCCCTCTTGGTCAGCTTGTGCAGATCGTAAGGAGTATCCTGGTACACCACGTTCAGCCAGTTCAGGTAGAACAGATGGGCATAGCTGCACCATTTGAACAGCGGTTCCTGGGTGGTGTCGTCCGTGGGATAGTAGTGTTTGGGCAGGGAAGGGTTCAGGCCCTTTTCCCGGTCCCGGACGTATTCATCCCGGAGGGTCATCCGGTCATATTCAAAATGGCCCATGACGAAGATCCGGCGCATGTCTTCCGTGGCACAGATGTTGATACCGTTTTCCACGCTGCGGCTGAGCACCTGGAGATCCGGATTGCTGTACACCTTGGCGTCATCCACGGTGGTGTACCGGGACTGGGGAATGAAATACCGGTCGTCAAAGCCCCGGAGCAGCGGATGGTTCCGGACCGTGAGCCCATAGGGATAGATGCCGCAGAGCTTCTGGGGGAACATGATCTTCGGCACATCATAATAATAGTACAGGCCGGCCTGGGCGCCCCAACAGTAATGGAGCACGGAATACACATGGGTCCGGGCCCATTCCAGGTATTCCTCGATTTCTCCCCAGTATTCCACATCCTCGAATTCCAGTTTTTCCACAGGAGCCCCGGTGACGATGAGCCCATCGTAATACCGGTCCTGGACATCGCTGAATTCCAGGTAGGCGGATTCCAGGTAGGAATTGTCCGTATGGGTCCCCACCCGGCTCACCGGCCGGCAGAAATCGATTTCCAGCTGGAGGGGAGAATTCCCCAAAAGCCGGAGCAGCTGCACTTCCGTAGGCTTCTTCAAAGGCATCAGGTTCAGGATCAGGATCTTCAGAGGACGGATGTCCTGGGTCAGGGCCCGGTCATTGTCGATGGTGATGATATTTTCTTCACGCAGCTTTTCCTTGGCGGAAAGATGGCTGTCGATTTTGATTGGCATGGAAATCACTCCTTCTTCATGAATAAAAAAAGCTTCCGCCCCTGCAGGGACGAAAGCATCGTGGTACCACCCGGCTTCGCCTGGTTGCCCAGGCCTCTCGAGCACACGCAAGGCGGATGCTCCAGTGCTGTAACGGGCACCCCCGGATGACCTACTGCCGTTCAATCATCTGCTCCAAGGCCATGTTCCCCTTCTCCGCCGCTCTTCCTTTCACCCAAATGGAAGCTCTCTGTGCCGGCCTGCAAAGGGTACTCTTCTTTTCATTGCAGGTTTGTCTATCAAATTGCTTTCAATTTAGCACAGAAAACCCGGTTCGTCAAGAGGTTTCCCCCTTGCAATCTTCTCCTTTTGGCCGTATACTGGATGCAGATTTGATGTTGTTAAAACAACGGAGGAAAACTATGGATACGGAATTTCTGGCCAAAACGGCTTTGTTCAAAAATGTTCCCCCGGAAGAGATCCAGGTCCGGATACACTGTCTGGGAGGTGTAGTCCGCTCCTACGACAAGGGAACCTACATCCATTACGCCGGGGATGTGGTCCACACGGTAAGCATGGTACTGAAAGGAAGGGTCATCATCGAAAACGACGACCTGTGGGGCAACCGGAACCTGCTGGGGCAGATGGGCCCCGGGGAGCTGTTTGCAGAAGCCTATGCCTGTGCGGAAAACGAACCCCTGCTGATCAATGTGCTGGCGGTGGAGCCCACCACCGTGCTGATGATGGACCTGTCCAAGGTGTTCCACACCTGTTCTCGGAGCTGTCCCCAGCACCAGCAGATCAGCGACAACCTGCTCCACATCCTGGCCCGGAAGAACCTGTCCCTGGCCCGGCGGATTCTCCACACCTCCTCCAAATCCATCCGGGGGAGAGTGCTGTCCTACCTGTCCTTTTTGGCAGCCCAGCAGAAGCGGAAGATCATCACCGTCCCCTTCAACCGGCAGCAGATGGCGGATTATCTGAGTGTGGACCGGAGTGCCCTCAGCAACGAACTGAGCAAGATGCAGAAGGAAGGCCTCCTGGAATACCACAAGGAAAGCTTCAAGCTGCTGAAAGAAGAATGAGGACTGTCAATAGTCAATGGTCAATTGTCAATGGCCGTTGGAAGCCGGCTTTCAGCCGGTTCTGAATGATATAAAGGAGTAAGGTTGCTATGGAGCAAATGGAACTTACAGGAAAGATCCTGCCGGGGATCCCGGTGGAGGAGCATCCTTTTCCACCTTTCCTGCCGGAGGGAGCCAAAGTGCTGATCCTGGGGACATTTCCCCCGGCAGCGGAAAAGCGGGCCATGGATTTCTACTATCCCAATTTCCAGAACGACATCTGGCGGATCATGGGAATGATATATTTCAAAGACCCGGACCATTTCCGGAAAGGGACGGAAAAAGCCTTTGACCCGAAAGCCATCAAGGCCTTCCTGACCCGGACGGGCATCGCCCTGGGGCCCACGGTGCTCCGGGCCCAGCGGCAGAAAGGCAATGCCTCGGACAAACTCCTCCATGTGGTGGAAGAAGCCTCCCTGGCCGCCATGGTCCGGCAGATCCCGAACTGCCGCCATCTGATCACCACCGGAGAAAAGGCTACGGAAATCCTCCTTGGCCAGTGCACAAATCCTCCCAAACTGCCCCGGACCGGCACCACCCTGCCCATTACCCTGGACGGACGGGAACTGCTTCTTTCCCGGCTCCCCTCCACTTCCCGGGCCTATCCCATGAAGCTGGAAAAGAAAGCGGAGATGTATGGGGCGGTGCTGCTTGAAGCAGCACCGCCCGTCAGCTGTCAACGTTCAACGGTCAGCGGCCAAAGGAAAAAAGCAGATTGAGCCTGCCGCTCAATCTGCTTTTTTGATGTCAACAACGACGATTTCCGGTTTTGGGCCCGTCCGCACCGGGACGCCCCAGAGGCCGTAGCCACTGGAGACTGTGGCCAGCATCCCCTCCACCATTTCTGATCCGTAATCCAGGAAGTACATTTTTCGGGTGATCAGCCGGTTGGGAGCCATCTGGCCTGCATGGGTATGGCCGGCAAAATACAGATCGTATCCTTTACCCGCCGCTTCCGGGATCCTTCGGGGTTCATGTTCCATGAACACGTTGAACTTCCCGGGTTCCGGATGATAGTCCGCCCGCCGGTTTCCAAACAGGTAATCGTCCATCCCCGTCAGGTTCAGCCAGGGATTCACCATCCGGTTTTCATCCACGGCAAACCGGACGCCTTCCTCTTCCAGGAATTCCCGTTCCACAGCTCCGGAACCCAGCCGTTTGTCATGGTTGCCAAACACCGCATAGACCCCGTCGGTACTCCGCAGCTTCCGGAACGTGCCCAGGCTCCCTTCCTGGAGCACAAAGGGCAGGTCCCCGTCCACCATATCGCCCCCCAGAAGGACCAGATCCGGCTTTTGCTCATTGATCCTCCGGACCAGAGTTTCCCCATAGGAGGTGCCGAAAAGACCGCCAAAATGAAGGTCGGACACAAACACGATCCGATAGGGGCCAGGGATGTTTTTATCCGTGGCATATTCCAGCTTCCGGACCACCGGGTGGAGGGCCTGCCAGCAGCCCACAGCCACCAGGAGCACCGTCCCCGCAAAAAGCACCTGGGCTGCCCGGGGCGCCAGAAACGGCCAGTGCCCCAGTTTCCCTACAAGAAAAGCCACCAGGAACAGAACCATCCCCAGCACGGAATAGTACAGGAAGCCCATCCACAGGCCCCCTGCCCAGGCCAGGAACCGCAAAAGAGGCCGGGGCACCGCATTCAGATACACATTGCTGAACACAAAACACAAAGGCAGTACCCAAAAAGGCACCAGAGTCCACCAGGACCGCAAAAAAGAGAGCCCCGCCCGGTACATGGCCCAGATGGCCATGGAGCCACCCAGTCCCACCAGCAGCAGGGTCACAAAGAAGGATTTCACGAGAACATCATCCCTTTACAACAGCGTTTTTCCCGCCCAGAAGGACACACTGGCTGCCAGAAGGCCCAGGGTATTCTGGAGCAGGAGATACAGGAACCCGGTTACATGTTCCCCGTGGAGAAAGAAATGGAGCCCTTCCTTAATAAAGGAAGAAAAGGCCGTAAAGCCGCCGATAAACCCCCAGTACAGCAGCATGGCCCATTTGGGGTGTGGGAATTTGGTATACAGGAAGGCAGCGAAAAAGCCTACCAGGATACATCCGAAGGTATTCACAAAGACCATTTCCCAAGGAAAATGATTGCTCCAAACTCCCTTCAGGGCCCCAGCCACCAGGTATCTGGCCACCGATCCCAGGGCGCCGCCCAAAGCCACATAGACAAGCAGCAATGCATCTTCTTTCCACATCATAAACTTCTCCCCCTCAATAGAAATAACAGTAAAATCACGCCTCCCTGCTGGACTCTTTTTCCCCATTTGAAAAAACGGGCGCTGAATCCACTACCAGCGTCCTTCCATAATAATATGATAGTAAAAACCGTTTATTTTGTCAATTCATTTGAAAATTGTTCAAAAAGATTCTTTCTCTTTCTTTATCCATCCTTTCCTTCTCTTTCCCGACTTTTCAGCCGGAAACATTGCACCGGAACGGGGACAACGGTATAATGACAGTATTATGAAAGAAAACAAATTACCCTTCAAAATCAAAGAGAACATCGAACTGACCATCACCGGTCTGGGCAGCTCCGGAGAAGGGGTGGGCAAAGTCAGCGGCTTTACCTTCTTCGTCCCTGGAGCCCTGCCGGGAGAGCGGATCCAGGCCCAGGTGACCCTGCTGAAGAAAAGCTACGGCCAGGCCCGGCTGCTGAAACTGCTGGTGCCTTCTCCAGACCGGGTGACCCCACCCTGCCCGGTGTATGCCCAGTGCGGCGGCTGCCAGCTCCAGCACCTGTCCTATCCGGCCCAGCTGGCCCTGAAACGCCAGACGGTGGTGGACGCCATGGAACGGATCGGCCATTTTTCCAAACTCTGCGTCCAGGAAACCCTGGGAGCGGAGGACCCCTGGCATTACCGGAATAAAATGCAGGTACCGGCTGCCCAGGGACGGAACCACACCCTGGCCATTGGCTGCTACGCCCAGGGCACCCACCGGGTCATTGATGTGAAAGACTGTCTGATCCAGCAGCAGACCAACAACAAAATCGTCCAGGTGGTCCGGGCCTGGATGGAAAAATTCCGGATCCCGGCTCTGGAAGAAGATGCCCGGCGGGGCATTGTCCGGCACATTATGGGCCGGGTGGGAGTCCGTACCGGGGAAGTAATGGCCGTGCTGGTGACCAACGAACCTCAGGTCCCCCATCTGAAGGATCTGACGGCCATGCTCCGGCAGGAAATCCCCGGCTTCACCACTCTGGTCCAGAACCTGAACACCCGTCATACCAATGTGATCATGGGCCCCAAAAACAAAGTGATCTGGGGGCCGGGCGTAATCCATGACCGGCTGGGAAAATTCACCTTTGCCATTTCTCCCCATTCCTTCTTCCAGGTGAACACCCTCCAGGCGGAAAAGCTCTATGAAACAGCCCTCCAGTACGCGTCCCTTACAGGAAAGGAGAAGGTCATCGACGCCTACTGCGGCACCGGCACCATTACCTTGTTCCTGGCCCAGAAAGCTCAGCGGGCCCTGGGAATCGAAATCGTGGCTCCGGCCATCCGGGATGCCAGGCAGAATGCCCGGGACAACCAGGTGACTAATGCAGAGTTCCTGTGCGGAGATGCGGCCAAAGAAATGCCCGAACTGGTCCGCCAGGGCAGCCGCCCCGATGTGGTGGTGCTGGATCCTCCCCGGGCCGGCTGTGAACAACGGGTGCTGGACGCCATTGCCAAAGTCCGTCCCCAGCGGGTGGTGTATGTTTCCTGCAACCCGGCCTCCCTGGCCCGGGATGCGGCCATTTTGCGGGACAAAGGCTTCGTGGTCCGGAAAGTCCAGCCCGTGGACATGTTCCCCCATACCAGCCATGTGGAGACCGTGTGTCTGCTGACCCTGCGGTAGGAGGGGCTGCTGCTTATATCACACTATTGCACTATGAATTAGGATGTGTTATTCTTTTTCTATTCCATCCATCCGGATTTACAAGCACACAAAGGAGGAATCCGTCCATGACTCAGATTTCTGAAACTGCCAAAGAGAAGATCCGAAGCCAGTTCCCGGTCTTCCAGGAAGCCGCACGGGCTTTCTATGCCAAAGAGCTGGCTCCCGGAAAATATAAAGGGACTTCCGGCAAATTCGGTTCCTATGGAGAACGGGGCGCGAACAGCAGCATGCTCCGGCTGCGCTTCTCCGGCGGGGCCATCGATCAGGCCCATATGGCCTTCCTGGCCCAGGCCATCGACAAATACCATGTGACCCTGGCCCATTTCACCACCGGGGAAGCCCTCCAGCTCCACCATCTCCAGGAACAGGAAGTACTGGGGCTGTACCAGGACTGCTTCGACCATGGAATCTACTGCGCAGGCGCCGGCGGAGACAATCCCCGGAACATCACGGCCAGCCCTCTCCACGGGGTGGAAAAGGGAGAACCCTTTGACATGACCCCGGCCATCCGGGCAGCCGCCAATTTCGTCATCAGCCTGATTCCGGAACTGAAACTGCCCCGGAAATACAAGATCAGCTTTTCCAACGGCATCGACAATGAAGGCCATGCCACTTTCAAGGACCTGGGCTTTGTAGCCCGTCCTGACGGCACCTTCGATGCCTACGCCGGCGGGGGCTTCGGGGTCAACGGCAGCCGGTTCGGGGTGCTCATTGACACCCAGGTGGATCCCCATGACCTGTCCTGGTATATCCTGGGCTATGCCCGGGACGTGTACATGAAATACGGGGACTATGAACACCGGGGGACCGCCCGTTCCCGGTTCATCCTGACCAAAATGGGAGAAGAACCCTTCCGGAAAGCGGTCCGGGATGCCGTGGCCCGGTGCCGGGAAGAAGGGATCCCCCGTCTGGAACTGGAACCCATCCCTCCCCTGACCAAATCCGGAAAAGATGATTCCGTCCTGGCCGATCCCCGGATCCACAGCCAGAAACAGGAAGGGCTGTACTATGTGGAATACAAGCCCCTGGGCGGGGTGCCGGATATCCAGGTGTTCCGGCAGCTGCTGGGAGAAGCTTCTCAGATGGAAGGCGCCCAGCTGCGGCTCAACGCAGACGAAACCTGCTACATCATCAACCTGACGGCGGAAGAAGCCCGGCAGGTGGCCGCCCTGACAGAAAAGGACACCGCCCACACCCTCTTTGAACATTCCGTCAGCTGCATCGGCGCAGCTGTATGCCAGCAGGGCCTGTGTGATTCCCATGGGACCCTGGCCCGGATTGCCTCCTTCCTGAAGGAAAAGGGCGTGGATACCCGGTATCTGCCCAAATGCCACTTCTCCGGCTGCCCTTCCACCTGCACTGTCCAATCCCTGGCGGCGCTGGGCTTCCGTGGGGCCTTCACCCTGGTGAACGGGGAACGGGCCAGTGCCTTCCAGGTGTACGCGGGAGGCAGCTACGCCTACGGAAAGGAAAAGATCAGCGAGCCTCTGGGCCTGATTGCCACCGCCCGGCTGCCCCAGTTCTTCCTGGACCTGAACCAGATCCTCCTGGAAGCCGGCCAGCCCTTTACCCAGTGGTATCCGGACCATGAAGAGGCGTTCCTGGAACTGTTGAAGAAATACGCGTAAAAAAGGGGCTGTGAAAAAATGAAGAATCATTTTTTCACAGCTCCTTTTACAAGCTCTCCAAAAAGCTTCCCACTGCCTGGGCATATCCTTCCGGATTGTCTACTATTTCATTGGCGTGGCCGGATCCTTCGAAATAGACCAGCTTTTTATGGGGACTGGTGCACCGGTCCATCAGTTCTTCCGCAATGTGAGGGGGAATCAGCCGGTCCACATCTCCGTGGAGGAACAGTACCGGAGTGGTCATCCTCTGGACGCAGGAAGCCGGGTCCACATCCCGGAGGGTCTTCCGGGTATGGTAGTACATGGAAGCCTGGAAAAAGGGATCCAGTACTTCCATGCCGGTAAGGATCCGCTGGTCCTCTGTATAGTTCATGAGCTTTTCCCGGCCCAGTTCCAGTACATTGCCATAGGAACTGTCTGCCACGTAGAAAGCCATGTCCCGGCCCTGAGGGGTGCCGGCATAGATCAGGCTCATGGCGGCCCCCAGGGAAATGCCGTGGAACCCGATGGATACCTGAGGATCCTGCTGCCGGAGCAGAGCCACCCAGCTGTCCATGTCTTCCGGATCGTGGATTCCCCAGTCATTGGTATTGCCGCCGCTTTCCCCATGGCCCCGGATGTCCGGCATCAGCACATTGTATCCCCGGGCCAGGTAAATCCGGGCATAGGGAACGCACATGGTCCGGTTCTGGTACAGGCCGTGGAGCAGGATAACGGTTTTATGGCCTCCTGTAGGGCTTTCAATGTAGGTGCCCTGGAGCCGGGTACCGTCCTTGGAGGTGACGGCCACCCGTTCCCAGCCGTATTTCCGTTCCAGCCCATGGATCATGTCCAGGTCATTCCGATGGTTCTCGATGGCCAGCAGTTTGTCCCAGGGCTGGGTGAACAGCTGGGTGTACGCGGCATTCCCGGCATAGAATCCGGCTCCCAGCAGGAGCAGCAGGGTCAGGAACACCAGATATTTGATGAAATTCCAAAGGAAACGCATACCTTCTTCGCCTTTCTGTGATGCATAGAATACTGACTATACATCATAATCCCAAGATGCAGAATAAATAAGGCAGAAAAGAGGCAAAAGGATGAACAAAGGGGCTGTTGCGCATGCAACAGCCCCTTGTCTCACGGCTCCGGCAGCACCATGCACCAGAACAGGATGGTGAACATGCTGAGCAGGGTGGACAGTACCGTCAGCTTGGTGGCAAAGGGAGCGTCGCTGCCGTACCGGGCGGCGAAAATGGCGGTAGTGGCTCCGGCAGGCATGCCGGTCATGAGCACCGCGATCCCGGTGGCCACCGGATCCAGCCCCAGTGCGGCACTGACCCCCCAGGCTAGCCCGGGCAGCAGGATCAGCCGCAGGATGCTGTAGAGGATGCTGTCCCGGTTGAAGATGGTCAAAAGCGGCACATCCGCCAGGATGGTCCCCACGATGAACATGGTAATGGCCGCATTGCACCCCCCGATGTACCGGATGGTCATGTCCAGAAAAGCCGGAGGCCGCCACTGGGTCAGGATCAATACGATCCCGATGTACACAGCGATCAGACAGGGATGGGTCAGGACCTTTTTCAGCACTTCTTTCCGGCTTTCCTGCCGGGCCATGAAATATCCGGTGCCCACGGACCACATGACCAGCCGCAGGGGAATCAGGAACACAGAGGCATAGAACAGCCCCAGGTCCCCATAGACCCCTTCCGCCACCGGATAGCCCAGAAAGCCGCTGTTGGACACCAGGGTGCCGTACTGGAGCACCTTTTTCCGGGTATCCGGATACCGGTTGAACAGGAAATGGTTCAGGATCATGAAGAGCACCTGGAGCACAGCCCCTGCCCCCAGGATCCGGCCGCAGGTCAGGAAGATATTTCCTTCAAAGGGCATGAGACAGGATTTGATGATGTTGCAGGGAATGATCACATAGACGCACACATCGGTGAGACACCGTTTCCCCGGTTCATCCACAATATTCTTTTTCCGCAGGTACAGACCAATGAGAATCAGCAGGAAGAGAGACAGCTGGAGATTCCCCAGTCGATAGATATCCATGGCACCGCCTCCCTAGGACAGTTTTTTCATGACCCACCGGGCCGCCATATCATACAGTCCGGTAGGCAGCAGGGTATGGGCCAAAAGCAGCAGCCAGGCGTCCTTGCCGCACAGATACCGAGCCTGGGGCTGGGAGGCGTTGGCCGCCAGGAAAATGGTTTTGGCCACATCCTGGGGGGTGTTCAGCCACTTTTGGTCGTAGAGCCGATGGAGCCCCCGGGCCATTTTCTCTCCCCAGGCCCTGCAGGCTCCCTGCCGGGACACTTCTGCCAGATGGTCAGCGGCAATGTGGCCCCAGGCCGTCCGCACCAGCCCCGGTTCCACAATGCTCACCTGGATTCCCTGGCCGGCGGTTTCCATCCGCAGGGCGTCACTGAGGGCTTCCAGGGCATATTTGCTGGCATGATACCAGCCCCCGAAAGGACCTGTGACCCGTCCGGCAATGGACGAAACCATGATCACCCGTCCCTGGTGCTGCCGGCGGAAAAGCGGCAGCACCATCCGGGTGAGCCGGATGGCCCCGAACACGTTCACTTCCATCTGATGTCGGGCCTCCGCCAGGGGCACGTCCTCCACCGCTCCATAGGATCCGTAGCCGGCATTGTTGATCAGGATGTCCAGGGTCCCGTGCTGGTTCAGGATCTGTTGGAGGGCGTTCTGGCAGGAATAGTCTTTGGTCACGTCCAGCACCAGGGGGATGACCCCGTATTTGGACAGTTCCTGGAGTTTGTCCAGGCGCCGGGCTGCCCCGTACACCACATGGCCGGTCCGGGCCATAAGGATGGCGGTTTCCCGGCCGATGCCGCTGCTGGCCCCGGTGACCAGCACCACCTGCTGTTCCATGGTTCCCCCTCCCTTTCTATTCCCCGGCCTGGACTTCCGGATAGGGCCGGACAGCCGGCTGGTTCTTCCCGTGTTCCCCGATGTTCTTCCCCATCCAGATCATATGGTACCAGCGGTTGAACTTGTAGCCGCAGTTTTTGAAGAGCCCCACCGGTTCAAACCCCAGATGGGCATGGAACTGGGCGCTGTTGAAGTCCAGGTATTCGTCCGGCTGTTCCGGATAGCCGATACAGGCGTACACATCCAGGATCCCCATTTTTTTCAGGGCTTCCAGAAGGGCGCCGTAGAGTTTCTTTCCCAGTCCCTTTTTCCGAAGATGGCAGTCCACATAGATGCTCAGTTCCGCGGACCAGTCATAGGCCGGACGGCCCACAAAGGGTCCGGCATAGGCGTACCCCAGCACCCGGCCGTCCTCCACCGCCACAAAATAGGGATAGCGTTCCTGGGTATGGGCGATCCGCCGCCGGAATTCCTCCACACTGGGCACCTGGTATTCAAAGGTGATCACCGTGCTTTCCACATAGGGTGCATAAACAGAACGGATGGCCGCTGCGTCCTCCGCCGTGGCCTCCCGGATCATCAGTTCACTCATGGGTATTCCCCCTGTCTTTGGTAGGTTTGCTGTTTTTATTATAGGCCATTTCCGGGACCGGTAGCAAATTTTTTGAAAGGAAGGCCCTGGCACTGGCTTTTCTCTTGAAAATAGGGTATGATAAAAAGAAAATCCATTGGCTGAAAATTCAGTTCTTTAGGGAGGTCTTGTTCTTGATTACCCATATTGCCGCCATTTCTTTCAGTCCCACCGGTCAGACGGAAGCCCTGGTCCGGGAATTCGGGGAACAGCTGGCCCGCCGTTTCCAGGCAGAAGGGGTCACCCTGTCCCATCATTCCTTCACCCTGCCCCAGGATCAGCAGACTCTCCATACCTTCGGTCCCGCCACCCTGGTGATCTTCGGGATGCCCACCTATGCCGGCCGGATTCCCAACAAGGCCCTGCCCTTTGTCCAGCAGCTGTTTTCCGGAGATCCGGAAAACAAGACCCCGGCTGTGGCCCTGGTGACCTTCGGCAACCGGAGTTACGACAGCTCTCTGACGGAACTTCGGGATGAACTGGAAAAGAAGGATTTCCGGGTGTTCGCTGCCGGTGCCTTTGCCGCTCCCCACGCCTTTGCCGCCATCGGCCGGGATCATCCCACGGTTCAGGACAAAGAAAAATTCCAGGAACTGCTGGACCGGGTGGAAGGAAAACTCCGGAGCGGAGAGCCTCTGGAAAGAGTGAGCATCAACGGAGACGCCCCGGTGGCCCCCTACTACATCCCTCTGGGAGAAGACGGCCAGCCTGCCAAGTTCCTGAAAGCCAAGCCCCAAACGGACCTGACCAAATGCGATCACTGCGGCAAATGCGCCCAGGTGTGTCCCATGGGGTCCATCAATCCGGAAAACACCGATGAAGTCCCCGGCATCTGCATCAAATGTCAGGCCTGCATCAAATACTGTCCCAAAGGGGCCAAATATTTCGACGATCCCCGCTTTCTCTCCCACAAAGCCATGCTGGAGAAGAATTACCAGAGGACGGCGGAATCGGAAGTATTTTAAAAGGGGTGCTGCTGACGCAGCACCCCTTTTGTCGCGACCCGCGACCGGAGCATATTGCCTCTGCAATATGCTCCTTATTTCATCCAATACACCCGATGTTCCTTCCGCAGGGGAGCGATGGGGATATCTCCCTTTACATAGCCCACTGCGCAGTGGCCGATGCCTTCCCATTCGCCGGTGATACCCAGGGTTTTCAGCAGGGCTTTGCCTTCCGGCCGTTCGAATTCTTCCTTGGCCCGATGGATCCAGCAGCTGCCCAGGCCCAGAGAATGGGCGGCCAGCATCAGATTCCCCATGACCAGGGACCCGTCATACACTTCCGTGGGCTTCGTCTTGTCCGCCAGTACGATGAGCACGGCCGGTGCCCCGTAAAAAGGATCGAAATCCGGAGCCCAGCCGCCGATTTCACAGTTCAGCCGGCTCAGCCGCTTCACCATGGCCGGGTTGGTAATGGCCAGGATGATGGTATCCTGGCTGCCTCTGCCACTGGGGGCATAGAGTCCTGCCTTGATGATTTCCTGAAGATCGGTTTCCGGCACCGGGTCCGGTTTGAAACTGCGGATGCTCCTGCGGAGCTGCATGGCTTCCAGTACTTCGTTGTTCATGGTATCCTCTCCTTTTCCAGTTATCTGCTGTCATGATACCATATCCCCCGGCCCTCGCACCGGTTCTTCCCGAAAAGTTCAAAACTTTTTCCTTTGACTTTCCTCCTTGAATGTGACATGCTAAGAGGATAGAATAAGGAACAAACAGACGTTGATCTGAAAAGGAGGCTTTTTTTATGGCATTGTTATCGAAAATCCGTGCGGCAGGCCTGTCCCTGCTGCTGGTGCTTTCCGCCGGCTCCCTGGCCCAGGCTGCTTCTCCCGTAGACAAGGCTGTGGTGAAAGACATGGTCCGTGTCCAGAGCGTCATGGCCAAGGAAAAATACATCCAGTACGAAATGAAGGGCACCCTGTTCAGCCCCATCGGAGTGGGGAACCTGTCCCTTACCGGGAACGGAGTGGAAGAAACAGACAAAAAGAATACCCGGATGGAAAAGCTCAGCGGAGATCTCCACGGCACCGGGGAGCTGACCCTGCTCACCGGCCAGCAGACCGCCAGCCAGCCCATTGACGCCTATTTCTTTGCGGAAAAAGGCCAGCTGACCCAGTACATCAACAGCGGCAAAGGCTGGGCCAAAAGTGTCCGTCCCTACACCCTGCCTCTCCTGCCCAATCCGGACAGCAAAAAAGCCGAAAAGGAACTGCTGGAGTACCTGTCTTCCGCCAAGGTAACCAAGGAAACCAGCCGGGAAAAGACCCTGGAATTCACCCTGGACGGCCAGAAGCTGGCCAATAAGCTGGCCCAGGATCCGGAATTCAAAAAGCAGAAGGATGCAGAACAGATCCAGTCCCTGGTGGCCCAGGTAAAGGACGTGCCCTACACAGTGGTGCTGGATAAAAAGACCTGGCGGATGAAACGGCTGGGCATGGACATGACCCCGGTGCTCCAGACCACCGGCGGTTACATCCTGGATGCCGCCGCCAAGACCAAAAAGATCACCCCGGAGCAGCAGCAGATGTTCACCAGCCTGCTGGGAAGCTCCACCCTGGTCTTCGCCTTCCAGTTCGACTACCAGCAGGGTAAAGACGTGACCCTGCCGGAAGCCGTGGAAAAAGCAGCCAAAACAGCAGAATGAAAGAAGAGGGTGCTGCACGCAAGGTACAGCACCCTCTTCTTTTTTTATCTTTTCAGCGTTCCTTCCGACTGGGCCACGATGACCGCTGTTGCCGCATCTCCCACGATGTTGGGTACGCAGCGGGCCATGTTCAGGATCCGGTCGATCCCTGCCAAAAGGCCGATGGCTTCCATGGGCAGATTCACCGAACTGAGCACAATGGTCAGCATGACCAGCCCGGACCCGGGAATTCCCGCCGTCCCGATAGAGGCCAGGGTGGCAGTCAGCATGATCATCACCTGCTGGGTAAAGGTCAGTTCCACCCCGAAGATCTGGGCCGTGAACACCACAGCAACCGCTTCATAAATGGCCGTCCCGTTCATGTTCATGACAGCGCCGAAGGGAATCACAAAATTGGCGGTTTCTTCATCCACCCCCACTTTCTTTACACAGGCCAGGTTCAGGGGGATGGTGGCCACACTGGAACAGGTGGCAAACACAAAGGTCATGGCTTCCTTCATGTTCTTCAGGAATTTCAGGGGACTGACCCGGCCGAATACGCCCACCATCAGAACAGCCTGGACCACCAGCAGATACACCACAGCACACAGATACATAGCCCCGATGGTCTTGATGTAGGGGATCAGGATGGCCGTCCCGTTTTTCCCCACAACGGAGGCCATCAGTCCCAGCACCCCGTAGGGAGTGAATTCCAGAGCCATGTTGGTGATTTCCTTCATTACTTCCTGGCCTGCCCGGCAGCAATCCAGCAGGGGCTTGCCCTTGTCACCCAGTTTCAGCAGGGCGAAACCCATGATCAGGGCAAAGAAGATGATCTGGAGCAGATTCTGTTTGGCCAGTGAAGCAAAGATGTTCACCGGGATGATATTGATCACCGTATCCAGCATGGAAGCCGGTGCCTGTCCCTTGGGCTGAGGAGCTGCCATATTGCTCAGTTCCACCCCGGCACCAATGTTCATCATGTTGCTCACCACCAGCCCCAGGACAATGGCCAATGCCGTGCTGACCAGGAAGATGATGACCGTTTTGATGCCGATCCGTCCCAGCCGTTTGCCGTCTCCCACATCTGCTGCCGCACAGACCAGCAGGGTAAATACCAGAGGAGCCACCACCATGGTCAGCAGATTGGTCAGGATGGTCCCCAGGGGCTTCAGTACTTCGGCCCGGGGTCCCAGGACCAGTCCCAGGACAATCCCCAGGACAAACCCGATCATGATCCGGGTGAAAAGGCTCAGCCGATTCCACGGTTTACAAATAAATCCCATTTTTCATCGCTCTCCTTTTCCCTTTTTCCATCAGACAAACCGGCACACATGATCCACGGCAATATCCGAGAAGCCAAAAGCTTCCGCTTTGGTCATCTTGCCGTTGCACACATCCTGGATCACCTGGAGCATGTCTTTGCCGCATTCCTTGAAGGTTTTTTCGCCCCGGACAATGGCACTTACATCCACATCCATGTTGTCTTCCATTTTCCGGTAGGTCCGTTCATTGCCCGTAACCTTGATGACCGGTACAATGGCATTCCCGGTGGGCGTCCCCCGGCCGGTGGTGAAGATTACCGCATTGCAGCCCCCGGCTACCATGGAGGTTACGGAAGAAATGTCGTACCCTGCCGTATCCATCACAATGGCGCCCTGGCAGGAAGGCCGTGCTGCCTGTTCCAGCACTTCCACAATGGGACGGGTACCGCCTTTGCGGATGCAGCCCAGGCTCTTTTCGTCCAGGGTGGAAAGTCCCCCTGCCTTGTTCCCCGGGGTAGGCTGCCCGGCCCGGCAGTCCTGGCCGGCGGCCATCAGATGGGCCTCATAGTCTTTGCAGATCTGGATGATCTGGTTGTGGATGTGGGGAGTGGCTGCCCGTTTGGCCAGTACATGTTCCGCACCGATCCATTCGATGGATTCGCTCATGATGGTAGAAGCCCCCAGGTCCACCAGCAGGTCACTCAGTTCTCCCACAGCCGGGTTGCTGGCAATGCCGCTGGTGGCATCGGATCCGCCGCATTCGATGCCCAGCAGCAGATTGGAAATGTCACACAGTTCTTTCTGCTGGAGCGCTGCTTCCGCTACCATTTCCCGGGCCGCCCGGACTGCTTTTTCGATGGTCTTCAGGGTGCCTCCCTCGTCCTGGATGCCAAAAGAAACAACCGGTTTGGAGGTCATCTGCTGGATTTTTTCCTTCAGTTTCAGATGAGGTACGGTTTCACAGCCCAGACCAATGATCACCACCCCGTACACATTGGGGTTGCAGGCAAATCCTGTGAGCACCTTCTGGGACATGGCCGTGTTGGCCGCCACATCGGAGCATCCGGTATTGAAAATGATGTTTACGGCTCCCTTGACCTGGCTGGCTACGATACGGGCCGTTTCACTGCCGCAGGCGCAGGTGGGCAGGATCAGGACATGATTGCGGATCCCGGCTCTTCCTTCTTTTCTCTTATATCCCCAAAATTCCATGATTGTCACTCCTTATTCCTTTACAAATTCCTGTTCATAATCTCTGGGCACACTGAAGATATTTTTGTCAGAGACCCAATGGCCCTTCCCGATGGGTTCCCGGGTCTTTCCCAGCAATTCTCCATATTTGATCACCGAACCATCCTTGGGCAGATCCACCAGGGCGATTTTATGACAGAACGGAATGTCTTCCTTTGCCTCCAGCGTTTCCATTTTTCCATCTTTCTGATAAACCACCTGATCCCCTTTCCGGATTTCGGCCACACAGGTGACCACATTGTCCTGGTCGTCCATCAGCAGTCCATTGATTTTCATACTTTTCCTCCCCTTCGGAATTCCTTGATTTTTCTTATATTTACAATATCATTCTTTTGCTATATAATCCAATTTATCATATATATAATTCTATAAACTAGTTTTATAAGAAGAGGTGGATTCCATGAATGCCGACTATGAATACATCTACACCATTTATCGGGAAGGCAGTTTTACCCGGGCCGCAGAAAAACTGTTTATCACCCAGCCTGCCCTGAGCATCGCCCTGCGGAAGATCGAAGCCCGGATCGGCATGCCTCTGTTCATCCGGAACCGGCGCCCGATACAGCTGACCCCAGCCGGTGTCCTTTATTTGAAAGCCATCCGGAAAATGCAGCACCTGGAAAAAGATCTGGACCGGGAAGTCCAACAGCTGAAAGATCTCCAGACAGGCAGTCTCACCATCGGAGGGAGCCATTATATCCTTTCTTACAAAATCCCCAACCTGCTGACAGCCTTTGCAGAAACATACCCCAGGATTCAGCTGAAGCTCATTGAAGAAGGTTCTGATGCCCTTCTATCCCTTCTGGAAAGAGAAGACCTGGATCTGACCTTCAGCTGCGATCCAACCATCATCCGGCGCCACAGCCATCACTACCGGGCTTTTCAGGACCAGATCCTGCTGGCTGTGCCCCGTTCCTATCCACTGCCTGATCCGCTGCTGCCCAGTGCCCTGACCTGCCAGGATGTGCTGGAAGGCCGGGCCGGTCAGCCGGACTGCCCCTCCCTCCCTTTGGCCCGATTCCAGGATCTGCCCTTCATCCTTCTGACCCCAGGAAACAACCTCCATCAGCGCTGTCAGATCCTGTTCAGGGAAGCCGGCTTCACTCCCCATGTCAAACTGATGCTTTCCCAGCTGGCCACCGCCTACCGGCTGGCAGAGCATGGACTGGCCGCCACCTTTGTCAGTGATGCCATGGTTTCCCGGGACAGCGAAACCCTTTTGTTCTTCAGGCTTTCTGATCGGGACTGCATCCGCACCTTCCATGCCCTGCTGCCGGACAGGGAATTTACCCCATACGCAGTCCGGGCCTTTATCCAGTTGCTGGGAAAATAAAAGAAGGGGGTGTGGAAAATCCACACCCCCGGTCGCAGGTTGCGACCAGAGAGGCTGTGAAGAAGTGAATCTTTTCTTTCTTCACAGCCCCTTATTTTTTATGCAATTTGTTCCAGAAGCTTCTTCAAAAACTCATACATCCTGATGGTGCTCTTTACGCTGAGCCTTTCCTGAGGAGAATGGAGGTCCCAGCAGTCGGGGCCCAGGGAGATGGCGTCCAGGTCCGGTTTCTTCTCGATCAGGCATCCGCACTCCAGGCCGGAATGGATGGGAGTGGCGTCCATTTTTTCTCCAAAGGTTTCCTCATACACCTGCTGGACCAGGGGCGTCAGCCGGGAATCCGGATCATGGGGCCAGCCGGGATAGGCGGCGAATTTCTCGCAGGTCCCCCCCACCATCTGGGCCAGGAGATGGATTTTATCCCAGATGTATTCCGCCTTGGACCGGAAGGAGGTGCGGATCTCGTAGACCACCACCAGCCGGTTCTGTTCCCGTTCCAGACGGATTTCTCCCAGGTTGTCGGAGCTTTGGACCACCCCGGGCACGGCGGCATTCATTTCCGAGATTCCGTTGGGAGACAGCACCAGCACCTGGATGAACTTGTCCGTCACTTCCCGGGACACCACCAGTCCGTTGTCCGGTCCCTGGGTCTCTTCCACGGAAATCTTCAGATTGGCAGCCACGGCCTTGTATTCCCGGCGCAGTTCTTCCGCTGCAGCGTTCACCGCCTGGAGGAAGGCTTCTTCCTTGCCCCGGGGCACCAGCACCACCGCTTCCCCATCCCGGGGAATGGCCAGTCGGAAGGTGCCTCCATGAAGGGAAGACAGCCGGAGGGGCATTTCTTTCCGGGCGGACAGGAGCATCCGGATCAGGAAAATATTGGCGTTTCCCCGGCCCCGGTGGATGTCTTCCCCTGAATGGCCTCCCTGGAGCCCTTCCACCTTCAGATGGAAGAACCGGGCCCCTTCCGGCACCGCTTCCCAGGTCACCGGCAGGTGGAAGTTCACCCCGAAGCCTCCGCAGCTGCCGGTTACCGAATGGCGTTCCACCGCATTGTCGATGTTCACCAGGTAATGGGACCGGAAATCACTGGCGTCCACATTCTGGGCCCCGCTAAGGTCTTCTTCCTCGGCGGTGGTCAGCAGCACTTCCAGTTCCGGATGGGCAAAGGACCCGTCTTCCAAAAGGGCCAGAGCCAGCGCCACCCCGATGCCGTCATCGGCCCCCAGGGTGGTCCGCCCTCCGGTGGACAGGATATCCCCCTCCAGTTCCAGATGGATGGGATCCTGCAGGAAGTCGTGTTCCACCCCCTTTGCCTTCTGGCAGACCATGTCCAGATGGGCCTGGAGCATGACCCCCGGCCGGTTTTCGTATCCGGGGGAAGCCGGCTTCCGCAGCAGCACATTGTTCCATTCATCCTGACGGACGGCATAGCCTTTTTCCCGGGCCCACTGGAACAGGGCATCGCTGAGGGCCTTTTCCTTAAAGGAAGGGTGAGGGATCTGGCAGATCCGGGCAAAGTGCCGGAACACCGGATGCCGGAGCAGTTCTTCCAGGCTGCCGAAATTTTCTTTTTCCATCATACTGCCTCCTTGTCAGAACGGACCATAGTGGATCTGGACGGCGATCACCATGAACACCATGGCCACCACGCACCAGATGGCAAAGAGAGGCGCCAGCCAGCGGAACCATTTCCCGAAGGAGATGTGGGCCATGGCACAGGCGGCCACCACTTCCCCACTGGTGGGAGCAAATACGTTGGTGAAGGCATCCCCCATCTGAAAAGCCAGCACAGCCGTCTGCCGGGTGACCCCGATGAGATCCGCCAGCGGGGCAAACAGAGGCATGGTAATGGCCGCCTTGCCGCTGCCGGAAGGCACCAGCACGTTGAACAGATCCTGGACGATGAACATGCCGCAGGCACTGAGAGTGGGCGGCAGCCCGTTCAGCAGGCTGGCCATGTAGTGGATCACCGTATCCATAATGTGGGCGTTCTGCATGATCAGCACCGCCGCGTTGCACATGCCGATGACCAGGTTGGCGAACAGCATGTTGCTGCAGCCGGCCAGGAAAGCATCGGCGATTTCCCCGGAGGACAGGCCCCCGATAATCCCGGCCAGGATCCCGCACACCAGGAACAGCCCGGCCATTTCGTTGATGTAGAAGTCAAATTTCAGTACGCCCAGGACCACGGCGCCGATGGTGGCCACAAACAGCACCAGCACCAGTTTGTGCCGGAGGGTGATCACTGGAGTTTCCTGGAGTTTCAGATGGCTGTTGTACAGCAGGTCTTCTTCCCGGACCGTACTCAGTTCCGGATTCTTCCGGACTTTGTTGGCATACCACATCACATAGGGAATGGTTACGATGTTCATCACCACAAACAGCACAGCCCGGAGTCCCATACCGGAAAACATGGGCAGACCGCAAATGCCCTGGGCCACCCCGATGGTAAAGGGGTTGGTCATGGCTCCCGCATACCCCACCGGCGCCGCACAGAACACAATGGCAATGGCGGTGAGGGAATCGAACCCCATGGCCACGGAAACCCCGATCACCAGAGGGGTGAAGGCCAGGAATTCTTCAAAACAGCCGGCAAAGGCGGACAGCAGGCTGAAAAGCACCATGCACACCGGGATCATCATCAGTTCCCGGCCCTTCATTTTTTCCACCACATTGGACAGTCCGGCGTTAATGGCTCCGGTAGCGTCCATAATGGCAAACATGCCCCCGATGATGAACAGGAAAGAAATGATTTCCGCTGCGTTCTGGAGTCCCAGGGTCAGGGACTGGAACAGATAGAAGGGGCTCACCGGCTGTTGCTGGATGTAATGGAAGGTGGCGGGATCCACCACTTCCTTGTTAAGGACGGGGTTCATCACCCGGCTGTATTCCCCGGCCGGGACGATGTAAGAGGCCAGGAAAGCCAGGAACATGATGATGCCCAGAAGGACCATGGGGTTCAGAGCATGGAGCTTGAAGCCTTTTTTCTTTTCTTCCGCCATTTTGTACCACTCCTTTTTCAGACTGTATGATTACGGTTGCCCCGGGTGGATTCCCCGGGTCTGGCTGCTGCCAGGACATAGTCGAAAATGTGCAGGAACTGCTTTTCCAGAAGGGGCCGGTCCAGGCTGCTGCCCAAAAGGCAGGCCCGGTGGATGTAGCTGCCATGGAGAGCCACGATGATTTCCAGGGTTTCCGAAGCCCGGTTTCCGGCCACATACCCTTCTTCCACCAGGCTCTTCATCATTACCTGATCCCGTTCCACCAGGGTGCCCCGGACCACCATTTCCCGGACATCCGCCGGCAGTCCCTGGAGTTCTTCCGGGAACAGGTCCAGATAATAGACCTGGATCACATGGCCCAGTTTGGCGCTGTACCGGCCAAAGAACATGTTGTAGAAGATCTCCGGGAACCGGAAGGCTCTTTCATTGAAGCACCGGTAGATGGTCCGGTACCGTTCCAGGGCAGTCATCTCCGGTTCCAGGTGCCTGGCCAGGCTCAGCAGGTAATCCCGGAGGAAGCACACCGATCCGAACAGAATCAGTTCGTCCAGGTCCTGGAAATAGTTGTAGAGGGTGGCACTGTTGTACCCGGCCTCGGCGGCGATCCGCCGGATGGTCACTCCGGGGATTCCCTCTTCCTTGAGGATTTTCTCCGTAGCTTCCACAAAATACATCATGTTCCGCTTCTGCCGGAGAGTCAGTTCCTTTCGCTGTTGTTTTTGGGTTTCCTGATTTTGGTTTTCCATATGGGGCAGGGCACCTCCTGACTGCTGATCCTGATTCCCGTTCCGGGAAGATGGTTGACAATTTTTCAGGCCGCTTTTATAATATAGCTGATTTCTAATCATGATTATATTTTAATCGTGATTAAACGTCAAGTACGAATTTTTCCTCATTGGAAAGGAGGGTATCCCCATGCCCCGTCTCCCTGCCCTGTCCGGCAGCGCCCTGGTCCTTCTGGGAGCTGTCTGCTGGAGCCTGAATTCCCCTCTGGTGAAGTATCTGACCCTGGACCCCTTCCTGATCTGCGGACTCCGGTCCCTGATCGCCGGGCTGGTGCTGCTGCCTTTTGTGCGGCCCCGGGAAATCGCCTGGAACCGGTACCTCTTGGCTTATGTCCTGGCCTACTGTGCCCTGTGTCTCAGCGTGATTGTTTCCCTGTCCCTGACTTCCGCCGCCATTGCCATCGGCATGCAGTACACCGCCACCATCTGGCTGTTCCTGCTGTACTGGTTCCAGACCCGGTATTTCAGCCGCCGGGCCTTCCTGCCGGTGGCGGTGATCATGGCCGGGGTCCTGTGCTTCATGCTCTCCGGAGGCAGCGGGGATTCCCATCCTCTGGGGAACCTGATTGCCCTCACGGAAGGGATTTTCTTTGCAGGCATGAGCCTGGCCTCCAAGAAAGCCACCCGGACCAATGCTCTGGGGATTACCGCTATCGGGAACCTGTTCACCGCCCTGGCGGTCTTTCTCCTGTTCCCCACCGCCCGGGCTGCCCTGCCGGCCATGAAGGGCCAGGAATGGGGGCTGATGCTGATCCTGGGGGTGGTCCAGGTGGCCGGGGGCTACGGATTCTTCAACCTGGGAGTCCAGAAAATCCCCGCCCGGAAAGCTTCGGTGCTGGCCCTGTGGGAAATGATCCTGGGACCTTTGTGGGTGGCCCTGTTCCTCCACCAGTACCCGGGTCCCATGGTCCTTGCCGGCTTCGCCATCATCCTGGCAGGGATGGTGATGGATGCAAAAGGGGCTGCCGCGTAGGCGGCAGCCCCTTTTGCATTTTCTTTTATTCCACCAGCACCCCCAGTTTCTCCAGGGCTTTGCGGATGGCTTCCATTTCTTCTTCGGTGTTGGTTTCCACCAGATGGGTGTGGATTCCGTTGGACATGGTGGACAGCAGCGGTGCCTTTGTCTCCTTCATCCGCTGGATGTACAGCTGCACGTCTCTCCGGGACCGGAGGTTCAGCTCCCCTTCCATGAAGCCGTATACCTCATGTTCCACAACCACATTGTGGACAACTCCCCCGTTATCCACAATGGCGTTCAGTTCCGCCTCCACCTGGTCCGCCCCATGGCGGCACAGGAAGGATTCCTGCACCCCTTGTTTTCGGAACTCCTGGAGCTGATAGCCTCGAGGGGTGGAAATGATGGGGGTTCCGCTGGCCCGCAGCAGGGCAATGTCTCCTACGATGATCTGACGGCTTACCTGGCATACCCTGGCCATGTCCGTTCCGGTCACCGGTTTGTCGGCTTTTCGGAGCATGGCCAGGATGGTATCCCGCCGTTCTTTGTTTTCCATAATTTTTCACTCCCCGCCTGATAATGATTATTTCATTTCTTTTTATTATATACGAACATTTCTAAAAATTCCACATTCCCCGACTATTTTCTTTTTCCTTGTCATGACTCTGTCCCTGTGCTAGCATAAAAAAAGCCTGAATCAATAGTTACACTGTATGGAGGATCCTGATTGTCATGAAAGAATACAAAAGCAGATGGGCGGTTTTTGCCATGTCCCTGCCCATCTGCTTTGAAATCATACTGCAGCGGTGATTTAAAGAGGGGGTGTTGCACGCAACGTGCAGCACCCCCTCTTTCACGCCTTTTTTCCTTCTTTTTCCGGTTGTTCCGGATCTTTTTTCAAATCGATCAGATGGAAGCTGCACTTGCTCAGATCCAGCATCCGGGCCGCCAGCCGCCGTCCCCGTTCCAGGTCGGCGGTAAAGCACACTTCCGCCCGGCCCAGGCCATCCGTCCGTGCCAGCCCCCGTTTTTCCAGGTTTTCCAGAGCATCCTGGGCGGTCCGTTCCGCCGGATCCAGGATGGTCACTTCCGGACCGAATTCCTCTTCGATTTCCTTCCGGACAAAGGGATAATGGGTGCAGGACAGAAGTACCGTATCCACATGATGTTCCCGGAGCTTGTCCGCATATTCGTGGATGGCCGCCTTCAGTTCCGGCGTGCCGAATTTCTCTCCTTCGATCAGCGGCACGAACTTGGGACACCCCTGTCCGAACACCTGGATTTCCGGGCTGATCCGCTGGATTTCCCGTTTGTGGGCCCCGGTGGATACGGTGAAATCCGTGGCAAAAAAGCCCACCCGGTTGTTCTTCGTCACTCCCGGGACCATCCGGGCGCCTTTGGCCATGCCGATCACGTCAAAGGAATGGTTCCCCTTGATCACGTCCAGCCCCAGCACCGTAATGGTATTGCAGGCCACCACCAGCTGTTTGATGTGCCGTTTGTCCAGCCAGTCGGTCATCTCTCCCACAAACCGGGTGATTTCTTCCCGGGGCCGGTTGCCGTAAGGGGTCCGGGCCGTATCCCCGATAAAGATGAAATCTTCGTGGGGCAGCTTGGCCTGGAGCCATTTCAGGACGGTGAGCCCGCCTACGCCGGAATCGATTACGCCAATGGGTTGCTTTGCCTGCATCATGATACTTTACCTCCTGAACTCAAACAAAAAAGGCCTGAACAGACAGTCCCATGGGGAAGGACTGCCGATCCAGGCCTTACAGACGGTCAGAAACAGGGGAAACTGTTCCCAGATCCATAAGGATTTATCCAGTTGTCTTATACTTTCTTCATAACATGTTTAGTATAGCATATTCCCGTCAGCAGTGCAACAGAATTTTGTGAATTTTTCGTCCTGTCATTGACCCCTGCCGGCTTTTTGTGATACCCTAAAATCAATTCATTGCAAAGGAGCTTTCCTCTATGGACAAACACTATCCTTCTGATTCCATTTTTGTCACCGGGGTGGCCAAAGTATCCCGGGAAGATGTGATCAATACCCTGTACGGCACCTTCACCCTGAGCCTGGTGATCCAGCGGAACACCGGCCTGATCCTCCACTGCAGCGCCAACATGATCATGGCGGACACCATCGCCTTTCTCCAAGACATCCTGATCGGGAAAAACCTGCTGAAGGACATGGACCGGATGGTGGAAGAACTCCGCAGCCGGTTTCTGGCCCTGTCCCAGAAGGCGGTGATCGCCGCCCTGAAAGACGCCCAGAACCATTTTTTGACGGTGTATCCGAGGGAGGTGTGAATACCCCCTTCCAGTCACTAGTCAGCAGTCACCAGCCTACAGCCAACGAAAAATTTACAGGCAAATTTTTGAAATGGATAAGCCGAATCCGCAGGGTCGGTTCAAGACTTTTGCCTCTGGCAAAATGTCGCCAGAGCCGCCCGTCTGCAGACACACAGCAAAACACCCCGGACAGCCACTGTCCGGGGTGTTTTGCTGTGCCGTCTGGGCACAAGCTCCGTTTGTAGGGTTCTATTAGATAATGCCTCTCAGTTTCAGAGGTTCTACCAGAGCGTTCAGAGCTACGATGTAGGCGCCTACACGCATGGTGGTGTTGTATTTCTTGGCTGCGTCATATACGTTGCCGAATGCCTTCACCATCATCTGTTCCTGTCTGTCGACGACTTCTTCTTCCGTCCAGAAGTATCTGTACAGGTTCTGTACCCATTCGAAGTAGGATACGGTTACGCCGCCGCCGTTGGCCAGCACGTCAGGCACTACAGGGATGCCTCTCTTTTCCAGGATGACGTCTGCTTCTGCATCGGTCGGCCCGTTGGCTGCTTCCACGATCATTTTTGCTTTGATCTTGTCAGCATTCTTGGCAGTGATCTGCAGTTCCAGAGCAGCCGGGATCAGTACGGTTACATCCTGTTCCAGCACTTCTTCGTTGCTGATCGGGGTAGCGCCAGGATACCCTTTGATCACGCCGCCGTTGTTCTTGGCATATTCTTCCACTTTGTACGGATCGAAGCCGTTGGCATCATAGATCCCGCCGCTGATATCGCTCAGAGCTACAATCTTCAGGCCTTTGTCGGCTGCGCATTTAGCGGTCCAGGAACCTACGTTGCCGAAGCCCTGGATAGCCAGAGTAGCGTCTTCCGGTTTAACTCCTTCTCTCTTCAGCAGTTCCAGAGTAGCGGTGATTACGCCACGGCCCGTCGCAGAGGTACGGCCCTGAGAACCGCCCATGCAGATGGCTTTCCCGGTGATGAAACCAGGAGCGAACTGGCAGTTGATCTTGGAGAATTCATCGCACATCCAGGCCATGATCTGGGCGTTGGTGTTCACGTCAGGAGCCGGGATATCTTTCTTTTCGCCGATTACCGGAGCAATCTTGTCGATATACCCACGGGTGATCTTTTCCAGTTCAGTCTTGGATACTTTCCGGGGATCCACAATGATGCCGCCTTTGCCGCCGCCGTAAGGCAGACCAGCGATGGCGCATTTGGTGGTCATCCAGAAGCCCAGGGTCTTTACTTCATCCATGGATACGTTCTGATGGTACCGTACGCCGCCTTTGGCAGGCCCAAGCACGGTGCTGTTCTGAGAACGGTAGCCGGTGAATACTTCCACGTGGCCATCATCCATCTTTACAGGGATGCTGACTTCCAGGGTCCGTTCAGGCTGGGAGATGACTGCCTCAGCGTTGGGATCCAGGTTGATCAGCTTACTAGCCTTTTCCATAGGAATCTTTGCCATTTCAAACAAACTCATTTGTAACGCCTCCTAAAAATAGTATCTAGTGAACCCTTTACGATTTGTATTATAGCACGATTCAGAAATAACTGTTTATTTTTTTGTATTTTGTATACAATTCATCGTCCATGAGGTGTCCTTGCTTTTTTCTGGAGTTTTCGTTATGATTGAAACAAACAGCCGTTTGATTTTTTCTGAAGGAGGCCTTTTCCCAGCATGGACAAACTATCTGCACTGAAAAAGTATTTTGGATACACTTCCTTCCGCCCCGGTCAGGAATCCCTGATCGATGCCCTGCTCCAGGGCCGGGACGTGCTGGGCATCATGCCCACCGGCGCCGGCAAATCCCTGTGCTACCAGATCCCCGCCCTGCTGCTCCCCGGGATCACCCTGGTGATTTCTCCCCTGATCTCCCTGATGCAGGACCAGGTCCAGGCTCTGGAAACCGCCGGGATCCAGGCCGCTTACATCAACAGTTCCCTGTCCGGACGGGAATTCTACGCCACCCTGGACCAGGCCCGGGCCGGTGCCTACAAGCTGATCTACGTGGCCCCGGAACGGCTGGAGACGGAACTGTTCCGGGATTTCGCCAAAGAGGCTGCCATTTCCATGGTGGCAGTGGACGAAGCTCACTGTATTTCCCAGTGGGGACAGGATTTCCGGCCCAGCTACACCCGGATCCTGGATTTCCTGGAATTCCTGCCGAAAAGACCGGTGGTGGGAGCCTTTACCGCCACGGCCACGGAGCAGGTCCGGGATGACATCCTCCAGAGCCTGGAACTGCAGGATCCCCAGATCCTGGTCACCGGCTTCGACCGGAGCAATCTGTATTTCGGGGTGGAACATCCCCGGAACAAGGACGCCTGGGTGCTCCGGTATCTGAAGGATCATCCGGAAGACAGCGGCATCATCTACTGTTCCACCCGGAAGAACGTGGATGAACTGTGCGACCGGCTCCGGCTGGAAGGGATCCCGGCTGCCCGGTACCATGCAGGGATGAGCCAGGAGGAGCGCCAGAAGGCCCAGGAGGATTTCCAGTACGACAGGGCCCCGGTGATCATCGCCACCAACGCCTTCGGCATGGGCATCGACAAGTCCAACGTGCGCTTCGTACTCCACTACAACATGCCCTCCAGTCTGGAAAACTACTACCAGGAAGCGGGCCGGGCCGGCCGGGACGGAGAGCCCTCGGAATGCATCCTGCTGTTCTCTCCCCAGGATGTGGTGATCCAGAAATTCCTCCTGGAACACAAGGAGCAGAATGAAGTGCTGGAAGAAGTGGAAGAAGCCAATCTCCGGAAGCTCTATGCCATGGAGCATTACTGCCGGACCACCAGCTGCCTCCGCCAGACCCTCCTCCACTACTTTGGGGAAGATGCTCCGGCCCGGTGCAATCACTGTTCCACCTGCAACGGAGACTATGAAGAGGTGGACATGACGGAAGAGACCAAGAGCATCGTAAAATGCATCCATGAGGCCCGGCGGCCCTACGGCATCACCCTGATTGCCAACGCCCTGGCCGGCAGCCGGTCCACCCGGGTGGAAGAAACCGGACTTTCCCGGCTGCGGATGTTCGGAGCCCTCCACCAGCATTCCCTGAAGGAAATCAAGGAAATGATCCAGAACCTGCTGGACCAGGGCTACCTGCTGATCACCCGGGACAAGTACCCGGTGCTGAAGATCTCCAAAAAGATCTGGGAACTCCAGGACGATTCCATCCGGGTGCTGCTGCGGAAAGAAGCCGGGACCCAGGATGGGGGTTCCGGCCCCCGGAAAAAGAAGAAGGTCCAGCCGGAGCTGGACCTGCCGGAAGGGTTCACCCAGGAAATGGGGGCCCAACTGTTCACCCGGCTCCGGGCCCTCCGGAAACAGCTGGCGGAACAGGCTATGGTGCCGCCTTTTGTGGTATTCGGAGACCGGACTCTCCGGGACATGTGCCGGCAGCTGCCCCGGACCCATGAACAATTTCTCCAGGTCATGGGCGTGGGCCAGAACAAGGACGAAAAATACGGAGATCCTTTTCTGGAAGCCATCAACGGGTTCTGTGAGGAAAAAGGGATATAAAAAATTACAAAACACCCCGGACAGCCACTGTCCGGGGTGTTTTGCTGTGCCGTCTGGGCACAAGCTCCGTTTGTAGGGTTCTATTAGATAATGCCTCTCAGTTTCAGAGGTTCTACCAGAGCGTTCAGAGCTACGATGTAGGCGCCTACACGCATGGTGGTGTTGTATTTCTTGGCTGCGTCATATACGTTGCCGAATGCCTTCACCATCATCTGTTCCTGTCTGTCGACGACTTCTTCTTCCGTCCAGAAGTATCTGTACAGGTTCTGTACCCATTCGAAGTAGGATACGGTTACGCCGCCGCCGTTGGCCAGCACGTCAGGCACTACAGGGATGCCTCTCTTTTCCAGGATGACGTCTGCTTCTGCATCGGTCGGCCCGTTGGCTGCTTCCACGATCATTTTTGCTTTGATCTTGTCAGCATTCTTGGCAGTGATCTGCAGTTCCAGAGCAGCCGGGATCAGTACGGTTACATCCTGTTCCAGCACTTCTTCGTTGCTGATCGGGGTAGCGCCAGGATACCCTTTGATCACGCCGCCGTTGTTCTTGGCATATTCTTCCACTTTGTACGGATCGAAGCCGTTGGCATCATAGATCCCGCCGCTGATATCGCTCAGAGCTACAATCTTCAGGCCTTTGTCGGCTGCGCATTTAGCGGTCCAGGAACCTACGTTGCCGAAGCCCTGGATAGCCAGAGTAGCGTCTTCCGGTTTAACTCCTTCTCTCTTCAGCAGTTCCAGAGTAGCGGTGATTACGCCACGGCCCGTCGCAGAGGTACGGCCCTGAGAACCGCCCATGCAGATGGCTTTCCCGGTGATGAAACCAGGAGCGAACTGGCAGTTGATCTTGGAGAATTCATCGCACATCCAGGCCATGATCTGGGCGTTGGTGTTCACGTCAGGAGCCGGGATATCTTTCTTTTCGCCGATTACCGGAGCAATCTTGTCGATATACCCACGGGTGATCTTTTCCAGTTCAGTCTTGGATACTTTCCGGGGATCCACAATGATGCCGCCTTTGCCGCCGCCGTAAGGCAGACCAGCGATGGCGCATTTGGTGGTCATCCAGAAGCCCAGGGTCTTTACTTCATCCATGGATACGTTCTGATGGTACCGTACGCCGCCTTTGGCAGGCCCAAGCACGGTGCTGTTCTGAGAACGGTAGCCGGTGAATACTTCCACGTGGCCATCATCCATCTTTACAGGGATGCTGACTTCCAGGGTCCGTTCAGGCTGGGAGATGACTGCCTCAGCGTTGGGATCCAGATTGATCAGCTTACTAGCCTTTTCCATAGGAATCTTTGCCATTTCAAACAAACTCATTTGTAACGCCTCCTAAAAATAGTATCTAGTGAACCCTTACAGTGCTTATTATAGCACCTTTCAGAAAATATGGAATCGTTTTTTGTATTTTGTATACAAATTTATTTTGAGGAAAAATTCCTGCAATTCATCGTATTCTTATTGCATATATAAGAAATGTGTGCTGCACATAACGTGCAGCACACATTTCACCGGAACTGCTCATAGATCTTCCCGAAATCGACGCCGCCGATGATTTTTCCCTGGTAGGCCCGGGGAAGTTCTTCCACCACCCCTGCCAGATGGGAGGAGGTGATGCCGCACTGGATGCTGAGCCAGGCTTCCATAAAGGCCGCCAGATGGTCGCAGCCCTTGAGCACCCGGCCGTCCACCGGGCTGTACTCATCCCGGTTGTATGCTTCCGGGATATCCCCCGCCAGCAGCCGGACCTTTCCCTTTTCCCGGATCCTGTTATCGAATTCATGGACGGTGAAATTCAGGATATCCTCATGCCAGGCGGCCGGCAGGAGGGGCAGCAGGATTTCTTCCATCTGCCGCTGTTCGATGTCCTTGATCAGTTCGTCCAGGCCTTCGATGGACCTTTTGATGGGAGAAATAATGTCCCGGGTGAGCACTTCCGGCAGGTCATGCCACAGGCCGCCCAGGAAATCGTTCACCAGCCGTCCCTTGCAGGCCCCCATGGACAGGGCGCAGAAGTACCCCATGATGGCCACCACCAGCACGTGGCCCATGACGGAAGTTTCCGGCACCCGGGGAGACTGGGACCAGCGCTTCTGGAACCGGAGCTTGCCGATAAGATCCACGAACTTCCGGGTCTTCCCGTTCATGGCGATTTTCTGGACCCCTGCCAGGTTGTAATGGTCTTCGATGTTGTCGGCGATCCGCTCCCTGATTTCCTCCACTCCGAAAATCCCCTGGTTCATCCGGTAGATGATCCGGAACTCCCATTCCGTGGCCAGGTAGTGGGCGGCCCGGATCAGCTGTTTCTCCAAAGGATGGCTGTCTCCGTCCAGATAGGCCTCCATCTTGGCCATAAAGAGACTGCCGGCCAGAGACGGCACCCGCCGTACCAGTTCCTTGTACACCCACTGGTTCAGCCGGGCGCCGCTTTTTTCCATCAGCTCGTGGAACACCGGGGGCTTGATGTCCGTGAGCACCACCCGGTGGAGGAATTCGAAGATGCCCCCTTCCACCAGCACCTGCCAGTCCAGGCTGGCTCCATGGTCCTGTTCCTCATACCGGGCCAGCACATAGAGGATCATCATCTTGTGAGCCTGTTTGTCCAGTTCCGTAAAGCCCTGGGGCCGGATATGATCGTTCCACCGCTGGATGTAGGCCGCTTCAAAGACAAACTGGATCAGATCCCGGGGCAGCGGGATGGTCTGGATATTTGCCATAGGACACCTCCTGTGTTCACTGACTTTCCTGTTGTTCCTTTTGTTCCACCAGTTCCAGGTTCCGGAGCAGGAGCTTTTTCCCCCGCCAGGCAAAGGCATAGGATCCGTACCGTTCCCGGAACTGCCGGTTGGTCAGGTTTTCCAGATCCTGCCGGTCCAGCCGGAGCAGACGGTCCCGGCGGAATTCTGTCAGAGGGGTTTCCGGCACCTGCTGGTTGTGGGGGCAGACCCGCTGGCATTCATCACAGCCGAAGATCAGGGGCGTTTCCCGGAGGACAGCCTGTTCTGATTCGGTCAGTTCTCCTTTTTTCTGGGTCAGGTAGGATTTGCAGGTCCGGTAGGTGTAGGTCCCTCCCTGGAAACACTGTCCGGGACAGACCCGGGCACAGGCCCCGCAGTGGCGGCAGCTCCGTTCCAGAGGCCGGTCCGGCTCCAGAGGCTGGGTGGTGAGCACTGCCCCGATGAAGCACCAGGAACCCCAGGTGTCGTTAATGAGGCAGCCGTTGTCCCCCAGAAATCCCAGTCCGGCCTGGACCGCCAGGTCCCGTTCCGCCAGAGGGGAGGTATCCACAATGGCCAGCTGCCGGCTGCCAGGGGCCTGGCCTTCCATCCAGCCGGCGATTTTCTCCAGATACTCCCGGACCACCGGATGGTAATCCGGGATCTGGCAGTAACAGGACAGATTGCTGCCGGATGACGGTTCCAACCGGTAGGGAAAAAGGATCACCACGGCTCCCCGGCAGCCCGGGAGCAGAGTGGTAAGATCATACCGTTCCAGTCCCTTCCCCGCCGCCAGGGGACACACCTCCGGAAAAGGATCGGGCACCGGCAGATGGCTGGGAGCCACGCCCACTTCCGTCAGGCCCAGTTCCCGGCAGAATGCCTTCAATGCCTTTTTATCCATGGTCCGCCCCCTTTTTCTGGTTTACAGGGTCATTATATCATACCCTTACAAAAACTCCCTTACCTGGTCACTGATCACCTGGCCCATGATCCGTTTCATGGGCACGTCTCCATGGAGACCGTCCAGGGCCATTTCCGTAGGCAGCTCCGGACCCATGGCTTCAAAAGGCGCCGCCACATCGATGTGGGGCTGGGTGCGGATGTACGCGTTCACCTTCCGGAAAGCTTCCTGCCAGTGGCTGTCCGTAGGCTCGTCAAAAGCCTTTTCGATGTTTCCCGGGTTGATGGGTGCCAGGGTCAGGAGCACCGGGGTGATGCCGTTTTCCCGACACATAGCCTGGATCTTCCGGAGATCGGCGATCACCTCTTCCGGTTCCGTCCCATTCCGGAGGCTGTTGCTGCCTCCCATGATCAGAAGGGTCTTCAGATGGAAAGGCAGCACATCCCGTTCAAACCGTTCCACCATCATTTCACTGGTGTCCCCGCTTTCCGACAGGTTCACTGTAGGCACAGAGATGTAATGGGCATAGCTGTATTCCAGGTCCGAGGGGCTGAAGGACAGCCGGCCCCCTCCATGGGAAATGCTGTCTCCGAAGATGCCCACCTGGACCCGATCCGTTGGTTCCAGTTCCACTTTTTCCGGCAGGCTCCATTCCCCCACCGGCCGGCCCTTGCCGTCCATCCCCCGGACCCGCCAGTAATAAGTGCCGATCCGGGGTTCCTTGTCGTACAGGTCCGTCAGTTCCGTAGTTTCTGCATAGACCCGGTGCCGGGAAGGCAGGATGCCCCCCATTTTTTCCGGCAGCTGGTCCAGCACTTCCACTTCGTACTGGCTGGCCCCCGGAAGACTTGTATAGGAATACACCGGATACAGGATCCGGGAACCGGGCTGGTCCCTCTTCATGGGACGGGGCACCGGTGCATCACGCAGGTTCCGTTCCAGGGTGTTCTGGAGCTCTGCCGGCTGGGAATAGCCTCCCAGGGGATTCCCGTCCAGGTTGTAGGCCCGGACCCGCCAGAAAAGAGGCAGCTCTCCATCCAGATCCGGCAGCTTCTCTTCATCCAGCAGGATCCGGTTGGTGTAGATTTCAGCATCCCGGTACAGGACTTCTTCTACCGAATGTTCCGGATCCAGTTCCTCAGGGATCTGGGAGAAGATCTCCAGCTCGTACCGGACGGCCTGGAGATCCTGGGGCCACTGGAGGAACCCCAGCCGGGGCCCTCCTGTCATATAGCGCTGGATGTACCGGGGCATCCGGTGCTGGACGGCATTGTCCAGCTGCCCCAGGAACAGTCCCGGCAGCAGCGCCCCCACCAGCAGCCAGCGCCACCGGCGTCTTTCCGTATGCTGCAGCATCTTTCTCCCTCCCTGTTGTTATTGTATTCCTAATCATAACAGTTCCCCATGAAAAAGGAAGATCAAAGGTGTGAAATTTGTGGTAAAAAAAGAGCCGGTGCCTAAGCACCAGCTCTTTTTGTCAGCTGACCGTTGACGGTACTGTTGCTTCCGCAACGGCGCCTCTGTCATTCACCCTTAATGGTCTTGATGATCAGTTTGTTTACCATGCCCGGGTTGGCTTTGCCCCGGGATTTCTTCATGACCTGGCCTACCAGGAAGCCGATGGCCTTGTCCTTGCCGGCCTTGTAGTCGGCTACAGACTGGGGATTGGCAGCAATGGCCTCATCCACCATGGCCTGGATGGCTCCTTCGTCGCTGACCTGTTCCAGGCCCAGCTTCTTCACCAGATCGGCAGGAGCTTCGTCCTTTTTCAGCATTTCTGCAAAGACCTTCTTGGCCAGTTTGCTGGACAGCACGCCCTTTTTGATCAGGGCCACCATCTGTCCCAGATGAGCCGGGGACACGGGGAATTCCCCGATGCCGCAGTTGTTGCTGTTCAGGTACGCGGACACATCCCCCAGGATCCAGTTGGCCACGCCTTTGGCGTCGTCGGTTTCCTTGGCGGCTGCATCGAAGTACTCAGCCATCTTCTTGTCAGCCACGATCAGTTCTGCAGAATAGTCATCCAGCCCTTTTTCGTTCATGAGACGGGCTTTCCGGGCATCCGGCAGTTCCGGCAGTTCGCTCTTGGCCTTTTCCACCCATTCTTTTTCGATGATGATGGGAGCCAGGTCCGGTTCCGGGAAATACCGGTAATCGTGGGCTTCTTCCTTGGACCGCATGGAGAAGGTCATCCCCTGGGCATCGTCCCAGGTACGGGTTTCCTGGACCACATGGCCCCCGTCTTCCAGAATTTCCTTCTGCCGTTCCACTTCGTATTCAATGGCTCTTTCCAGGGCCTTGAAGGAGTTCAGGTTCTTGATTTCCGCCCGGGTGCCGAATTCCTTGGCCCCTACGGGCATAATGGAAATGTTGGCATCGCAGCGCATGGAGCCTTCCTGCATCTTGCCGTCGCAGACCCCGGTGTACTGGAGGTAGGCCCGGAGTTTTTCCATGTAGGCACGGGCTTCCGCCGCAGACCGCATGTCCGGTTCGGACACGATTTCGATCAGAGGCACCCCGGCCCGGTTGTAGTCCACTGCAGAGAAATCAGAGGTGCTGATGGAAGCACCGGAATGGACCAGTTTCCCGGCGTCTTCTTCCATATGGATCCGGGTGATGCCGATCCGTTTGGTTTCCCCGTCCACGTTCACGTCCAGGTGCCCGTTCAGGGCAATGGGCTGATAGAACTGGGAAATCTGGTAGGCTTTGGCCAGATCCGGATAGTAGTAGTTTTTCCGGTCGAATTTGCTGTAGCGCTGGATCTCGCAGTTCACAGCCAGAGCAAAGCGCAGGGCAAATTCCACCATCTGCTTGTTGATCACAGGCAGAGCCCCGGGCATGCCCAGACAAACCGGGCATACATGGGTGTTGGGGGCACCGCCGAATTCCGTGGAGCAGGAGCAGAAAGCCTTGGTCTTGGTTTTCAGTTCCGCATGGACTTCCAGACCGATTACGGTAGTATATTCTGTCATTATTTCCGACCTCCCAGAGGTGCCACGGCTTTATGGAAATCCGTAGCCTGTTCAAAGGTATAAGCTACCCGCAGCAGGGTCTCTTCGCCCAGAGCCTTGCCGATGAGCTGGGCCCCTACCGGCATGTTGTCCACAAAGCCGCAGGGGATGGAAATGCCGGGCAGGCCGGCCATGTTCACCGGAATGGTGGTTACGTCCAGCATGTAGACGGTCAGAGGATCCATCTTGGCATCCAGAGGATAAGCCACCACCGGGGAGGTGGGAGTCAGCAGCAGATCGCATTTTTCGAAGGCGTTGGCAAAGTCCTGACGGATCAGGGTCCGGACCTGCATGGCCTTGTTGTAATAGGCATCATAGTACCCGGAGCTGAGCACGTAGGTCCCCAGCATGATCCGGCGGCGGACTTCCTTGCCGAAGCCTTCCGTACGGGTCTTGCGCATCATTTCCGGAGCGCTTTCCGCAGCCATTTCCCGGAAGCCGTACCGGACACCGTCGAAACGGCCCAGGTTGGCGGAGGCTTCTGCCGGAGCGATGATGTAATAGGTGATTACGGCATATTCCGTATGAGGCAGGGACACTTCGATCACATGGGCACCCAGTTCTTCGAACTTCTTGGCAGCCAGCTTGATCTGGGCAGCCACTTTGGGGTCCGTGCCTTCCCCGAAGTATTCCTTGGGCAGGCCGATGGTCAGGTCCTTCACATCCTGGCGCAGAGCCTTGGTGTAGTCAGGGACCGGTGCATCATAGGAGGTGGAATCATGGGCATCCAGGCCGCTGATGGTGTTCAGCACCAGGGCGGCGTCGGTGACGTCACGGGCAATGGGCCCCACCTGGTCCAGGGAGGAGGCGAAAGCCACACAGCCGTACCGGGAAACCCGGCCGTAGGTGGGTTTCAGCCCTACGCAGCCGTTGAAGAAAGCCGGCTGCCGGATGGAACCGCCGGTATCAGAGCCCAGGGACCAAATGGCTTCCCCGGCTGCAATGCTGGCAGCGCTGCCGCCGGAAGAACCGCCGGGCACCCGGGACAGATCCCAGGGGTTGTGAGTGATCTGGAAATGGGAGGTTTCCGTGGTGGACCCCATGGCGAATTCATCCATGTTGGTCTTGCCCAGGAAAATGGTTTCGTCCTTCCGCAGGTTTTCGATGACGTGGGCATCGTATACCGGCACGAAGTTTTCCAGGATCTTGGAGGCGCAGGTCATCCGGACACCCTTTACGCTGATGTTGTCCTTGATGGCGCCGGGGATCCCGGCCAGGGGTTTGATGGTCTCGCCGTCGGCGATCATCTTGTCCACTTTGGCTGCCTGGGCCAGGGCATTTTCCTTGTCCAAGGTAATATAGGCCTTGACCTGGTCTTCCACTTCGTCGATCCGGTCATAGACCGCTTTGGTCAGTTCCACGGAGCTGATTTCTTTCTTCACCAGCTTGTCATGGAGCTCATGTGCAGTTTCACTGTATAAAGCCACTGTTCTGCCTCCTCTTATTCGATAACCCGGGGAACTTTGAAGCCGCCTTCATATTCCTCCGGAGCATTCTTCATGGCGTCCTCGTGGGACAGGCTCTCAACAGGAACGTCTTCCCGCAGCACATTGCTGATGGGAAGCACATAGGGAGAAGGTTCGATTCCCTTGGTATCCACTTTCTTTAAGATTTCAGCATAATTCAAAATCTGGTTGAACTGCTCAACAAACTTGTCCATTTCATCGTCCGGAACATTTAACCGGCACAGATTTGCGATATGCTTTACATCATTGACTGTAACGCTCATTTTTTCACCGCCTATCGAAAATCTATTCCAGCAGGGCAGTCAGGGCCCGCCGGAACCAGTTTTACTAAAAGATTATATCACAGTCCCATCATTTAGAAAACCATTTTGCCCGTCTTTCCCTGTCTCCATGCCCGTTCCGGCCCCTTGACAAAATTTCCGGGAACAGGTAATGTATTCCTATATAAATAGTATGCATTATTGGCACCCTGTGCCCTGCAAGGAGGAAAAAAATCATGAAATTCACCACTGCCTGTATCCACGGAGGCGGCCCCAACGATGCCACCGGCGCCGTCTCTCCGGCTCTGTATCTCACATCCACTTTTGCCCATCCCGGCCTGGGGAAATCCACCGGCTGGGCCTATACCCGGGAATCCAACCCCACCCACGCCAGACTGGAAAAAGTCCTGTCCACCCTGGAAGGGGGCACCGATGCCCTGTGCTTTTCCTCCGGCATGGCAGCCATTGATGCGGTGATGCGGCTTTTTGCCCCGGGAGACCACCTGATCACCGGTTTCGACCTGTACGGCGGGTCCTTCCGGCTGTTCCGGACCACCTATGAGCCCCTGGGCCTGACCTTCACCGCCGTCCACACCAGTGATCTGAAGGCCGTGGAAGAGGCCATCACCCCCGCCACCAAAGCCATCTATCTGGAAACTCCCACCAACCCCACCATGGAAATCACGGACCTGGAAGCCATCAGCGAACTGGCCCACAAACACGGGATCCTGGTGATTGTGGACAATACCTTCCTGTCCCCCTATTTCCAGCGGCCTCTGACCCTGGGAGCGGATATTGTGGTCCACAGCGGCACCAAGTACCTGGCCGGCCACAATGACTCCCTGGCAGGGTTTGCCGTCAGCCGGGAAGCGGAGGTGGCCGCCCGGCTCCGTACCATCTACAAGACCACCGGGGCCGTGCTCAGCGTCTTCGATGCCTGGCTCCTGCTCCGGAGCCTGAAGACCCTGCCGGTGCGGATGAAACAGCACCAGGAAAATGCCCTGTACCTGGCCCAGTGGCTGCGGGAACAGCCCCTGGTGGAAAAGGTGCTGTATCCCGGCCTGCCGGACCACCCGGGCTATGAAATCCAGAAGAAACAGGCCAACGGATTCGGAGGGATGATTTCCTTCTATGTGAAATCCCCGGAAGCCGCCAAGACCATCCTGGAAAAGATCCATCTGATTCAGTTCGCGGAAAGCCTGGGAGGCACCGAAAGCCTGCTCACCTATCCCATTACCCAGACCCATGCGGACCTGACCCCGGAAGAAGCGGAAGAAAAGGGCATCACCCACACCCTGCTCCGGTTCTCCGTAGGCCTGGAAGACAAAGAAGACCTGCGGGACGACCTGGCCCAGGCCTTCGAGCAATGTAAATAACAAAAGAGCTGCCGCGACGCGGCAGCTCTTTTGTTATTTTTCCAACAGCCGTACAGCTTCATCTCCCACTTCCTGGGTGGTGGCGGTGCCGCCCATGTCCGGAGTCAGGACTTTCTTTTCCACCATCATGGTCTCGATGATGTCAATCAGCTTCCGGCCCCAGTCCTTGTGGCCGAAGAAGTCCAGCATCTGGCTGGCGGACCATATGGAGGCCAGAGGGTTCGCCTTGCCCTGGCCGGCAATATCCGGAGCACTGCCGTGGATGGGTTCGAACATGGAAGGATATTTCCGTTCCGGGTTCAGGTTGGCACCGGCGGCCAGGCCCATGCCGCCGGAAATGGCGGCTCCCAGGTCCGTCAGGATGTCCCCGAACAGGTTGGAGCACACAATGATCCCGTACCGTTTGGGATCCTTCACCATGAACATGCTGGCCGCATCCACCAGGTAGGAATGGGTTTCCACATCGGGATAGTCCTTCCCCACTTCCGCAAAGATCTGGTCCCAGAACACCATGGAATAGTTCAGGGCATTCCCTTTGGAAATGCTGGTGAGGGATCTGTGTTCCTTCCGGGCCAGGTCATAGGCGTACCGGATGATCCGTTCCGTGCCGAACCGGGAGAACACGCTGTCCTGGATCACCACTTCCCGGGGCGTGTCCTTGTACAGCCAGGCACCGGCCCCGGCATATTCCCCTTCGCTGTTTTCCCGGACGAACACCATGTCGATGTCTTCCCGTTTCACTCCCGCCAGAGGGCAGGGAGCCCCTTTCAGCAGTTTCACCGGCCGCAGGTTCACATACTCATCGAAGCTCTTCCGGATCTTGATCAGAAGTCCCCGGAGAGAAATATGGTCCGGCACCCCGGGATAACCCACAGCCCCCAAATAGATGGCGTCAAAATGGGACAATTGTTCGATCCCGTCTTCCGGCATCATTTCCCCGTGTTCCAGGTAGTACTGGCAGCCCCAGGGGAAACAGGTGAAGTCAAAGCCAAAGGAACCGTCCAGTTCCGCTGTCCGTTTCAATACCTTGATGCCTTCCGCCAGCACTTCCGGCCCGATGCCGTCGCCGCCGATCACTGCGATTTTGTAGATTTTCTTTTCCATTGCTGTTCCTTCTTTCTTCCAGAATCCAAAAAGCCATGGACGGACCCGCCCTTTTCATGCTATTACTATAATACAAAAGTATTATTTTGTGAACTTTCCGTCATTCAGTCTGACCAACGAAAAGTTTGGCAAATCCCAAAGAATCAGGAGGCAATCATGTCCATCACCCCGGAACAGATCCGCTACTTCATCACCGCCTGCCGGTACATGAACTTCACCAAGGCCGCCGAAGAGCTCCACCTCACCCAGCCCGGACTCAGCAAAGCCATCCGGGAACTGGAAGTCCAGTGCGGGGCCGCCCTGTGGGAACGGCATCACAATTCCCTGGCCCTGACCCCTGCCGGCCGGGTATTCCTGGAACAGGCCCGAAAATTCCAGGACCAGTATGAACAGCTTGAGGCCACCGCCCGGTCCCTGGGCTCCGGAGAAGCCCTGCTGCGGATCGGCCTGGTTCCCATGTGCGGCAACACCATTTTCCCCGGTCTCCACCGGGCTCTCCAGGAAGCCTGGCCCCAGCTGCGGATCATCACCACCGAAGCCACCGGTCCCACCCTGTATTCCCTGCTGGACCAGCAGGAAATCGATCTGGCCCTGTGCGTCACCAACCATCTGCCGGAAGCCCCCTACCACTGCCGGGTCTTGAAGGACAGCCGGCTCATGCTGTTCGTCCACAGGGACCATCCTCTGGCCCGGCGGACTTCCGTGGACCTGCAGGACCTGGAGGATGAACCGCTGGTCCTGTTCACCGACCAGTTCGGCCAGACCCGGTACCTGCGTCGGCTGTTCGCCGCCTGCCAGGTCCACCCCCGGATTCTCCACCAGACCTCCCAGGTATTCACCATCCTGGAATACATCCGCCACCAGGCCGCCCTGGGTTTTCTTTCTGAAGAATTTGCCCAGGACGAAAAGAACCTGGTGGCCATCCCCGTGAACCAGATTGCCACCGGCCACGTGAATTTCGTCTGGAACCGGGATCCGGACCAGTTCCCCGCCCTGAAGCGGTTTTTGGAGTTTGTGGAAAATAGGTGGCCCCGGTAGGGACAGCAGGACCTGTCTGCAGTCTCTAGTCAGCAGTCCACAGTGAGCTTTTTGATTTACATTGTAAATCAACTATATTATAATTTTGGCTGATTTATTTAATAGGTAATCAAAAAAAGGACCCGTTTCCCGGCAGGGGAACGGGTCCTTTCCTACGGCCGCTGACCGTGGACAGCTGACAGTTCTTTATTTCATTACCAGCTGGCTCAGATCTGCCACCTGGTTTACCTGCTTCTTCACCTGGTTCAGCAGGGCCAGACGGTTGTTCTTTACTTTTTCGTCCTTGTCCATGACCATCACCGCGTCGAAGAAGGCGTTGACGGGTGCGGCCAGTTCATCGTTGGCAGCCAGCAGGTCGGCGTACTTCCGGTCGGCAGCCAGAGGAGCGGTGGCAGCAGCCACTTTTTCCACAGCTTCGAAGAGGGCCTTTTCTGCGGCATCCTGGAAGAGGGCGGCATCCACAGGGGCTTCCACCACATTGTTCTTGCTGATGTTTTCCACCCGGGTGAAGGCCTGGATGCTGTCGGCGGCTTTATCCGTTTCCAGATAAGCAGCCAGGGCATCGGCCCGGACGAAGATGTCTGCCAGGTCGTCCAGTCCCGGAGCGGCCAGGACGGCATCCACCACGTCATACCGGACCCCTTTGTCCAGCAGCATGTTCTTGGCCCGCTGGGCGAAGAAGTCGGCCACTTCATCCAGCAGCTTGGCTTCGTTTTCCACTTCCACCGGCAGGTTCTTCAGGGTTTCCGCCAGTACGGCCCGGAGCGGGAAGTGGACTCCGCCGTCGGCCACGATGTTCAGGATGCCCAGAGCCTGACGGCGCAGGGCGTAGGGATCCTGGGACCCGGTGGGCGCCATGCCCCGGCTGAAGGTGGCCACAATGTTGTCCAGTTTGTCCGCCACAGCCAGAATCCGGCCTTCGTTGCTCTGGGGCAGTTCATCGCCGGCAAACCGGGGCATGTACTGTTCCCCGATGGCCTGGGCCACTTTCTCCCCTTCCTTGTCCAGGAGAGCATATTCCTTGCCCATGGTGCCCTGGAGTTCGGTGAATTCTGTTACCATGCCGGTGACCAGATCCGCCTTGGACAGGAGGGCAGCCCGTTCCACGGCCTTGGCATCCGCTTCCAGGCCGGTGGCTTTCACCAATACGTCGCACAGCTTCTGGAGCCGTTCCGTCTTGTCATACATATTCCCCAGGCCGTGCTGGAAGGCCACTTCGTGGAGTCCTTCCCGGTGCTGGGCCAGGGATTTCTTCCGGTCGTTGTCGAAGAAGAACACTGCATCGTCCAGACGGGCCCGGAGCACCCGTTCATTCCCGTGGGTCACGATGTCCAGATGTTCCTTGCCCCCGTTGCGGACGGTGATGAATTTTGGCATCAGTTTCCCATCCTTGTCGAACATGGGGAAGTACCGCTGATGATCCCGCATGGGGGTGATGATGGCGCAGTCCGGCAGACGCAGGTACTTGTCATCGATATGGCCGCACAGTGCCGTGGGATATTCCACCAGGAAGGTGACTTCTTCCAGCAGGTCCGGAGAAATGGCGGCTTTGCCTCCTTCGGCCACAGCCAGGTCTTCGATCTGTTTCCGGATGGTTTCCCGGCGTTTGTCCACGTCCACCATGACGAAGTTGTCTTCCATGGTCTTTTCGTAGGAAGCAGCGTCCGGGATGGTGATCAGATGGTTGCTCAGGAACCGGTGGCCCCGGGCTTCTCTGCCGCTCTTTACATCGTTGGCTTCCACCGGGATCACCTGGTCATCCAGGAGAGCCACCATCCAGCGGAAAGGACGGACGAACCCGAAATCATAGTCAGCCCACCGCATGGTTTTGGGGAAGTTCAGAGAATGGAGGATGTCATCCAGGATGGCCGGCAGCAGGTCGATGGTCTTTTTGCCTTCCAGATGCTTCACGGCATACACATAGCCGTCCTTCTGGACCAGTTCCTTTACATCCACACCCTGGCCCCGGGCAAATCCCTGGGCGGCACGGGTGGGGTTCCCTTCCTTGTCAAAGGCAATCTTCAGGGACGGCCCCTTGCTTTCCACATTGGAGTCTTCCTGTTTTTCCGCTACCCCTTCCGCCAGGAAAGCCATCCGGCGGGGAGTCCCGTACACTTTCACCGTGCTGAAGGGGATCCGGGCTTCGGCCAGTTTCTTCCCGGCCAGTTCCTTGTATTCCTTCAGGATGCCGGGCATGTATTGGGCCGGCATTTCTTCCGTTCCGATTTCATATAATAAATTTGCCATATCCATTACCCTCTCTTCAGCATGGGGAATCCCAGTTTTTCCCGTTGTTCCACATAGGCCGCCGCACACAGCCGAGCCAGTGCCCGCACCCGGGAAATGTAGTTGGTCCGTTCGCTGACGCTGATGGCGCCCCGGGCATCCAGCAGATTGAAGGTGTGGGAGCATTTCAGCACATAGTCATAAGCCGGACGGATGTTGCCGGTGAGGATGACCCGTTTGGCTTCCTTTTCGTACTTGTCGAACAGGTCGAACAGCAGGTCGATGTCGGCGATGTCAAAGCTGTACCGGGACTGTTCCACTTCGTTGGTGTGGAACACATCCCCGTAGGTCACATCCCCCACCCACTGGAGGTCGTAGACGTTTTCCACCCCCTGGATGTACATGGCCAGCCGTTCCAGGCCATACGTGATTTCCACAGCCACCGGTTTGATGTCGATGGAACCCACCTGCTGGAAATAGGTGAACTGGGTGATTTCCATCCCGTCCAGCCAAACTTCCCAGCCCATACCCCAGGCCCCCAGGGTGGGAGATTCCCAGTTGTCTTCCACGAACCGGATATCATGTTCTTCCGGATGGATGCCCAGTTCCCGCAGGCTTTCCAAGTACAGTTCTTGGATGTTGCTGGGGGACGGCTGCATGATCACCTGGAACTGGTGATGCTGATACAGACGGTTGGGGTTGTCCCCGTACCGGCCGTCAGCAGGACGGCGGGAAGGTTCCACATAGCACACGTTCCAGGGTTCCGGCCCCAGTACCCGCAGGAAGGTGGACGGGTTCATGGTCCCGGCGCCCTTTTCCACGTCATAAGGCTGAGCCATGATGCAGCCCTGGTTGGCCCAGTACTTCTGCAGGTTCAAAATGATGGTCTGAAAATCCATTTTCTCTCCTCCTATACAAAAACTCCCGTCTCTGTAATATAGACAGGATACTCTACATTACAGGGACGGGAGGTTGTTCCGCGGTTCCACCCTGTTTGCCGCCCGAAAGCGGCCTCTCTTGTGAAGCGAACGCTCAGGGATGCCAACCCCCTCATTGCGTATTACAGAGGAACTATAACAAATCAGGCGGAACTTGTCAAGTTCCGCCTGGATTTTTCAGTTGGTGGGCCCACAAGGATTCGAACCTTGGACCAACCGGTTATGAGCCGGGGGCTCTACCGCTGAGCTATAGGCCCAATGCTAAAATTATAAACCAGAAAAGGAAATTCTGTCAATTATTCCAGGAATTCCTTCAGGGGTTTGCTCCGTTTGGGGCTCCGGAGTTTCCGCAGGGCCTTGGCTTCAATCTGCCGGATCCGTTCCCGGGTGACCCCGAAATACTGGCCCACTTCTTCCAGGGTACGGGTACGGCCGTCCATAAGGCCAAACCGCAGTTCCAGCACTCTCCGTTCCCGGGCGCTCAGGTGTTCCTGGAGCACCTTGCCCAGCTGTTCCTGGAGCAGGGTGTAGGAGGCGGCATCCGCCGGAGACGGAGCCTCCTGGTCTTCGATGAAGTCTCCCAAGTGAGAGTCTTCTTCTTCCCCGATAGGGGTTTCCAGGGAAACCGGTTCCTGGGCGATTTTCTGGATCTCCCGGACCCGTTCCACAGGCACGTCCATTTCCTTGGCGATTTCTTCCGGGGTCGGTTCCCGTCCCAGTTCCTGCAGCAGCTGCCGGGATACCCGGACCAGCTTGTTGATGGTTTCCACCATGTGCACCGGGATCCGGATGGTCCGGGCCTGGTCGGCAATGGCACGGGTAATGGCCTGCCGGATCCACCAGGTGGCGTAGGTACTGAACTTGAATCCCTTGTTGTAATCGAACTTTTCCACAGCCTTGATCAGCCCCAGGTTCCCTTCCTGGATCAGATCCAGGAACAGCATCCCACGGCCCACATACCGTTTGGCAATGCTGACCACCAGCCGGAGGTTGGCTTCGGACAGGCATTTCTTGGCGTTGTCCCCGCAGAATTCCATCCGGTGGAGGAGACGGCTGAAGCGTTTTTTGGCTTCTTCGATCTTGCTCTTGGTTTCCTCATCCACTTTCTGGTGGAGGGCTTTGTCGTCGATCACGGCAAACAGTTCCTGGAGAGTCCCCAGGGTGCTTTCCTCGGCTTCTTCCGCCGGATCGTCCGGGTGGACGGACTTCACCGTATGGGCCACCTTGTATTTGTTTTCCTGGAGCAGCCGGTTCAGCCGCTTCTTTTCGTCCATGGTGAAAGCCTTCACCAGGTTCTGGTAGTCTTCCGTATCCAGGATGTGATTCGTATTGGACAGAAGCTGGGCCTTCCGGTAGGTCAGGGAAACGCTCCGGTTGTCCACCCAGATGCCTTCTCTGGTGAGCAGTTCATTGGCCTCGTCCAGCAGCTTGCCGATGGACAGCCGTTTGTTCACCGGCGGGAATTCCCCGTCCGGCTTGTCCCCTTTCAGGATGACTTTGGCCTGGTTGCCTTTGTCGGCCCGTTTGGCCAGTTTGATTTCATCATCCCCGGCCAAAAGAGGCACCCGGCCGATTTCCTTCAGATACATGCGGACCGGGTCATCCACAATGACCCCTTCCGGAACGGACAGGTTGGCCAGTTCCGATTCGTCCACTTTCAGTTCGTCTTCATCGATGGTTTCCGGTTCCTCATCTTCGGCTCCGTCATCCACCACTTCAATGTTCTTTTCAGCCAGTTTGGAATAGATGGCATCCATCTCATCTACAGAGACGGTGTCTTCGTTCTGCAGCCGGTCCTGGATTTCCTTGTAGGTGAGAACGCCGTGATTCTTTTTGGCCAGCGCTTCGAATTCCGCCAGGTATTCCGCCGCGGTTTTGGGTTTGTCTTTCTTGCCTGCCTTGCTTCTGGTTTTCGTTCCTGAACCCGCCTTTCCCGTGGTTTTTGCCGCCTTCTTCTTTCTGGGAGCAGCCTTGGCTTTCCCCACTGCCGTGGGCTGGGCCTCACTCTGTCCTTTCTCTGCTGCCGTGGCAGTCAGCTGCGGCTCCAATTCTTTCTTTTCTTTTTCAGTCATTGGGGCGTTCCCTCCTTTCTTTCAAATGAGAAAAATCTGCATTTCCCGGCTTCATACCGGTTTTGTCAATTTTCCTATCTCCAATTTTATTCGCCGACATTCTTCTAATTCCTGCAAAAATTTTTCATTTCCCTCTTTTTCATATTTTTCCGCCAGTTGGCTGTGTTTTTCATATTCCCGGTCCAGGGCTGCAATCTGCAGCCGCCGGAGGCAGTCCTCCAGGATGGAGGGCAGGGTGCCCTTTTCCACATTGAGGCTCAGGATCCCCGTCAGTTCTGCCGCTCCCTCTTCTTCCAGATGGGGGAACAGGTCCCGGGGATCCCGGTAGGTCCCTTCCTGGACCATCCGGAGGAAGGTGGTGAAAATGGCCTGCCGGGCCGGGGTGGTGAAGGATTCCAGATGGGCGATGCCCTCCTGGCCCGGACGGGGCGGGATTCCTTCCAGGAAAGCCCGGAGCACCAGCCGTTCCGCCTGTTCCGTAGGGCTGGTCACCTTCACCTGCCGCTGGGTGAGCCATTCCGGATTGTAGCTCCGGCCCCCGAACTGACCCTGGGTCAGCTTCCGGTATTCGCTCTGGATCAGCCCTTCGTCAATGGCCAGCCGCCGGGACAGATCCCGTATCCGTTCCCCCACTTCCACGTCGCTCTGGCAGTCCCGGAACAGGGGCAGCACTTTGGCCACAGCTTCCACTTTGCCTCCCAGGGTCTCCAGATCACATTCTCCCAGCACCGTATCCATCTGGTAGTCCATGCCCGGTTTAGCATTCTTCAGCAGTTCCTCGAAGGCTTCCCTGCCTTCCTTTCGGATGAATTCGTCCGGATCCTTCCCGTCGGTCACATGCATCACCCGGCATTTGAGCCCGGCCTGGAGGGCCAGGGGAATGGCCCGCATGGCCGCCGCCCGTCCGGCCCGGTCGCTGTCGAAACAGAAGACCACTTCCGGGGTGAGCCGCTTCAACAGGGCCGCCTGATGGTCCGTAAAAGCCGTACCCATGGAGGCCACCGCCCAGTCGATGCCGGCGGCATGGAGGCTGATGGCGTCCATGTGTCCTTCCACGATCAGGGCCTGCTGCCGTTTCCGGATGGGGCCGGAAGCCCGATCCAGGCCGAACAGCAGATTTCCCTTGTGGAACCAGGGGGTTTCCGGGGTGTTCATGTACTTGGCCGGGGAGGCGTCCTTGTCCAGGATCCGGCCGGTAAAGCCTACCACCCGGCCCCGGGGATCCCGGATGGGAATCATTACCCGGGCCCGGAATTTATCGTAGACTCCGGTGCCCCGCTGCCTGGGACTGACCAGCCCCGCCTTCAGCAGCACGGCTTCCGTCACCCCCCGTTTTTCCAGGGCGGTGGAAAGAGTCTGGAAATCCGGCGGGGCCAGCCCCAGGCCGAAGGACTCGATAATGTCCTTCCCGATGCCCCGGCCGGCCAGGTACTGGATCCCCCGCTCCCCGTACCGGGTGTTCACCAGACAGGAGTGGAAGAACCGGGAAGCCAGGTCGTTGGCGGCCAGCACTTCTTTCGTTTCCTTTTCCCGGGCGATTTCCCGGGCGGATTTGGCCCGTTCCGGCACCGGGATCCCGTACTTCTCCGCCAGCTGCTTCAGGGCTTCCGGGAAGGTCAGATTGTCCCGCTTCATCACATAGGAGAACACATCTCCCCCGGCCCCGCAGCCGAAGCAGTGGAACAGCCCCCGGGCCGGATCCACCTTGAAGGAAGGAGTCTTTTCCCCATGGAAGGGACAGCAGCCCCAGTACTGGGTGCCACGGCGCTTCAGGTTCACCGTTTCGGAAACGATGGCCAGGATATCCGCGGCCTGCCGCACCTGCTCTTTGAAATTGGTCATTTTTTCTTTCAGTTCATCCATGGGATCCTTCCTTCTTCACTCCTGCAGTACTGTATGTATTCGACAAAAAAGAGGAAATTCCTGCTAATACAGAAATTTCCTCTTGACAAAATCCCTTTTCAGGATTCGTAGTCAAAACGTTTCCGGAGATATTCCAGGATCAGGCTGGCGGTTTCCTCAATGGCCCGGTTGGACACGTTGATGATCATGCAGTGGAGCTGCTGCATAATGGCCCGGGCGTATTCCAGTTCCTCCTGGATCCGGTGGATGTCCGCATAGTTGGCCCCGTCAGTGAGCCCCATGGCCTTGAGCCGGGCACAGCGGATCTCGTTGAGCTTGTAGGGGTCGATCAAAAGACCGATGATCCGGCTGGAAGGCACCTTGAACAGTTCCTCAGGAGGCGGGATCTCCGGCACCAGAGGCACGTTGGCCACCTTCAGCTGCTTGTTGGCCAGGTACATGGAAAGAGGGGTCTTGGAAGTCCGGGACACCCCGATGATCACCAGGTCCGCCTTGGCCAGTCCCCAGGGGTTCTTCCCGTCATCGTACTTGATGGCAAATTCCACCGCCGCCACCCGTTTGAAGTATTCATGGTCCAGGGCATGGATCAGGCCGGGCTGGTTCTTGGGCAGGAGCCCGGAGGTCTTCTCGATGGCCTTCAGCACAGGACCCAGGATGTCCACCACTTCCACATCCAGTTCAATGGCCTTCTGGGCCACTGCCTTCCGCATTTCCGGGGACACGATGGTGTAGCACACAATGGCATTCTGTTCCTTGGCTTCCGTGAGGATCTTGTCGATCTGCTCCACGCTCTTTACGTAGGGCACCCGGATGATATCGAATTTCTCCTGGACAAACTGGCTGGTGGTGGCTTTCACCACGGATTCCGAAGTTTCTCCGATGGAGTCAGAGATGGCATAGATGATCGGTGCTTTAGCTATGATAATTCCCTCCCTTTCCTTCCGCCAGCTCCACCAGGAGCCGGGTAAAGTTGGTCTTGGTCACCCGTCCCAGGACTTTCAGCCGCCGGGGATCCTCATCCAGAGGCCGGACCACCGGCAGGCAGTCGATTTCGTGGTCCATAAGCCGCCGGGCTGCCGAAGCCGCCGGTTCCTCCGGCTTGGCCGTGACGATTTTGCTCAGCGGTGTCATCACCATGGCCACCGGCAGCTGGTGCAGGTCGGACCCGGGGTTGAGGGCCGCCTTCAGCAGGTCCTTCCGGGACACCACCCCGTGGAGCAGTCCTTCCGGCCCTTCTACCACGAATACGGTGCCCACGTCTTCCAGGAACATGGTGATGGCGGCATCATAGGCACTTTTTTCGCTGCTCACCACAATGGGAACGGATTTGATGTCTTCCACGGTAACGGAAGACAGTTCCTCCTGGAGGAGCCCCAGGGTGTTCTTGCCAGTGTAGTAGTACCCCACCCGGGGCCGGGCATCCAGGATGCCGCTCATGGTCAGGATGGCCAAGTCGGACCGGAGGGCCGCCCGGCTGAGCCCCAGTTCCCGGGCAATGGTTTCCCCGGCCACCGGGCCCTCCTGCCGTACGATTTCCGCAATTTTCCGCTGTCTAGCACTGAGAGGAATGGGACTCATCTCCTTTCCCTTGGATTCAGTCTCATTATAGAAGAAAAAGCAACAGGGTGCAAGAAGAGGGTGTGAAAGAATTCACACCCCTCTTTTTATTACCAGGCCAGTTCTTCCTCGTGGAGGTTCCGGCCCCGTCCGGTGAGTTTGTCCAGGATCAGCCGCTGTTCCACCTGGGCCACCATCTTTTTGGTGAATTTCACCGCATCCGGGTTTACGGACATACTGTCGATGCCGCTCTGGACCAGGAAGGCGGCGAATTCCGGATAGACGCTGGCAGCCTGGCCGCACAGGGACACGGTCTTCCCATCCCGGTGGGCCACATCGATGAGATGGCGGATGGCCCGTTTCACCGCCAGATTCCGTTCATCGAACAGGTGGGAGATCACATCGTTGTCCCGGTCGCAGCCCAGGGTCAGCATGGTCAGGTCGTTGGACCCGATGGAATAGCCGTCCACGAACTGGTTGAACTGATCCGCCAGGATGATGTTGGCCGGGATCTCCGCCATGAGCCATACCTTGAAGTCCGGCCCTCTGTGGAGTCCTTCTTCCGCCATGATTTCCACCACTTTCCGGGCTTCGTCCACGGTGCGGCAGAAGGGGATCATCACGTTCAGGTTCTTCAGCCCGTATTCTTCCCGGACTTTCCGGACTGCGGCGATTTCCAGCCGGAAGGCGGCGGTGTATTTGGGATCATAGTACCGGGAGGCTCCTCTCCAGCCCAGAAGAGCGCTGGGTTCGTGGGGTTCGAAGGCTTCCCCGCCTTTCAGATCCCGGTATTCGCTGGATTTGAAATCACTGAACCGGAGAGTCACCGGCCGGGGTGCCATGGCGGCGCAGACTTTCCGGAACCCGTCAGCCAGGGCATCCACCACTTTTTCCGGATGGCCGGACTGGATCAGATACAGGGGATGTTCATGGATGTAGGTGGTCCAGATGAATTCTTCCCGCATGAGGCCGATGCCGTCACAGGGCAGGCTGCTGTATTTTTCCGCCAGGGCCGGGTCACCCAGGTTCATGTAAATCTTGGTGCCGGTGACCGGGAAGGTTTCCTGGGCCACGATCTGGGTCTGGGGTGCTGCGGCAGCTGCCGCTTTCTTCACCTGGAGGTTGCCGGCGAACACCACCCCGTTGGAGGCGTCCACGGTAATCTCATCTCCGGTGTGGAGCAGGCTGGTGGCTGCGGTGCCCCGGCTCTTGGTGCCCACGATGCAGGGGATGCCCAGTTCCCGGGAAACGATGGAAGCATGACAGGTCATGCCGCCGCTGTCGGTGACAATGGCCTGGGCCTTCTTCATGGCCGGCACCCAGTCCGGCGCGGTCATTTCCGTGACCAGGATCTCCCCGTCCTTGAATTCATCGATATCGGAGGGGTCCTTGATTACATGGACTTTGCCGTAGCCCATGCCCGGGCTGGCCGGCAGGCCTTTCACCAGTACCTTGGCGCTCTTGGTATCCTGTTCTTCCATTTTTTCCGCCGCCTTCTTTTCCTTGTTTCTCCGGGACCATACGGTTTCCGGACGGGCCTGGAGGATCCAGATCTTCCCGTCCCGTTCGTCGATGCCCCATTCCATATCCATGTAGCAGCCGTAATGGGCTTCGATTTTCTTGGCGTATCCGGCCAGTTCCAGGATCTGCTGGTTGGTCAGGGTCTGGCGTTTCCGGTCGGCTTCCGGCACCGGCACTTCTTCCGTATCCCCGCCCTTCTTCCGGACCAGCATCACATCCTGTTCGTTGACGGTAGCGGACAGGATCTTCATGTCATCCTTGGATACGATGTAGGTATCCGGGGTGACGATGCCCCCTACCACATATTCGCCCAGGCCCCAGGCTCCTTCGATCATGATGTTTTTGTCGTCCCCGTTGGCCACGTTCACCGTGAACATGACCCCGGCGGCCTTGGAGAACACCATCATCTGGATTACGGCAGAAAGGGCCAGAGACAGATGGTCATAACCCTGTTTTTCCCGGTAGTACACCGCCCGGTCCGTAAAGCAGGAAGCGTAACATTCCTTCACCTTGGCGATGACGCTGTCGGCTCCCTGGACGTTCAGATAGGTATCCTGCTGGCCGGCGAAACTGGCGTCGGGCAAGTCTTCTGCAGTGGCACTGGAGCGAACGGCCACATAGGGCTGGGCTTCCCCCACCTTGGCCGCCAGTTCCCCGTAGGCTTCCCGGATGGCATCCTGGAGATCCTGGGGCATTTCCTGTTCCATGATGGCGGCCCGGAGCTGACCGCACACGGTGCTCAGCTGTTCATTGTCCTCCACATCGGTGAGGCTGGCCAGCAGGCTGCGCATTTTTTCTTCCAGGCCGGTTGCTTTGATGAAGTACCGGTAGGCGTAGGCGGTTGTGGCAAATCCGTAGGGAACCGGCACATCAGTCTTGGAGGTCATTTCCCCCAGAGACGAAGATTTGCCCCCTACAATGTCCACATCTTTCCGTTCCAGCTGTTCGAACCACAACAGGTATGCTTTGGATTTATCCATAATATCGCTCCTTTACTCTACGCTATTGGCGGTTATATCCTCGATATAGTGTATACTATATCACTATGATGCGGCATAATCAAGAGAAAAAATAGGAGGCCTGCTGCCAATGCAGCAGACCCCGGTCAGCGGTCAGCCGTCAACAGTCAACGGCCCAAGGAAGCCAGCACCGCTGGCTTTGAAATGTTATTTTGTTTCTCCCGGCGCTTCCGTGTGGGCGAAAGCCTTGCCCACTGCGCGCTCCGCCACCAGATAGGTGTGGTTCACCGGATCCAGCACCAGGGGACGGAGTTTGGCCGGGTCGATTTTCCCGTCGGTGAGGATGCTTTCGTCAACGCTTACGTTGAGGATCTCGCCTACCAGCCGCTCGTTTTCCTCATCATAGCTCTTTACCCGGCATTCCAGTACCATGGGCAGTTCCGCAATGATGGGGGCATTCACCCGGCTGGATTTCTCCACATGGAATCCGGCCCGGGCCACTTTGTCCGGTACCTTGTTCCCGGAAACCAGTCCCAGGTAATCGCAGGCCGCCAGCTGGTCTTCCGTGGCCATGCTCACGGTGAAGGCTCCTGTTTTCTTCAGGTTGGCCACGGTTTTGTGGGTCCGGGCCAGGCAGAAGGAAATCTCCGTATCATTGCTGATGCCGCCCCAGGCCGCATTCATCACATCCGGCACACCCTGTTCATCATAGGTCCCGATCATGTACACCGGCTGAGGATAGGTCAGGGGCTTTGCGCCAAAATCTTTCCGCATGGATATCACACTCCTTTGGTTCCATTATACCATAACTGTCACTTTTTCCGGCACAGCAGCCAGAGGAAGTAGGGGGCCCCGAACAGAGCTGTAATGATCCCCACCCGGATCTCTCCCCCCGGCAGGAGCAGCCGGCCCAGGCTGTCGCAGAACACCAGGAACAGACCCCCGCCCAGGGCGCTGAGCGGCAGCAGGGTCCGATGGTCCGGTCCGGCCAGCAGCCGGAGGCAGTGAGGCACCAGGAGCCCCACAAAACCGATGTTCCCTCCGGCGCATACCCCAAGTCCCATCAGAAGGGCCAGCCACCCCAGCAGCAGTTTCCGCCAGAAGGGGGCATCCATTCCCAGGGACAGGGCCTGTTCCTCGCCCAGGCTCAGCACATTCAGCTGCCGGCCCCAAAGGCACAGGACGGCCAGCACCCCTGCCAGCACCGGCAGCAGCAGCTTCACCTGGAGCCAGGTGCCCACTCCCAGGTTCCCCAGGGTCCAGAAAAAGTACTGGCGCATAACGGCGTCCGGGGCAAAGCTGAGAAGGCCGGCGGTCAGGGCCCCGCAGAGCAGGCTCACCGCCACCCCGGACAGGAGCAGCTTCACCCGGTCATGGCTCCGGCTGCCCAGGAGCCCCACCAGAAAGGAGGCCAGGGCCGCCCCGGCAAAGGCCCCCAGGGGCAGGAACCAGTAGCTTTTCTGGGGCAGCCCGGTGAGCAGCATCACCACCGCCCCCAGGGAAGCCCCGCCGGTGACCCCCAGGATCCCCGGATCCGCCAGGGGATTCCCGAAGATGCCCTGGAGGACCGTGCCGGAAGCCCCCAGAGCCGCTCCCGTACCCAGGCCCAGCAGCAGCCGGGGCAGCCGGAGATTCCACAGCACATTTACTTCCAAAGGGCTCCATCCTCCCTGGAACAGCCCCAGGGGAGACACGGGCACCTGGCCGCTGAACAGGGACAGGAGGCACACCGGAACCAGCAGCAGTCCCAGCAGCCTGGCCCAGGCTTTTCCTTTCATGTCTTTCTCCTTTCTCACAAACAAAAAAGACGTTCCCCAAAGGGAGCGTCTGTCTTTTATATAATGCAGTTCCATCCTCACGAGTGCATGGCCCATAGGGGATTCCCACGTATTGACCTGGTAGCGCCAACGAGAATCGAACTCGTGATTTCGCCTTGAGAGGGCGACGTCTTAGCCGCTTGACCATGGCGCCAAGATAAAAAAATGGCTCCGGGACTAGGGCTCGAACCCAGACTAGAAGATCCAGAATCTCCTGTGCTACCATTACACCATCCCGGAAGAAAGCTTACTCAATTATTATAGCATACCCAAAAGAAATTGCAAGGATTTTTTCCAAAATGCCAAAAGAAAAACCACCGCTTTCGCAGTGGCCGGTTTCTGGATAAAAAAATGGCTCCGGGACTAGGGCTCGAACCCAGACTAGAAGATCCAGAATCTCCTGTGCTACCATTACACCATCCCGGAAGAAAGCTTACTCAATTATTATAGCATACCCAAAAGAAATTGCAAGGATTTTTTCCAAAATGCCAAAAGAAAAACCACCGCTTTCGCAGTGGCCGGTTTCTGGATAAAAAAATGGCTCCGGGACTAGGGCTCGAACCCAGACTAGAAGATCCAGAATCTCCTGTGCTACCATTACACCATCCCGGAGTAACTCTCTTTGCTCTCTCAAAGAGTATTTTCTTAGTATACGACGGAGGGCAAAAAAATGCAAGGGATTTTTTTACTTTTTCCTAAAAAAAAGTAGGAAAATCAAAAGTTTTTAACATGGAAACTAAAAACTTTTGATTTTCCCGTATTTTTTATATTCAATCTGAAAAACTTTCAGTCCAGGATCTTTTCCGGCCGGAAATCCAGGTAGTCTCCGGAGACCAGCCGGTACCGGATGCCTTTATGGAGCCCCAGGATACTGTCCTGGAACTGGGCTTCTCCGTGACAGTGGGCATAGATCACCTGTTCCGCTCCGTATTTCTCCGCCATCCGGGTAAAGATGCTCTCCTCTTCCAGGATATTGGTGGGAGGATAGTGGAGGAACACCAGGAACTTCCGGTACCCCGCGTCCTGGGCTTTCCGGAAGGAATCCTCCAGACGGATGGCTTCCCGGCGGACCAGTTTTTGAGCGTGTTTTTCCGCCTCCTGGTCCCAGCTGAGCACTTCTCCGGTAAACCGGTTGATCAGAAAGGGTCCCTCAAAGGTGAATCCCTTGGTCCCCACCAGGGCATAGTCCCGGTAGGCTGCGAAATTGTTCTGGAGGAAGAAGAGTTTTCCGGCATACTCCTGGTTCAGGGCGTCGGTTTTCTGAGCTTCCCAGAACATGTCATGGTTCCCCCGGATCAGGATCTTCCGTCCCGGCAGATTGGCAATGAAGTCCAGGTCCTCCCGGCACTGGTACAGCTTCCGTCCCCAGGAATGATCCCCTACCAGCACCAGGGTATCCCCCGGCTGCACCAGTTCCTGGCAGTTCTTCCAGATTTTTTCCTCGTGGCGGACCCAGACGGGCCCCATGGCATCCATGGATTTCTCCGGCCGCTGAAAGGCCAGATGGAGATCTCCCAAGGCATAAAGTGCCATCTGATCCACCTCCTTTTCCCCTATTGTACTCTATTTGTCCGGAGGGTTCCAGATGGATAAAAAGAGGGTACCGCCTATGGCCGCAGTACCCTCTCTGATCATTTCAGCGCAACCAGTTCATATGCTCTGGTCCCCAGTCCGATCTTTTCTCCGTGTTCCAGGGTGGTGGCCCAGTCCACCCGGGGATTGCTGTCCAGGAAGTGGTCGTGGTGGCATTCCCAGTCCTTCTGGGCCAAGTGGTCCGCCAGCTGGCTGTTGGGCAGGGGCTGGGCCTTCTGACAGGCATCGGCACAGGCCTGATCCAGGGCAATGGGGTCAAAGGACGCAAACATGCCGATATTGGGCAGGATGGGTGCGTCGTTTTCCCCGTGGCAGTCACAGTTGGGAGAAATATCCATCACCATGTTGATATAGAAGCAGGGACGGCCATGGACCACGGCCAGGGCATATTCCGCCATTTTCCGGTCCAGCAGCTCATTGGCATCCCACTGGACGCTCTGGATGGCGTCGAACCCGCAGGCCCCGATGCAGCGGCCGCATCCGGCACATTTTTCCTCATCGATGTGAGCCTTGTGATTGATATAGGAAATGGCATCGCTGCCGCATTCTTTGGCACACCGGCCGCAGCCCCGGCACAGTTCTTCATCCACCTTGGGCTTGCCGGAGGAATGCTGTTCCATTTTCCCGGCCCGGCTGCCGCAGCCCATGCCCACGTTCTTTACCGCACCGCCGAAGCCGGTGGCTTCATGGCCCTTGAAATGGGCCAGGCTGATGAATACATCCGCATCCATAATGGCCCGGCCGATTTTGGCTTTTTGGATGTATTCCCCGCCGGGAACCGGCACTTCCACTTCATCCGTGCCCCGGAGGCCATCCCCGATGATCACCTGACAGCCGGTGGTAATGGTGTTGTACCCGTTGATGGCGGCACAGTCCAGATGGTCCAGGGCATTTTTCCGGCTGCCGGGATACAGGGTGTTGCAGTCGGTGAGGAAGGGTTTGCCGCCCCATTCCTTCACCAGGTCCGCCACCGCCTTTACATACTGGGGCCGGATGGTGGCCAGGTTCCCCAGTTCCCCGAAATGCATCTTGATGGCGGTGAATTTCCCCTGGAAGTCAATGTCTCCCATATGGGCTGCCCTGCACAGCCGCTGGAGCTTCTCCAGTGCACTGGTGCCCACCGGACACCGGAAATCCGTAAAATACACTTTTGCCTTTTCCATGTTTCCACTCCCCTTGCTGGATAACCGGGAGCACTCCCGCTATCCGCTGTTTTCCAAAAAGCCGGGCTGGTCCCTCTCGGATTCCGCACAACCTGCAGGTTCCAGTCCGGTCTTTTTCAGTGATGGTATTTTTCTTTCCGCATGATCTTGAAGGCCCGGTAGATCTGCTCCAAAAGCAGGATCCGGATCATCTGATGGGTGAAGGTCAGCGGTGAGAAGCTCCACCGGAAATCCGCCCGTTTCCGCAGGGCGTCGGTGTAGCCAAACGGACCTCCGATCACAAAGGTCAGATGGCTCACCCCCTCCACCATCCACTGTTCCATTTTTTCCGCCAGCTGGGGGGAAGAGATTTCCTTCCCCGTAAGATCCAGCAGGATGACGAAACTGTGTTCCGGGATCAGCTTCAGGATCCGGTCCGTTTCCCGGGCCAGCACCTGTTCCTTCACCGCCGGGGACGGATCATCGGGCATCTTCTCTTCGTTGATGCACCGGGTTTCCAGCTGGCAGTAAGCGCCCAGCCGCTTGGTGAATTCCTGTTCCGCCTCCCGGAGGTACTTTTCCTTCAGTTTGCCTGCGCAGGCCAGGGTGATCCTGATCATTGCTGGCTGCTCTGCTGGGGCATTTCCGTAAGAGTGACGGTCTTGTTCACTTCTTCATCTCCCCGGAGAATGGTCACCGGCACCTGCTGTCCCACCTGGCATTTGCCCAGGGCATCCCGGAGATCGGCTACAGAAGCCACTTTAGTACCGTTGAACTTAACGATAATATCGTTTGGACGAATGCCTCCACGGTATGCAGGACCGTCTTGAAACATCTTTACGACGAACAGCCCTCCTCTCAGGTCCAGATCGATGCCCAGCCGTTTGGCCAGGGTCTGATCCAGCAGGCTGACCCCCAGATAAGGCCGGACCACCCGTCCTTTTTCCGCCAGTTCCTTCAGGATGGGCTTGGCTTCGTTGATGGGAATGGCAAAACCGATGCCTTCCACCCCGGAAGCGGCGATCTTGGCGCTGTTGATGCCGATCACCTGACCGTCCGCGTTCACCAGGGCCCCGCCGGAATTCCCCGGGTTGATGGCCGCATCGGTCTGGATCAGCCGGAACCGCCGTTCACCCATGTCCAGGGACCGGTTCAGGGCGCTGATCACCCCGGCGGTGACACTGCCCCGGAATTCCATGCCCAGGGGGTTCCCGATGGCAATGGCCGGTTCCCCCACCATCAGAGAATCAGAATCCCCGAATTCCGCCACCGGCAGTTCCTCATCTGCATCGATTTTCACTACCGCCAGATCCGTATTGGGGTCGGTGCCCAGCACTTTTCCGTTATAGGTCTTTCCGTCAGGCAGGCTCACCACGATTTCCTGGGCCCCGGCCACCACATGGTTGTTGGTGGCGATGAGCCCGTCCTTGCTGTAGATCACCCCGGAACCGCTGCCCTGTTCCACCAGCTGGGTCCGGTTGAAGTAATCCCGTACCAGGGCCTTGTTGGTGATACCCACTACAGCCGGGCCCACCTTCTTGGCGGCCTGGACAATGGGGGTGTTCCGGGCGGCGCTCATATTGGCTTCCGCCTTTTTGGTCTGCTGTTCCTGGGTCAGGGCCGGCTTGTTTTCCGTTTTGGCAGCCGTCTTGTTGCTGGCCAGGCCGCAGCCGGCGGTGAGGAAGCTGGCGCTTAAAGAAAGAGCCACCAGGGTGCTCAGGGTTTTCTTGGTAATGGTATGTTTCATGGTTTTACTCCTTTTCAGCGGACATTGCTGACCATTTCCTGCTGCTGTGCCACATACAGCTGGATTTCCCGGGTCCGGGGACAGTCCTCCAGGACTTCCCGTACGGTCCGGTAGGCAACATCCGGCGTATTGTTCTTTTCACTGAGATGGGCCAGGATCACTTCCGAAGGAGGGTCTTCCAGGGAAGTAAGGAACTGCCCTGCCGTCCGGTTGGACAGGTGGCCTTCCCGGCCCAGGATCCGGTTCTGGAGGGCCACCGGATAAGGCCCGTTCCGGAGCATGGACTCATCATGGTTGGCTTCCAGGACCATGACGGAAGCCCCTTCCGCCGCCTGCTCCACGGCCTGGGTAATCACCCCGCAGTCCGTCAGGTAGGTGCATTTCTCATCTCCGTTGAAGATGGCATATCCTACCGGATCCGCTGCATCGTGAGGGATCCGGAACGGTTCGATCCGCAGGTTCCCCATGGTACAGCTCCGGGGAATCACCCGTACCTGAGGCCGGGGCAGCTGGCGCCGGACAGGCAGCTGGGCCCAGGTCCGCTCGTTGGCAAACACCGGAACGGAGCTGTAGTGCCGGGCGAATACATCCAGTCCGGCCACATGGTCCCTGTGTTCATGGGTCAGGAACACCCCGCTGAGATCTTCCGGTTCCAGTCCGCAGCGCTTCAGGCCCTGGACGATCCGCCGGCAGGAAATCCCCGCATCGATCAGGATGGCCGTCTGACCGGCACGGATCAGGGTGGAATTCCCCTTGCTGCCGCTGGCCAGCACGTCCACTTCAAAATTGGTTAAGGTCATGGGATAACACCGTTCCATACAAAAATGTCGGGGCAGATGTTCCCACCCCGCTATTATACTTATTATTATAGCAAAAACCGGGAAAGAAATGTAAAAAAACACCGAACTCTCCGAGTCCGGCATTTTTTCTTCAGGTTCAGTTTTTCTGGCTCTGACAGTCTGCGCACAGCCCGTAGAAGTAGAACTGATGGCCCTGTACCGTAAAGCCTGTTTCCTTGGCCACCTTATCTTCGATGGCTTTGGCGTCCAGATGGGGCACATCACAGACTTTGCCGCATTTCATGCAGCGGATGTGGGGATGTTCCATCACATTGGCATCGTAGCGGAAGCTGTCTTCCCCGGTGTTCAGCACCTGGATGATGTGCAGCTTGCTGAAAATCTCCACGGATTTGTACACCGTGGCAAAACTCATGGTGGGGTATTTTTCCTTCACCTTGTTGTAGATCATTTCCGCTGTAGGATGTTCCGTTGTATGGGCCAGCATGTCATAAACAGCCAGTCTCTGAGGGGTCACCTTGCATCCGTTGTCCCGGAGCAGTTTGGCCAGTTCAGCAGCAGTAAGCGTAATCAACACCTCCATTCCTTTATTTTGCTATTTTGCGTCTTGCACTTTTGGATAATGATTACTACAATTAGTATAACTTTTTGTATCTTTTTCGTCAACAGTTTTTTGTTGATTTACACCATGTAAAATAAGGGCTTAAAGGTTTTCAATAGTTATTATTACTTTTCTTTATACTTTTTATTTTATTCTTTGTGTCGGCAGAAAAGGTAAAATCCATTCCGAGTCAATAGAACTTTTTCCTTCAAGGGTTCCCAGCATACCCTATTTCCATGAATGGGCCATGAATATCAGTCCTGGATGGTTACCGGCATCCCCACATAGGCCACTTTTTCCAGTTCCCGGAGGTTGCCGTTGTCCAGCCGGACGCAGCCTTCGGAAGCGTCGGTGCCGATGGAAGCTGGATCATGGGTACCGTGGATCCCGATGCCGTCCCAGTTCCCCTGGCTCAGGTCTTCCGTATCCAGGCTCAGGAACCAGGGTCCGTAAGCTCCCTGGATCTCTCCGTTGCCGTCTCCGAAATCATGGGTCCAGCCGGAAGCGTCGTCGATTTCATCAACCCGGAAGGTCCCTACAGGGGTCATGTTGTCTCCCCGGCGTTCCTTCTGGCCCAGGCCTCCTTTGCCAATGGCACAGCCCCAGGTCCGGACTACCGTATCCCCGTCCTTCAGGTACAGTTTGTGGTCGCTTTTGTCCACCAGCACCGTGTACTTTTTCCCGGGCACCAGAGGCTGCTCCGCCGCCGGCTGGGGTTCCGCCGCTTTGGGTTCCTCCTGTTTCTTCTGGAGGCTTTCCACCGGTGTCTCCTTCTTTTCCGGCAGGGCCGGCTGTTCTTTTTTCACCGTTTCCGTCTTTTTGACCGGCACCGTAGGCCCGGGAGCTCCCACGCCCTTGTACCCCAGGGCAAAGCAGCCGGTGAGCAGCACCCCCAGGAACACCAGGGCGGATACCCCCAGCATTACGGTCTTTCCTCTATGGTTCCGGGACCCTTCCGTCCTCTTTTTCCTTCCGTCCATAAAACATCCCTCTTTCTTTATGCAAGCCTTATGATACCATCCCCCCTTTCTCCCTGCAATCCCTCCCTTTTAAAATTTTTTAAAATTCTCTTGACAAGTGTATCGAAAAAGTTTATTATACAGTCAACGTGAAAAACACAATGGCAATGACCAAAACAAGTACACTTCAAAAAGTGGCACAGAGAGCGCGAATCACCGGCTGAAAGTTTGCGCCGAAGCTTCAGAAGATGGAATGCCTTTGGGAGCTGAAGACCTGAACGTAAGTAGGGCCTTCCGGGCAGCCGCCGTTACCGGTATGAGAGGCAGCCGAAGTCTGGCTGCAATCAGAGTGGAACCGCGAGAGATCGCCTCTGGGAAGAGGCGGTCTTTTTTTGTATCCAAAGGGGAGGAGAAAGCTATGTTTGCATCCATGCGCAACGACATCCGAGTCATCAAACAACGGGATCCGGCGGTGAAGAACACCCTGGAAGTCGTGCTCTGTTACTCGGGACTCCACGCCATCTGGGCCTACCGGCTTTCCCATTTCTTCTATAAAAGATCCTGGTTCGTCACCGCCCGTTTCATTTCCACCCTGGCCCGGCTGGCCACCGGCATCGAGATCCATCCCGGGGCCCAGATCGGGGAAGGGCTGTTCATTGACCATGGATCCGGCATCGTCATCGGGGAAACCACCATTATTGGAAACAATGTTTCCCTGTACCAGGGGGTGACCCTGGGAGGCACCGGCAAGGAAAAGGGCAAACGGCATCCCACCATCGGAGATTATGTGGTGGTGGCCTGCGGAGCCAAGGTGCTGGGTTCCTTCACCGTGGGAGAAGGCGCCAAGATCGGTGCCGGCAGCGTGGTGCTGAAGGAAGTCCCTCCCTATGCCACGGTGGTGGGCATCCCCGGCCATGTGGTGGCCCGGAAGGGGGTCCGGGTGGCTCCCGCCCATTCTGAGCGGGACGTGGACCTGAACCACAACCGGCTGCCGGATCCCATTGAGGACCAGATCGCCGCCCTGGAAAAACAGGTGGCCCTGCTGAAGCGGCAGGTCAGTGATCTGAAGGCCCAGCAGGAAGGTCCGGTCCTGAAGCAGGTTGTGAACTTCCGCTGATTGTGTTGTCAACTTCCGAAAAAAGTGCTCTGGCACTTTTTTTCGGCAGAGATATCCTAGTATTTTCCTTGGAAAAAGGAGGTTTTCCCCTTGCAGCAAAACTGGTGGAACAAGCCCCTGGGACCCCGATGTTGACGTTCCCGGGAACGCAGTTCAAATGCATTGAATGTTGAAAATTCCATTTCTGTCAGTGATAAAGGAGAGATGATTATGTCTAAAATCTATACAAGCGTACTGGATCTGATCGGCCATACCCCTCTGCTGGAACCGGTGAAGTTCGGAGCGGACAAGAACCTCCAGGCCCGGCTGCTGGTGAAGCTGGAAAGCTTCAACCCGGCTGGCTCCGCCAAGGACCGGATTGCCAAGGCCATGATTGAAGATGCGGAAAAACGGGGGGTGCTGAAAAAGGGCGGTGTGATCATTGAGCCCACCAGCGGCAACACGGGCATCGGCCTGGCGGCTGTGGCTGCCATGAAAGGCTACCGGGCCATTATGGTAATGCCGGAAACCATGTCCATTGAACGACGGAACATGATTGCCGCCTATGGTGCTGAAGTGGTGCTGACCGAAGCCAAGAAAGGCATTGCAGGCTCTGTGGAAAAAGCCAAGGAACTGGCCGCCTCCATTCCCGGCAGCTTCATCCCGGAACAGTTCGACAACCCGGCCAACCCGGCGGCCCACAAAGCCACTACGGGCCCGGAAATCTATGATGACACCGACGGTGCTGTGGATATTTTCGTAGCCGGTGTAGGTACCGGCGGTACCCTGACCGGTGTTGGGGAATATTTGAAGGAAAAGAAACCGTCCGTAAAAGTGGTGGCTGTGGAACCGGCGGATTCTCCCCTGCTGAGCCAGGGCAAACCCGGTCCCCACAAGATCCAGGGCATCGGCACCAACTTCCTGCCCAAGACCCTGAACACCAAGATCTACGATGAAATCCTCACGGCTTCCACGGACCAGGCCTACGAAACCGCACGGGACTTCATCCATCATGAAGGGTTCCTGATCGGGATTTCCGGCGGGGCTGCCCTGTATGCTGCCGTAGAAGTAGCCAAACGGCCGGAAAACAAAGGCAAGACCCTGGTGGTGCTGCTGCCGGACAACGGAGACCGGTACCTGACCACTCCCGGGTTCCTGAAGAAGGAAGACTGAGACCGAAAAAGGAGTGCTGCACTCAATGTGCAGCACTCCTTTTTTCACGGATTCTCTTTCAGATAATCCGTCCAGCTTTGGGTGATTTTTCCCTGTTGGAGTTCTTTTACATATGTATAGAACTGCTTCAGCCGGTAGATTTTCTGGTCGTCGATGGTCTGGCGCCACCCTTCCTTATGGGTCATGTGGAGCACATCCTGTCCCCCCAGGGCATGCTGCCGGGCGCAGATGGTTTCCAGACTGTCCTGCTGCCCGTTGAGCCAGATATCCCGCATGATCATGTAGGCGGTGGTCCGGCCTTTCCCGGCCTGGCAGTGGAAATGGAGCCAGGCATCCGCCGGCAGGTTTTTCTGCCACTGGAGGAAGGCGTCCACTTCCGCCGGTTCCGGCCAGGTATGGTCCGTACTGGCAAACCGGGCATAGCCCAAGCCGAACAGAGCCGCTGCCTGCTGTTCCGTCAGGGCCGCCTGGACTTTTTCCGTTCCCTTGTAATGGGGCTTTTTCTTTTTATCCAGATGGTAGTAGGGTGTTTCCCGGTTTTCTTCCTTTTCCAGCCGCCGGACTTCCTCCTTCCGGATGGCGGCATCGGATTTTCCCACATTGGCCCAGTTGTTGTCCCCGTACCAGCTTACCGCCGTGCCGTTCAGGTATCCATGGTCCTCCTGGCGCAGGTCCACCAGGATCACCTGTTTTGGCTGGATGCCCTGTTTCTGCAGTTCCTGGGTCAGCGCCGCCAGATTCAGGATGGAAGGCTGGCCGCTGCCGCTCATCCGGTTGGCATCATCCACCCGCCAGGACCGGGGCAGCCGGAGTTTGTTGGCCGCATCCAGACGCCACACATAGCCCTTGGAAGGTTTGACGATTTTATCAAGGGACGGGGCCGCCGCCAGGGCCATCCCCAGAGAAATCTGGCTGAACACCAGCACCCCTGTCACGATTTTCCAAATCTTCATCTTACTCCTCTCCTCTCTTTCCTCTGCACTCATCTTTTATCCACCCGAACTTCCGGCAGGCATTGAGGATGCCTCCCTTGTCGTTGTCGTCGGTGATGTAGTCCGCCCGGTCCTTGATCACCGGCCGGGCGTTCCCCATGGCCACCCCGAAAAAAGGCTTCCGGAACATGGTGATGTCATTGAGTCCGTCTCCGAACACCACCGCATCTTTGGGATCCGCTCCCATAAGGCCCATGAGCTTTTCGATGCCGGCCCCCTTGTCCACCGGTTCCACCAGCCAGGTGTTGTCGATGAAGGGCAGATGGGGCAGCTGCCGCCGGTCCGCCGGTTCCGTACCCGGCTGTTCCCGGACATACATGATTTTGTACACCTGTTCCAGGCCGTCGATGTCCACCGGCTGGACTTTGGTGTTCATGTAGTTTCCCGGATCCTCCCGGGGATAATCCGGATAGGGAGTGTACCGGTCCAGGGTGTTGTCCAGCACCACGGACCAGGGCTGGTTCCGTTCCGTCAGTTCCCGGAGCAGGGCCTTGGCCGATGCCAGGGGCAGCCCTTCCATCTCCAGGATCTTCCCGTCCACCGTAAGGCTGTTGCCCCCGTCGGCCACCATGGAACGGATGCCGTGTTTGGCCGCAAAAGCCGCCGCATCGCACTGGAGCCGTCCTGTGGCCAGGGCCACAAAATGCCCCTGCCGCTGGAGTTCATCCACACAGTACTGGGTGTCTTCCGGCACCTGCCCGGTGATTCCCAACCCCAGGGTCCGATCGATATCAAAGAAAAAATATTTTTTAGCCATGGATTCCTTCCTTTGTCAATGATAGCTTTGCAATGATTTCCTATTATAACACAGTCTCACGCCAAAGGAGACCATCTGCCGGGGCAGAGTATGTGTCAACAAGTTCTCGGTGAAACCTTCATCACCGTATAGTTATTCATTCATGTCCAAAAGTGAAGAGTGCAGAGTGAAGAGCATGGGCCCGTAGAGACCGCACAACCGGCGGCTCGCCAGATGTACGAGTCTCTGACCCCAACGGCGTAGGGGCTTCCCGAGGGAAGCCCGTCCCGGCCGCCCAGAGGGCAAAAACTTCTATACCCATACACCCGCGAGGGCTCTCCGCCGGGCGGGATTATGGCAGCAGCCCTTGGTCCCCCCCTACGGAATCGATTTGGGTTGCCCACGCAATTCCAAGTACGCTCTCTGTTCCGTATTGGTCAGCTCATCAAAATTCTGGATTACGTAAAGTTGGTTCGAATTGTATTTCTTTAGAGATTTTTCAATTCTTTTCTCCGTTTTTTCTTCTAAATCTGGATTTTTCCACACTTTAATATGGAATGGATCCGCATAGATCACATAAAATCCCGCATTTCCATAAGAATAAAATACCGTGTCCCGGTAAAATATATCCGTCTCACTTTTTTTTGCATGAATGTCCCAATCCAGAATTGTTACCTTCTTCGCTTCCTCCGGTCTGTGATCCCATAATTCTTTTCTGCCATCTCGCTTTAAAACAAAAATTCTCCCCTTAGGACCAAAATTATCAATTACATCATGTTCGAATAATGTTTCGTAAGTAAAGGGTTCCAAAAAGTGGTAAAGGACAGTAGCCAGATAAGCAAAAAGGACGCAAAGCAATATTTTCATACTTTTTTTCATTTTGATTCCTTAAAAAACCTGTCGGTGCAGGATTTTTGCATCGCTGCCCTCCGGGAGGCCGGGACGGGCTTGCCTGCGGCGAGCCCCTACAACGTCTGTGGCAAAACTCAGATAAAATATTTTTGATTCCTTTTCTGGAAAACGATACTGCGTTGCATGTTCATTGCTGGATACCAGTATACCGTAAGGGGATTTCTCTGACAAGATTGCCGTGTCATTCTTTACGAGGATCCTTCCGCCAGACGGATTCTTTCCTAGGATTTCTGACTCCCGACTCCAACCTTTTCCATTGTTTTTTCCCCCCAGGAAATGTACAATAGATTCTGCCGGCCAGACTGCTCAGTCGGGCGGTACTTTTTTCTATAAGAAAGGATTTTTGCCATGCTTCGCAGAATCATGAAATGGCTGACGGGCTTTCCGGAGGGAAAGCAGCCGGAGGCAGCCTCTTCTTCAAGGGAAAGACACCGTTTCTCCCCCCAGCGTCTCCTGTCCATCATCCTGATTGCCGTACTGGCTGCCGGTCTTTTTTTCTGGCGCAGCCTGTCCACCCAGCGGGCAGAGGAAAAAGCGGCCCAGGAGCGGAACCGGATCATGGACCAGCAGAAAACCGGTTCCAAGACGGCAGGGCCGAAAAAATCTCTCCCCCAGGCCGGACAGAAACAGACCCCGGCCATGAACAAACAAACCGCCGCTCCTCTGCCCCAGCCTGCCCAGCCTCAGGGCCCCGTGCCCACCGGTCCCAAGGTCAAGGCCCAGACTCCGCCCATGATCCAGCCGAAGGCGAGATAAGCGGCGATAAGCGGCGTCCACAGGGCCGCCGCTGTCAGCTGTCAACGGTCAATGGCCGATGGATGCCAGCTTCGCTGGCTCTGAGTAAAACAATAAGGTTGCAACTTCTTCCAGACTATAATACAATATAAATCACTGAATTGTCACATTTTGAAATGAGGTGTTTTTTTGTCTGAGAAAGGTGTATCTACAGAATCCTTCAGCTCCCGGCTGGGATTCATCCTGGTGAGCGCCGGCTGTGCCATCGGCATCGGGAATGTGTGGAAGTTCCCCTACCTGTGCGGCCAGTTCGGAGGCGCCGCCTTTATCCTGATCTATCTGGTGTTCCTGCTCATTATGGGGATCCCGGTGATGGTCTGCGAATTCGCCATCGGCCGGGGCAGCCGCTGCAGCGCCGCCAAAAGCTTCGAAGCGCTGGAACCTCCCGGCACCTGCTGGCACCGGTTCAAGGCCATCAGCATCGTGGGCTGCTACATGCTGATGATGTACTACACCACGGTTACCGGCTGGATGCTGTACTACTGCTGGCTCCACATTACCGGCACCTTTGTGGGAGCCTCGCCCCAGTTCATCACCGCCACCTTCGGAACCATGCTCAAGGATCCGTCCAACCTGCTGTTCTGGATGGTGCTCACCTGTGCCATGGGCTTCGGTGTCTGCTACCTGGGAATCCAGAACGGGGTGGAGCGGATCACCAAATGGATGATGAGCGCCCTGCTGCTGCTGATGATCGTCCTGGCCGGCCACTCCCTGTTCCTGGAAGGAGCGGAAAAAGGGATCCGGTTCTACCTGGTACCCAATTTTGACACCCTGGCCCAGCTGGGCTGGGGGAATGTGATCTACGCCGCCATGAGCCAGGCCTTCTTTACCCTGTCCATCGGCATCGGAGCCATGCTGATATTCGGAGCCTACCTGCCCCACGGCCGGAGCCTGTTCGGCGAGGCCTCCACCATTACAGCGCTGGATACCTTTGTGGCTCTCATGGCCGGATTCATCATCATCCCCGCCTGCTTCGCCTTCGGGATCCAGCCGGACGCCGGTCCTTCCCTGATTTTCCTGACCATTCCCAATCTGTTCGTCCAGATGCCGGGCGGCCGGTTCTGGGGCATGCTGTTCTTTGTGTTCCTGTCCTTTGCAGCCCTGTCCACGGTGATTGCCGTATTTGAGAACATCATCGCCTTTGGCATGAACCTGTACGGCTGGAGCCGAAAAAAAAGCGTGGCCGTCAATGGGCTGGCCATTGTGCTCCTGAGCATCCCCTGTGTCCTGGGCTTCAATCTGTGGAGCGGATTCCAGCCCCTGGGCCCCGGGTCTTCCATCCTGGACCTGGAAGATTTCATCGTCTCCAACAACCTGCTGCCTCTGGGCAGCCTGGCCTTTGTGCTGTTCTGCACCAAAAAGAACGGCTGGGGCTGGACCCATTTCCTGGCGGAAGCCAATGACGGAGAAGGCCGGAACCTGCCGTCGTCCCTCCGGAATTACCTTCTGTATGTGCTGCCCCTTTTGATCATCACCATCTATCTGAAAGGGTATTACGACATGTTCAGCAAACAGGGCCCGGAAGTCCTGGCCAAGTGGCTGGTCCTGGCAGCACTGTTTTTGGGATTCATATTCTACACAGCGTCAAGAAAGAAAGCATGAAAAATGGGCTGTTGCACAGGCAGCAGCCCTTATTTTTTTTTTTGCATTCCCCAGACATTTATTGTAAAATTGTAACATATTAATCATTCGTAGCATAGAAGTGAGGTAGTCTTATGTCAGAACAGCAAAGCACCCGTGATTCCTTCCAATCCCGTCTGGGCTTCATCCTGGTCAGCGCCGGCTGCGCCATCGGCATCGGCAATGTGTGGAAATTCCCCTATCTGTGCGGCCAGTACGGAGGGGCCGCCTTCATCCTTCTGTACCTGATTTTCCTGCTGATCCTGGGGATCCCAGTGCTCCTGTGTGAGTTCGCCCTGGGCCGCAGCAGCCGCCAGAGCGTAGCCCGCTGCTTCGACAGGCTGGCTCCCGCCGGCAGCCGCTGGCCCCGATTGAAATACATTGGCATTGCCGGAGTCATCCTGCTGATGCTGTACTACACCACGGTTACCGGGTGGATGCTGAACTACTGCTGGCTCCATCTGAAAGGAACCTTTGTGGGCCAGTCTCCGGCCTTCATCCAGACCACCTTCCAAGAGATGCTGGCCCAGCCTCTTTCCATGGGCTTCTGGACCTTCCTGTCCTGCCTCCTGGGGTTCCTGGTGTGCTATATGGGACTGGAAAAAGGCATCGAGCGGATTACCAAAGTGATGATGAGCGCCCTGCTGCTGCTGATGATCATCCTGGCGGTCCATTCCCTGTTCCTGCCGGGAGCGGAAAAGGGCATTGAATTCTACCTGGTACCCAATTTCGCTTCTCTGGAAAAACTGGGCTGGGGAAATGTGATCTATGCCGCCATGAGCCAGGCCTTTTTCACCCTCAGCGCCGGCAACGGAGCCATGATGATCTTTGCTTCCTATATGGACAAAAAGCGGAGCCTGCCGGGAGAAGCCCTGACCATCACCGCTCTGGACACCTTTGTGGCTCTCATGAGCGGCTTCATCATCATCCCCGCCTGCTTCGCCTATGGGATCCAGCCGGATGCCGGCCCTTCCCTGATCTTCCTCACCATCCCCAACCTGTTCACTCTGATGCCGGGAGGCCGGATCTGGGGCAGCCTGTTCTTTGTGTTCCTGTCCTTTGCAGCCCTGTCCACGGTGATTGCGGTCATGGAAAGCATCATTGCCTGCTTCCGGGAACTGCTGGGTTGGGACCGGCCCAAAGCCGCCTGGTTCGTATTTGCCCTCATTGCCCTGGGGAGCATTCCCTGCGTGCTGGGCTTCAACCTGTGGAGCGATTTCCAGCCTCTGGGGCCGGGCACCGGTGTCCTGGATCTGGAAGATTTCATCGTCTCCAACAACCTGCTGCCTCTGGGCGGTCTGACCTTTGTGCTGTTCTGCACTCGGAAAAACGGCTGGGGCTGGACCCACTTCCTGGAGGAAGTGAACCAGGGTGCCGGACGGAACCTGGCTGACCAATGGAAACTGTATTACACCTACGGCCTGCCCCTGGTGATCCTGGCCATCTACCTGAAAGGCTACGACGACCTGTTCGCCAAACAGGGCCCCACCGCCCTGGCCCAGTGGATGGTCATCGCCCTGGTGTTTTTGGGGTGGATCGGGTATTGCGTAAAGGGACGCGGAACAAAAAAAGAATAAGAAAAACGGGGGTGCTGCACGCAACGTGCAGCACCCCCTCTGTTTACCGTTCCAACTCCTGCACCGTCACTCCCGGATGCCGGTACTGGTCTTCTTTCAATACCACCCGGCCCCGGGCGGTGATGGCCTGATGGGGACAGCCATGGAGGCAGGCCAGGCAGTGGAGACAATGGTCCCCCATCACCGCCGCTTTTTCCCCCAGATGGATGTTTTCCACAGGGCACAGCCGTACACATTCCCCGCAGCGGACACACCGGTCCGGTGCCACCTGCACAGCCAGATACCAGTTCCCGATTTTCCGTCCCAGCCAGGTGTCAAAAAGCCCGGCCATCAGGGAATCCTGTTCCTGGGAATGGTCTTCCTTCCGTTTTTTCACCGCTTCCGCCCCTTCCCGGACCAGGGCCTCCTCCTTGTCCAGTTTTTTCAGGTCATACCCGATATGGGACTTCATGCAGATGGTGCTGTTGGCGATAAGCGGTACTGCCCGGCTCCAGGCAAGCCGGCAGCCCTTTTCTCCCAGCAGCTGCTGAAGGGTCCGGAAGGTCCGGCCCCAGGTACTGCCGCAGGTGGCCAGGGCATACACACAGGCGCCTTCCGGGAAAGCGTGGCTGCGGACAAACTCCTGCACATTGGCAGGCACATCCCCGTAGTACACCGGGAACACCAGGCCGACGGCCGGCCCTTCCAGTGTCTTTTCCCTGGTCCGGGTGACGGAACAGATCCCGTCCCCCAGGGCGGCGGCCAGTTTCCGGGCCAGGGCCAGGGAATTGCCGGTGGTGGAAAAATAATAAATCATGGTTTGCTTCCTTTCCTGATACAGAAAATCCAGCGTCTCAAAGAGACCGCTGGATTTTTTTCGGTTTCCGGTTTTCGTCCAGGGATACGTACACAAACAGGGCATCCGCCGCCCGGACGGGCTCCTGGTCTTCCTGTTCCGGTTCCAGCCAGGCCACCACTTCCACCTCCATGGAGGTGTTCCCCACCCGGATTACCCGGCCTTCCAGCTGAAGGACCGTACCGTAGGGGATGGGCACGTAAAAGTTCATGCCTTTTACAGCAGCTGTGGTCACCCGGGTCCAGGCGAACCGGTGGGCGGTGATCCCGCTCAGTTCGTCCATCCAGCCCATAAGGGTGCCACCGAAAAGGTGTCCGGCGGAATTGGCCATGGACAGCATCACGGACCGGGTCATGACCACCGGCTGGTTGTGTTCCAGCTTCATGCCTGCTCCTGGAGGGCGGCTTTCAGCACTTTTTCAAAGGCTTCCGCTACCGCCTGGTACCCTTCCTTGTTGGGATGGAGGCCGTCCTGGAACATGCTCCGGCCGGTTTTCTTTTCCGCTTCGCTGAGAACCTGTTCATAGTCCAGCACCGGCAGGTTCCGGCGTTCTGCTTCTTCCTGGAGCCATTGACGGTATTCCCGGAGGGCCGCATTGTGCTTTTCAAATTCACTGGGCAGCTGCCAACCCTTTTCCGTACTTTCGATCCGCGTCAAAGGCGGGATCCCCAGGATCACAATGGGCAGCCCTGCATCCCGGGCCTTGTCCAGGGTACCGGCCATGTTTTCTTCAATGGAGCTCATGGGTTCGTCCAGCAGGATGTCGTTCATGCCGCAGCACAGGAACACCCCGTCGGCCTTTTCATCCACCACATCCATTTTGAACATGCCCCACATGACCAGGGTCAGTTTGCCCCCGGCGGCGTTGTTCACCACCTCAAAGCCCATCTTTTTGGAAGCGATGTCATACCAGGTGTTGGCCAGGGTTTCGTTGGTGCAGCTTACCAGGCTGTCACCGATAAAAGCCATTTTCATGAAAATTTCTCCTTCAGTCTTTTTTGCTGAAATCCACACCCTGGTTCAGAGCCTCCAGGGCGTTGATCACCACCTGGCTCATGAGCTTGGAGCCCACCACCAGGGCGTTTTCGTTGGGACAGAGTTTGGCGTTGTGGAGGCCGTGGACCGGTTCCCCTTCGGTGCCGCAGCCCAGCCACAGGAAGCAGCCAGGGATATCCTGCATGTAGAAGCCGAAGTCTTCCGCCGTCAGATCCGGCACCACATGGGACGCCAGACCTTTTTCCCCCAGCACCTGCCGGGCCGTATCCTCCACCACTTTTTCCGGAACCGGCCAGTTGTCCAGTACCGGGTAGCCATAGTAATAGTTGAATTCGCAGTCCACGCCTGCAGAGGCCTTCAGGCCGTCCAGGATGCCCTGGATGAATTCCGGGATCCGTTTCCGGTTGGTTTCGTCCAGGGTCCGGATGGTCCCTTCCAGGGTCACTTCATCAGGCACCACATTGTACCGGGATCCCCCGTGGATGGTGCCGATGTTGATGGTGGCCGTGGCCAGAGGGCTCACCCGCCGGCTGACAATGTGGCTCACCTGCTGGAGGAAGTCCGCTGCCGCCATAATGGCATCGATGCCTTCCTGAGGATGGCCTGCATGGGAAGTCCGGCCTTTGATCACCACCTTGATCCGGTCGGAACCGGCCATCATGGCCCCGGGCTTTACCCCGATCTGGCCGCAGACAAAGTTGGGCCATACATGGAGACCGAATACCGCCTTTACGTCCTTCAGGAACCCGTCTTTGATCATATACCGGGCGCCGCCGGTGGGAGCCAGCTCTTCCGAAGGCTGGAACAGCAGCCGGACGCTGCCCTGGATTTCGTCCTTCCGCCGGAGCAGCCGAAGAACCGTTTCCAGCAGGGTGGTCATGTGGATGTCATGGCCGCAGGCATGCATTACCCCGGGATTTTTCGAAGCATAGGGCAGTCCTGTATCTTCCTTGACGGAAAGGGCGTCCATATCCGCCCGGAGAGCCACCATGGGCCCGGGGTTGTTTCCGGTGATGGTAGCCGCCACCCCGTAGTGGCCCTGGCCCCGGACCGGATCCAGTCCCAGGTCCTTCAGGATATTGAAAATCTTCTCCGAGGTATTCTTTTCTTCCGTGCTCACTTCCGGGTGTTCGTGGAACCACCGGCGCCATTCAATACATTGCGCTTCCAAAGCATCTTCCGTCATATGCAGTACATCCATGGAAATCCCCTCCAAAATCCAATGAAAACATCAGAAAAACTTTGCAATCAACAGGGTTATTCTACCATTTTTGGGGAGATTTGGAAATGGGGACTGTTAGCCGGGTATGTGTCAACAAGTTCTCGGTAAAGCCTTCATCACAGTATAGTTATTCATTCATTTCTGAAAGTGAAGAGTGCAGAGTGAAGAGTATGGGCCCGTAGAGGCCGCACAACCGGCGGCTCGCCAGATGTACGAGCCTCTGACCCCAACGATGTAGGAGGTCGCCGCAGGCAAACCCGTCCCGGCCGCCCAAAGGGTGTCCACCCGGCTCCCGGAGAATCGATGTATACCCGTACAAAGTGCCAGCAAGGCCGGAGGCCAAGTCCGCCCTGTGGGAGCGTTCCAGATGTGTCCCCCGCGACGGATGTGACGAATAGGAACATCCTAATCCTGTGGAAAAGGGGGAAAGGACCCGCGTCAGCGGGTAGGGGGTTCCCCCATGTCCGGTGGTGGGGGCATGAGGTCCTGAAAGGACCGAATCCCTTGGCAGGGGTACGGAACCTCCGGCCGGAAATGCAACAACATATACTGCAATCATCATATTCCTGACCAGTTTAGCATCGTAGGCTTCCAGTACCTAAGCCAGAGCCTGACACTGGAACTCGATTCCACGCCTCCAGACCTTCTTTTTCAAAGCCAGCCAGTTGGAACACCCCTTTATTAACAAGACCAGGCCGCCCTTTTTATATTTTACCATTTGTAGGTTCCAGAGGTGTTCTGCAGCGCATGATAAATATTCTTTTCCCTTTCATTCATATCGGAAAAACTGATAATCTGAAGATACTCTGGAAATCTTTTTTCCTGAGTTGTCATACTATTTTTTTGAAACTCGTCCGTTTTCCTGTCAAACAGGACTCTCAGCATGTTGTCTTTTTTATCAATGATGACAAATCCGCTTTTTCCATAACTGTAAATGTATCTTCTGTCCCATTGAAGCGATTGCCCGTCCTTTTCAATGGTAAATGCTCTCACATCATCATGGAGCCAATATTTGCCTTCATATTTGCTGATTTCGTAGCGGCTTCCGTCATAAAAATACAGAGAAGAAACCAATAGCCAGATTGAAATGACTCCTATGACTATCCCCGCAGCTTTTTTCATATGGATCAGTTTATCTCCTTATGCCAGCCGTAATCTCACGACCACATTTATTCTATTTGATTCGCCTCTTTACTTTCTTATAAAAATCAGGACAGATTGTTACCCCGTCCTCAAATAGACAGTCAAATACAGAGGCTTGTCCCGTATTTTTCAATTCTGTACAAACGGCGGGAATAATCCGGCTGGCTTCCTGATAAGTTATCTCCTGATATCCGAATGCATGAAATGTCTTTCGTACTGCGTTTTTGACTTCTACTGTCTTGTCGCTGGTTGCCTGATTGGTAAAAATATACCATTCTGCGGTTTGACAGGTATGCTGTTCCAACAGATAGAATACGGGAAGCAACGGACTCACAAATACAATCAGTTCATCAACAGTCCCGGCCAACCTCTGGAAAAGGGCCTGATCATCATCCAAATACGGCTGATCTGGGGCCAGCAGGATTTTGTATTCCCGATCCGGATAAAGATCAAAATTACACCAATCCAAAATGGAAAAATGAGGTAGACCTTTTTTCAAGACATCATAAAAGTCCAGAGGAGAATTTTCCTGAAAACGGCAGACCGTTTCTTTATACTTCCTATATTCTGCAGATTGCTGATACGCATAAGTCCCCCATGGTAAATTCCGGGGATAATATTGGTAAATTACCGAGATGTAATTTTTCATACAACATACCTCTTCCCTGAGGATAGGTCACCAAGCTCTCGTTGAAACCTTCATCATAGTGCATTTTTATAAGTTCAGCCTGCTTACCAAGTCGTTTTTTCCTATGATGACAATCCAGCGGTTGGGATTTGTTGCAGGTTCCGCCGTCAACACATATTCTCCCTTAGTTCCTTTTACTCCCCCATTCCGCTGATTGGTCTTCTTCATTTCCCAGCCGTTTTCCAAAAGACTGTTTTGAATCATATCCTGAGCTGCTTCCTGGGTAGCAGGGATGACCAAAGTCACTGCGAATTTTTGAGAGAGGAGTCCTTTGGTGTGGAGCGGATAAGGAGGTGCCGAACCATACTGGCTGCAGACAGGCAGTTCCATTACCGCCTGTTTCATCATTTTAGCATCCTGATGGAATCTCTCGGCAAAAAACAGCCGTCCGATTCCGGCTGCAGCCAGCCAGAGCAGGAAGGCAGCAAGGACCATATTCCAGATTGCTCTGCCTAGCGTTTTTCCCATAGACTTCACCCCTCTGCCTTTACTCTTCCTTTTGCCCAGTATACCCTGAAAGTATTTTTCTGACAATATTGCAGCGGCATTGTTCCAAGAGGCTATTGCATGCGCCACAGGCCCGTCAACGGTCAGCTGTCAATGGAGACCATCTGCCGAAGCAGATGCTTCTGAACGTAAAAATCGCAGGCCGGGGAGGGCGGGCCTGTGGCTCGCCCCTACTCCGTTGGAGTCGATGGTTGTTTGTTCGATTGGCTGGACGGGATTGACGTTGAGCCGACAAATGCGACGGACCGACAGATGTACGAATCTCTGACCCCAACGATGTAGGGGTTCCCCCCATGCCCGATGGTGGAGGCATGAGGTCCTGAAAGGACCGAATACCTGGGCAGAGGGTACGGAACCTCCGGCCGGAAATGCAGCAACGTATACTGCAATCATCATATTCCTGACCAGTTCAGCCAGGCTCGGGCTGACGTCCATTGCTTTTTCAGGACAAAGGTGCCAGCCCACGCACTTGTTATCCGCCCTTTGCAAGGGCGGGGGTATCCATGCGCAGCATGGGTGGTGGGTTAGCAGCGCCAGCTGCGTTTCCATTTAAAAATTTGCCTGCAAATTTCACCTTCGGCTCCAGACTTCAGACTCCAGACTTGAGCCGCTATGCGGCTCTACAGCTAGAGGGTGCTGCACAAAATGTGCAGCACCCTCTCTTTTCACGCATATTCCTCTCCGTCCCACAAGACGATGGTCCCGGTTTCCAGAGACTTGGGCACGTTGATGATCCGCTGGTTTTCGCTGCCTTTGAAACGCAGGTTCAGGTTCTTTTTGCTTTCCACAAATTCCCCGTCCACCAGCACATCCAGGTACCCCAGCATCTCCCGGGTAATGGCCGGGTCCCCCAGCTTTCCGGCCAGCATGTCGTGGTCGAAAAGATAGCCGCTGTAGCACCAGATGGTCTTTTTCGGATACCGCTCCCGGATGTGCCGCAGCACCCCCACCAGCACTTCCTGGTTGGCCGGTTCGAAGGGTTCCCCTCCCAGAAGGGAGAACCCTCGGATGTACTCCGGTTCCAGGTCTTCCAGGATTTCCTGCAGCTGGGCCTGGGTAAAGGGCTTGCCGAAGGCGAAATCCCAGGTTTCCTGGTTGAAACAGCCTTTGCAGTGGTGGGTGCAGCCGCTGACGTACAGGGAAACCCGTACCCCGGGGCCGTTGGCCACGTCACATTTTTTGATGGTTGCGTAATTCAACGAAAAGCCCCCTTACAGATGCAGCACTCTGGATTTGATTTCTTTGGTCTTCCCCACGTTCCAGAAGTTTTCTCCCAGATAGCCGCAGGTCCGCCGGGTCACGTTCATCTTGGACTGATCCTTGTTGTGGCACTGGGGGCATTCCCATTCCAGATTGTCGTTGATCTGGATTTCCCCGTCAAAGCCGCACACCTGGCAGTAGTCGGATTTGGTGTTGAACTCCGCGTACTGGATGTTGTCGTAGATGAACCGGACCACATCCTCGATGGCGGTGGGGTTCTTCTTCATGTTGGGAATTTCCACATAGGAAATGCAGCCGCCGGAGGAAATAGGCTGGAACTGGGCTTCGAACTTGAATTTGCTGAAGGCGTCGATAGGTTCCCGCACATCCACATGGTAGGAATTGGTGTAATATCCTTTGTCGGTAATATCCTTGATGGTTCCGAACCGTTCCTTGTCGATCCGGGCAAACCGGTAGCACAGGGATTCTGCCGGCGTGCCGTACAGGGCAAAGCCCAGGCCGGTCTGTGCCTTCCAGTCGTCGCAGGCTTTCCGCAGCCGCTTCATCACCCGCATGGCGAATTCTTCCCCTTCAGGAGTGGTGTGGCTGCAGCCTTTCATGGCCTTGGTGCATTCGTACAGGCCGATGTACCCCAGGCTCAGGGTGGAATAGCCCCCTTCCAGCAGCTTGTCGATGGTTTCCCCTTTCTTCAGACGGGCAATGGCGCCGTTCTGCCAGTGGATGGGGCTTACATCGCTGCGTATCCCCTTCAGGGCATTGTGCCGGACCATCAGAGCATCGTAGCACAGTTCCAGCCGTTCATCCAGCAGCTTCCAGAACTTTTCCTCGTCCCCTTTGGCCAGGATCCCGATCTGGGGCAGGTTCAGGGACACAACCCCCTGGTTGAACCGGCCTTCGAACTTGTAGTTGCCCTTTTCATCCTTCCAGGGAGACAGGAAGGACCGGCAGCCCATGGGGGAGAACACGTTCCCCTGGTAGATTTCCCGCATCTTCTTGGCGGAAATATAGTCCGGATACATCCGTTTGATGGAGCACTGGACCGCCAGTTTGGTCAGGTAGTCATATTTGCCGCCTTTCAGGCAGTTGAATTCATCCAGCACATAGACCAGTTTGGGGAAGGCCGGGGTCACATAGACGCCCACTTCGTTTTTGATGCCTTCCAGCCGCTGCCGGAGGATTTCCGCAATGATCTGGGCATTTTCTTCGATGTATTCGTCATTGGGGTCCAGGTGCAGGAACAGCGTCACAAAGGGAGACTGCCCATTGGTGGTCATCAGGGTGTTGATCTGGTACTGGATGGTCTGGACGCCGCTGGCCAGTTCGTCCTTCATCCGGCTGTCCAGGATGGCTTCCATTTCTTCTTCCGGCAGCTGGCCATGGGTAGTTTCAATCAGGCGCTTGCGGAATTTTTCCCGGCTCCGGCGCAGATATTTGCCCAGGTGGGACACGTCCACGGACTGGCCGCCATACTGGGCGGACGCCACGGAAGCGATGATCTGGGTCATAACGGTGCAGGCCACCTGGAAGCTCTTGGGGCTTTCGATCAGTTTGCCGTGCATCACCGTGCCGTTGTCCAGCATATCCCCCAGATTCACCAGGCAGCAGTTGAACATGGGCTGGATGAAGTAATCCGCATCATGGAAGTGGATTTCCCCCAGGTCATGGGCCTTGGAGATCTTCTCCGGCAGCACTACCCGGCGGGTCAGGTCACGGGATACTTCCCCGGCGATCAGGTCACGCTGGGTGGATACCATCACTGCATTCTTGTTGGAGTTCTCCTCCATTACGTCCTTGTTCTTGTTGCTGATCAGGCTCAGGATGGAATCATCGGTGGTGTTGGCCTTCCGGACCAGGGCCCGGTTATACCGGTAGATGATATAAGCCTTGGCCAGTTCATAATGGCCCCGGACCATGATCTGTTTTTCCACCATGTCCTGGATGTCTTCCACCAGCAGTCTCTTTTTATTTTTATGCTCTACGAAGGAAGCTATCTCTTCGATGTCTTCCTGTCCCAGCCGTTCTTTTTCTTCCACTGCCTTGTTGGCTTTGGATATGGCAGTGACGATCTTGTTCCGGTCAAAAGAAACCGTGGATCCGTCCCGTTTGATAACCTTCATGGCCGCTCCCCCTTAGAATATTTGTTGATAATTTACCGTATTTAAGAATAACTATCCTTATTATACATGAAAAACTGCAACTGTACAAATCCTTTTTCCAGTTCCGCACTTGTCGCTGATAGATATGATACACCAAAACTCCCGTTTCAGCAACTATATCTTGTGGCAAAAATCGTTTTATACCCCAAAAGAACACTATAGATAGTGTGTTTCCTTGGAAAGCACGGCTGTTACGTTTTTTCGCGCTCCAAGCTCTTTCCGTACCGGGACAGTCCAGGACCCACCCAAAGAAAAAGAGGACGGAATGGGCTTCTCCGTCCTCTGTTACAGATTTTCAAGTTTACAGTGAAACCAGGTGACACTCTCCGGTCACTTGTCTTCGGCAGCCAGCCGTTCCTGGAATTCCTGCCGGATGGCGGCCAGTTCTTCCGGATTCTCCACCAGTTCCAGAACCGTATCCGCCAGGATCTTGGCCCCAAAGGCCACGGCCTTGTGGGCGGCTTCACTTTTCCCGGCAGCAATGAATTCCGGGGAATGGGAACTGGTGCCGTCTGGCACAAAGGCCACCCGGATGCAGGACCCGGGGACCCGGTGCATTACATTGGCAAAATCCGTGGATCCGGTGCGCTGCCGGGGAGGCTGACAGTTGGGGGCCTGAAGTGCCCGGGCATGCTTCATCAGAATGTCGTTGAGCTGAAGGTTGGGGATCTTGTTATCCAGGATTTTTCCCACTTTGGCCTCCACTTCCGTTTCCGTCATCAGAGCCGCCCCCTGGAAGATCTTTTCCAGCCGGACCATCAGTTCCTTCACCGCTTTTACAGTATTGGCCCGTACCATCACCTGGGCTTTGGTGAGACTGGGCACCACATTGGCGGCGGTGCCGCCTCCGTCGGTAATGTTGTAATGGAGCCGCACATCGTCAGTCACATGCTCCCGGAGACATTCCATGCCGTGGAAGGCCAGGCACATGGCATCCAGACTGCTCCGGCCCGCTTCCGGTTTCAGGGCCGCATGGGCGGCTTTTCCATGGTAGGTCAGGTCATATTCTGCATTGGCCAGGCATTTGATGTCCGTCTGGGTGGCCGGCCCCCCGTGCATCATCAGGGCCACATCCAGCTCTTCAAAGGTACAGCCGTTCCGGATCATAATGTATTTGCCGCTGATGTTTTCTTCTCCGGGAGTCCCGTACACCGTCAGGGTAAAAGGATTGTCCCCGGCTGCCTGCCGGATGGCCTCTGCCGCCCCCAGGATCGCCGGTCCCTGCATCTGATGGCCGCAGCCATGGCCCATGCCCGGCAGGGCGTCGTATTCGCACAGGAGCCCCAGATTGGGTCCCCCTTCTCCGTTTTTCCACACAGCCCGGAAGGCGGTCTCCAGGCCCCCGATGCCCCGGGTCACGGCAAAACCGTGGGCTTCCAGCCAGTCCGTCAGCAGTTTGCTGGCAAACACCTCATGAGGTCCGATTTCCGGATGGTCAAAAATGGCATCTGCCATGTCCGTCAGTTCTTTTGCATGTCCGTCCACCCAGTTATTGGCCCGGGCAATCATTTCATCCAGCATCTTTTTCTCCTTCCGCAGGTCCCTGACCGATTTTCTCTCCGGTCACCCACTCTGCACTCTTCACTCTTCACTCTTCACTCAAAGTATCACATAGGTCCCAGATGGATGAACTGGGCGATAGAGGCCAGGATACAGCCTACAATCAGCCAGATCAGGAACAGTTTCCACATGAACCGCATCCACCGGTCATAAGGGATATTGGTAACACTCAGGGTCCCCATGAGGGCGGTGGAGGTGGGCAGCACATAGTTGCAGAATCCGTCCCCGAAGTTGAAGGCCAGCACCGTGGTCTGCCGGGTCACCCCCAGCACATCCGCCAGAGGGGTCAGGATGGGCATCACTGCCACCGCCTGGCCGCTGCCGCTGGTGAGGAAAATGTTGATGACGGTGTTGGCCAGGACCATCCCCGGTGCGATTACCACCGCCGGCAGCCCTTCCAGCAGGGAGGACAGACTGTGGACGATGGTGTAGGTAATCTTCCCGTCATTCATAATGGTGCTGATGGCAGTGGCCATGCCGATGATGTAGGCGGCTCCCAGCATCTGTTTGCTGCCGTCGATGAGATCTTTGCACATTTCATTGGCACTGGCGCCGCTGACCAGGTCCGCCACCACCGCGTACACCAGGAACAGGGCGGACATTTCGCTCATACCCCATTTCAGGGCAATGGCTCCGTAAATGATCACCACAAAAGTAATGACAAGGAGCACCAGGGGCAGTACTTTGTTCCGGTCCAGGATGCCGGTCTTTTCCAGATCCATGGCATCTCCGGAAGCCTTTGCCTCCTGATCCAGATCGTACATGGGGCTCAGTTCCGGACGGGCCTTCACCTTTTTGGCATACCGGATCAGGAAAATATTGGTGACGATATAATAGACCACAAAGCAGAAGGCCCGGTATCCCAGCCCGGAATAAGGGGGCAGTTCCGCAATGTTCTGGGCCACCACCGTGGTGTACATGTTCAGGGTGCCGGTGGAAAACCCGATGGCCCCGCCCAGGAGCATAATGGCCGCCCCGGTGAGAGAATCCAGCCCCATGGCCATGGCCAGCATCACCATGACCGGCGCAAAAGGAATGAAGGTGTTGGCTCCCTGGGTGGTGCAGATCAGCCCGAAAATCAGGGTGAGCACCGGGATGAACACATCCAGCCGGTCAGAGAACTTCCGGGCTCCCAGGGCCAGGATGGCCTGAAGGGAACCGGTTTTGGTCACCACATGGAAGGCGGACCCGGCCATAAGGATCACCATCACCAGGTCGATCCTTTTGCTGAAAGCCTGGATAATGTACAGGGGAATCTTCAGAGGATTGACCCCGGAACTTTTCACATAGTGGAAGGTAGCCGGATCCACCACCTTTTTCCCGCTGGCATTCTTCACAAAATCATACATCCCTGCGGGAATGATCCAGGTCAGGATCACCGCAGCTACAATCAGGGCAAAAATAATGATAAAGGTGTGAGGCACCTTCATCTTCTTCACCGTTTTCCCATTGGCCATACCAGTCACTTCCCTTTCCCCGGGCAATGCCCGGTCTGTTGTTGTTCTGATACCTGTATTGTACGGGGCATTGTGCGAAAATTCAAATTGTGGTATTTTATTAAGTGATAAATTTTTTCAATCGTTTTTTCAAACCCCTCTGCTGAAAGGAGTCCGGCCATGGTCCTGAATCTCCGCCAGCTGCAGTATCTCTGTACCCTGGCTGAAACCGGCAGCTACCATACGGCTGCCCGTAAACTGTACATTACCCAGCCTACCCTGAGCATTGCTGTGAAAAAGCTGGAAGAACGGCTCCATCAGACGCTGTTCACCCGCCAAAGCAAGCAGGTGGTGCCCACCGAAGCCGGAGAACTGGTGCTGGCAGCCGCCCGGGAGATGCTGGCCCTGGACCGGGAGCTGGAAGGAAGGCTCCAGGCCCTCCAGGAAAACCGAAAAGACCGGCTGCGGATCGGTACCTATCTGATTTTTTCGGCCCTGCTGATGCCCACTTTAATGACTCAGTTCCACAAAAGCCATCCCCAGGTGGAACTCCGGCTCCAGCACAGGCACTATCAGGAACTGATCCAGGATCTGGCCCGGGACCAGTTCGATCTGATCCTTTGCTTCCAGGATGCTCCAAATCCCGATTTTGTCTGCCGCAGGCTCCGGCAGGAAGGATTCCTGGTGGTATTGCCGGCGGACCATCCTCTCTGCCAAAAGGCCCGTCCCCTGCCCGACAGCCGTTTCCCCTATCTGCCTGGAGAACTGCTGAAAGAAGAAACGTTCCTCCTCCAAAGCCACAGCCAGCAGATCCGGCTCCAGGAAGACAAACTGCTGGCAGATCTGGGAAAAATTCCCCGTACCAGGGAAATCGAAAACATTGAAACAGCCGTCCGCCTGGCTGCCGGAGGAATGGGCATCGCTTTCTGTATGGAATCCTACACCCAGGCCTTCCACACCTCCAAACCGGTCCGGTATTTCCGTACCGGGGACCCGGCCCGGTACCCCTGGCTCACCATCTGCTACAAAAAAGAAAAAGCCAAAAGCAAAAACCTCCTGGCCTTTGTGAACCTGATCCAAAAGACCGTGGAGGAGATATTGTAAAAGGGGGTGTTGCCTGCATAAGCAACACCCCCGTCAACGGTCAGCTCCTTTACACCAGCCCCTTCTCCTTTGCCGCTGCCAGGAGTTTTTCCCGGAAGGCAGGATGGGCCACGCTGACCAGTTCTTTCACCCGTTCCTTTACCGAGGCTCCCCGCAGCCAGGCCACTCCATACTCGGTGACCACATAGTCGATGTCGTTCCGGGAGGTGGACACCACAGTTCCAGGACGGAAACAGGGGACGATTTTGGATTTCAGCACCTTTTCCCCCTTTGTATTCCGGGCAGCATACACGGACCGAAGAGCCAGGATGGATTTCCCTCCGGGAGACAGCTGGGCCCCCTGGATGGTTTCCGTCTGGGCCCCGGTGGCGGAAAACTGGGCGAACCCCATGGATTCTGCGGCAATCTGCCCGGTAAGGTCGATTTCCAGCCCGGTGTTCAGGGACACCATGTTCCGATTCCGGGCGATGATCCTGGGTTCGTTGGCAAAGGTCCCTCTGCGGAATATCACCCCCGGATTCCCGTCCAGAAAGTCATAGAGCTTCTGGGACCCGTTGGCAAAGGCGCAGAGGGAAACTCCCTCCTGGAACCCTTTCCGGCTGTTGTCCACGGCTCCGCACCGGATCAGGTCCATCAGGCTGTCACTGAACAGCCCGGAATGGATTCCCAGATGATGCCGGACCTTCAGTTCTTCTGCCACAGCGCTGGGAATGTGCCCCACCCCCAGCTGGAGGGTGGATCCGTCCGGGATCAGTTCCGCCACCTGGGCGGCAATCTTCCGGTCCAGGTCCCCCAGACCGGGCACCGGAGATACGGGAGGCTTCCGGTCCGTTTCCACAAAGGCTGTGACCTGGGAAATGGGCAGCAGGGTATCCCCCCAGGTCCGTGGAAAATGGGGGCTCACTTCCAGGAGCACCACCGCTCCCCGGTCGATGATGTCCCGTTCGAACAGGGCGGACAGGGACAGGGAAAAATACCCGTGGGCATCCATGGGAGAAGCCGTAGCCAGGAGTACCGGCCGCCGGTTCCGGGCAGCCACTCTCTGGAGAGTCTTCCGGACCAGGCTGGTGGATCCGGCGGGAAGGAAGCTGCACAGCCCTTCCGCATGGGCCTTCCGGGTGGGGGCACTGAAGAACCAGGACACATGGTCCAGGGTTCCGGCCATGGAGGGATCATGGTACCAGGGCAGATCCGCCACGGGCATACAGGAGTTGTAGGTGATGCCTTTCCGGCCCCGTTTTTTCAAGAGGGGCATGGCTTCCAGCAAAGTCACCGGCTCCGCCATGGCCTGGGCGGACAGCACATAGTCCCCGTCCCGGAGTTCCTCCAGCACTTCCCCTGCACTGTTTTTCCGTTTGCGATTGTATTCCTCTGAAAGGCTCATGGATGGATTCTCCTTTGTTTTTTCTCCATTATACCAAAAAAAGAGGCTGTTGCCTAAGCAACAGCCTCTTTTAGAATTCTCTTACAGGCTTTCTGCGAAAGCTTCCAGAGCGGTCTGAGCCTGACCAAAGTCACGGGTCATCTGGTCCACACCAATCTTCACATGAGGAATGTGGTGAGCATCCAGAGCCTTCTTCAAATCAGGATATTCCATTTCTTCCGGATCGCAGAACTGCATCATGAACACCACAACGCCTTCAGCGCCGCTGTCTTTCACCAGCTGGCACACATGTTCAGCACGGGCGTTCTTGGCAAAGTCCGGATCGTACAGCAGAACGTCGTTCTTCTGTTTGGCGAACTGGACGGCCAGAGCCTGGAGGCCATTGTCCAGATCTTCCGGAGCGTCCACGGCGAAGCTGCGGCTTTCATAAGCGCAGTCATCGGCAGCCACGGCCAGTTTGTTGTCGTCCATGGCTTTCAGGATGCCGGGCATGTTGTAGATGATGCCGGAAACAACCACTTTGTGGCCGTCGAATTTGCCGGCAGGAGCAGCAGCCAGTTCCTTGTTCAGTTCTTCCAGCTTTGCAGTGTATTCATCCTTCAGCATGAAGTAAGCAGCACGGAGGATGGCGGCACGTACGGAAGCCGGAATCAGATCAGGATGTGCGTTGGCCAGTTTACAGAATTCACGGCGGGCAGCACGGCTCTTGTTGTACACTTTGATGGCATCCAGGATGGCATCATTGGTGATTTCATGGCCGCAGATTTCTTCCAGATGGCCTTTTACTTCGTTGTAGGCATCATAGGTGAACTGCTTGCCGGCCGCAGTCTGACGGACCTGGGGATGAGCCAGGAAAATAACAGGCATCTTGTCCTTCATGGCCACTTTGAAGTTCTGGCTCATGGGACGCAGGGTATCGCAGAGAACCGGAGTGATGATCCCGGACAGACCGTCCAGGGTCCCGTCCAGCAGCATTTCCAGAGACTGTTGGGCAATGGTGCAGTAGAAGGAAGCACAGTATTCCTTGGAACGGATTTCCTGTTTGCCGTTGCAGCCCCATACACCCATGGGAACCATACCAGCAGCATAGACCAGTTCTTCCGGAACATAGTAAGGCAGGACGCCAATGGCTTTCTTGCCCTGGGCTTTATATTTGGCCAGCATGGTCTTCGGGCTGGCAGATACTTTTTGGAACTCTTCAATAAGTGCACTGATAGCCATTGTTATTTCCCCTTCTTTTCATCATTTGCTTCCATGGCTTCGACCAAGCCTTGAACACGGGTCTCGTACTGAGCCGCGTTGAAGTTTCTCGGGTCAGCCTGGTCACCGTCGAATCCAGCAGTGGGGATACCCATGTCTTTGGTGAAACGACGCTGCATTTCAGGCATGTAACCGCTCCAAGGTTTGCAGGACCGGTTGAAGTGAACCAGTACGCCGTCAACCTTGTTGTCCCGGATCAGGCCTTCACGCCAGGCAACACCCTGTTCGATGCTGACGGAGTTCGGAGCCTTGCAGTAGGCTTTGACCAGTTCGTCCAGGTTGTTGTACACGAACCCGAAAGCAGGAGCATACACAACGCCGGTGATGTTCAGGCCGTTGGCTTTCAGCGGTTTGAACAGGTTCGGCAGTTTCGGCCAGCAGGGAATCCCTTCGAACATAATACGATGCTGTTCTTTGAAGGGAGCGGTAGTGGTGCCTTCCTTCACATGCTGTTCCAGTTCCTTGGCCAGCAGTTCGAAAGCTTCAGCAGCTTCCACACGGCCACGGGCGGTTACCACGTCAGCCATATGGTTGAACAGGTCGAACCCGTTGAAGGGAGCCGGTTTGTACTGCAGATAGTCGCAAACCTTCAACCAAGCTTTGGCGGTACGGTTGGCGTTCTGGCAGCACTGTTCGAATTTGTCTTCATCGAACTTCTTGCCGGTGATTTCTTCCATTTGACGGATGGCCGTATCCAGCTGGGACCGGATGTATTTTACGTTGGCTTCGTTTACATGGTCGAATTCGTTGTAAGGAACGTCGATCATGATCAAAGGAATGTTGTGCCGACGGGCAATGTCTTCATACCATTTGGTCATGCAGTTGCAGATGTTGTTGCAGCACAGCAGGAAATCCGGCTGAGGCATGGTCATCTGACGGTATTTGTGCAGTGCGTTCTGACGGCGGGTCTTTTCTTCCCCTTCCGGCAGGGCAGCGATTTCATAGATGTTGTCTACCGTAGCATAGGGTTTCAGGGTCTTGGGATCGATCACGGGTTTGCCGTTTTCGTCGAAGACTTTCTTCCCATCGGCATCTTTCATCTGTTTCCCGCTGTTGGGGTTGATGACATAGTTGCCGTCTTTGTCCATCTTATTGGCACCGCGGAAACCTGCGGAATAAGCCAGGGAAATACGGGCATAGCCGCAGATATCGTTGTCGTACCCCATATCTTCAGCAGCCTGGCACATCACTTCGCCGTCACGGTTGGCAGCGATGCCGGCAGCCTGGTTTTCAGGATACCCTACATGCAGACCGAAAGATTCTGCCAGTTCGCAGGGGAACTTGGAAGAGGACCATCCTACTTTTTCTCCTCTTTCTTTGGCTTCCCGCAGTTCTCTGTAAACCTTTTCAACAACATCTCTCAATGCCTGAACGCCAGGGCTTACTTTCTTTGGCATAATGATCCTTCCTTCTTTACATGGTATGCAGCTTATTTGGCTGCTTTTTTATACGCGTACAAAGCGGCACCCAGGGCGCCGTTGTACTGAGCCAGGGGAGAAGTCTTGATTTCCACACCAAGGCCTTCTTCCAGAGCCTCTCTCACGCCATAGTTCTGGGCCACACCGCCGGTCATCACAACATCCTTCACAACCCCCACCCGGTTGGCAAGGCCAATGACACGGCTGGCCACGGAACGATGGATCCCGGCAATGATGTCGTCCTTGTCGGTTCCTTTGGACAGCTGGCTGATGACTTCACTTTCAGCAAATACGGTGCAGGTGGAGCTGATGGCCACCCGTTTGGTGGATTTGGCTCCCAGTGCAGCCAGGTCAGAAACCTTCACTTCCAGGATATTGGCCATAACATCCAGGAAACGGCCAGTACCGGCAGCGCATTTATCATTCATCTGGAAATTGGTCATGGTCCCGTTTTCCACATGGATGACTTTCACGTCCTGACCACCGATATCGATGACCGTATGGACGTTGGGCCAGATAAAGCTGGCGCCCATGGCATGACAGCTCAGTTCGCTCATCTGCTTGTCGGCAATGCCTTCCAGCGAATTGCGCCCGTAACCGGTAGCCAGGGTAAAGGCCATGTCTTCTTTTTTCATGTGGGCATTTTCCAGGACTTCCGCAATAGAACGTGCGGGACCGGAAGTTCCGGTCCCCACGTCTACCAGGGATTTTGCCACGATCTCTTTTCCGTCTTTCAGGATAATGCACTTGGATGCAGTAGATCCAACATCGATTCCCAAGGTATAGATACTCATTAAAACAGTTCCTCCGTAAGGATTATTTCTTTACGAAAGTCTCGAACTCTCTGATGGCACGAGGCAGCAGCATCTGATGGAACGGGCAGATGCTTTCCGGATTCTGATAAGCAGCTTCCGTGAAGGCTTCCACATACCCGCGGATTTTGTTCATGTCTACGATTTCGTCTACCAGACCCAGTTCGGCGCAGACTTTCGGACGAGATTTGGTGTAGAAAGCCTGGATCAGGTTGTTCATCTTGTCGATGGTCGGCTGCAGATCCTTGCCGGCTTTCCGGTCTTTGGCCAGTCTCCGGGAGTACATGGCGGTAGCGGCGGTTTCACCGTTCATAACGGCGATTTCTGTAGCGGCCGTACCGATGGAGAAGGCGTTGGTATCGTTGCCCTGAGGCCCGCCCAGTACATAGTGTGCAGCAGCGGTGCCCTTTCTCAGGGTGATTTCGAATTGAGGGATGTGGGAAGTCTGGATGGAGTAGATCAGGGACTGGCCCAGACCCAGCAGTTCAGCCTTTTCCGCATCGTTGCCCACATCGATCCCGGTGGTGTCCTGGATCCAGACAATGGGCAGACGGTCTCTGGCGCAGAGAGTGACGAATTCATTCATCTTCACCAGACCCTGACGGTACAGCTTGCCGCCGATACCCACAGAGCCGGCAGCCTTGTATTCAGGGTAGTTCATCAACAGGCCCTGGACGTTGGCCACAACGCCCACCAGCAGGCCGTTGACTTTGGCCAGGCCGGTAACCATTTCAGGACCGTAGCCTTTCTTGTATTCCCGCATTTCGCTGTTGTCGAACAGACGGCCGATAACATTGTAGATGTCATAAGCCCGTTTGTCGTTCAGGGGAACCATGGTGTACAGATCGTCAGCCGGGAATGCCGGTGCTTTCGGATCGTCCACCCGGAAGAATTCAGGATCGTATTTGGGCAGCATGCCTACATACTTCTTGATCCCTTCCAGAACGCCTTCTTCGGAAGCATAGACTTCCCGGATGAAACCGGTTTCGGTGTAGTGGATGTCGACAGCTCCCGGAGGTTCGGTCTTGCCGGTACGGTCCACCATGTCAGCGATTTCGTTGGCATATTCCAGGTCCACATGGCCTTTGGGGTTCATGCCGCCCATAATGCCGGCGCCGCCTACAGCCATGTTGGCTTTTTCATGGGCAATGATCACCGTGGGGCTGATGGAATGATAGCCGCCGCCGGCAGGGTTGGTGCCGTAGATGCCCACGATGACGGGAATGCCCAGCTGGTTCAGTTCAGCGTTCCGGAAGAAGGGAGTACCGCCGCCACGACGGTTGGGGTATACCTTTTCCTGTTCGTCGAACTTAACGCCGGAGCAGTTCAGCACATACACCAGAGGCACGTGCAGGGTCTTGGCAGTGTCGGAAGCCCGCAGCAGGCATTCAGCCTGGCCAGGGACCCAGGCGCCGGCCAGCTTCTTGTTGTCGGAAGCCACCACTACGCACCATTTGCCGTTTACACGGCCCAGGCCCTTGACGATGGCCACGGAGCCGTTCTTGTTGCCCTGAGGATTGAACAGGGTGTTCAGGGGTCTCCAGGAGCCCGGTTCTACCAGTTTTTCAATTCTCTGGAGAGCGGTCAGTTCCCCTCTCTTGTTTACATCAGCATCTGCCTTGCCGGCTTCCTGAGCGGCTTTGATCAGCTGATGGATCTCTTCTTCGATCTTTTTCAGCTGTTCTTCATTGGCGGCATCCACCTTTTTCAGGGGTTTGCCCACCTGAGGCATTTGTTGGAAATATCTAGGCATAGAGTAAAAACCCATTTAACTTCTTCCTCCCGAATGTCTTATTTTGCTTCCGGAGCAGGGACTTTGATGAAAGCCTGGCCCGGGTCGATTTCTTCACGGATCAGTTTGATAACTGCCGGATCCGGAGCTTCCAGTTCCACAGCCTTGGATACATCCAGGTCGAACCCGGTGTTTTCCAGGACGTCTTCCGGAGAAGAAGTGGGATAGTAGGCAGCCAGATACATCCGTTTGGTCTTTTCGTCGAATTTCAGGATCCCTTTGTCGGTTACTACCAGCTGAGGTCCAACATCGCCGGGCAGACCCAGTCTTTCACGTCCGCCAGGGCCGTCGATCCAGCCCGGGCTGGTCACATAGTCGATTTTCTGCATGAATCTGCGTTTTTCATGCTGCATCATAATGATGGTGTTGGAATAGGTGGCAATGCCGTTAGCGCCGCCGGACCCGGTGAAACGGGTTTTCGGATGATGGTAGTCGCCGATGGAGGTGGAGTTCACGTTGCCGTAGGGGTCGATCTGAGCGCCGCCGATGAAGGCGATCAGACGGTTGGCCTTGTGCAGGTATTCGTTGATTTCGAAGCCGACGAACCGGACATTCGGCCAGATGCAGCCGCAGTGAGCCATGAACCGCAGGTCACCAACGGAACGGGGAACTTCCACAGGGGAGCAGTCCATCAGACCGCTTTCCACGATGATGTGGCAGTCAGGAGCATAAACTCTCTTGGCCACGCTGGCGCCGATCAGAGGCAGACCGGTACCAACCGTTACAACCTGACCATTTTTGATCTGTTTGGCAATGGTCACAGCCTGCATTTCCTTATTGGTATAATTCGTGTAATCAGCCATTGTTATTTGTCCTCCTTCGTCATGTCAATGTGATAGCCCAGACCGGGAACAACCTTCAGGTTGATCAGACGAGTGGCACCCAGTTTGTTCAGGTATTCGTCATGATCCTTCAGGTCGAACACCCATTCTTTGCAGAAAGCATCGAAGTCTTCCTGGGTCTTGGAGACCTGGTCATAGACTTTCAGGAACGGGTTGTCGTAGTCATACAGGCCATAGCACTGAGACGGATGAGCACCGTAAGGAGCCAGGACAACGGCATCTACGCACATGCCGGGAATGTCGTTCTTGGTGGGATCTCTTCTGATTTCTTCATTGGAGATGATCTCTTCGCAGGTAACGATGGTGTATTTGGCTGCTTCCGCAATATCCACATCCTGGAATTTGCCGCCCCAGATGCGTACGGTGCCATCAGGAGAAGCCTGCTGAGCGTGGATGATGGCCACATCGATCTGAGGAACAGGAACAGCCACCACTTTTTCACCCGGTTTGAAGGGGTTGTCGATGTATTTGAACTTGTCATCAGGAACTTTGTCCAGGGTCTTCCGGACTTCCTTGCTGATGCCCCATTCATCGGTGAGGCCGGAGCCCTGCATCAGGGTTACAGGCAGGAAGGGCAGGCCCAGAGCAGCGGCATGCCACATCATGTAGATAACATCCTGGGAATAGTCTTCCATGGTCAGCTTGCCGGCTTCGAACCATTTTCTGAACCGTCTGGAAACGTTGGTTACACCGGAGTTGGCGGTATAGCAGTTGATGTAGGCTTTCACACGGCCGTTGCCGATCAGCATATCCCAGTCGCCGCCGGCAGCACCGCCCAGACCGGTCAGGTCCGTGATGCCCTGTCTCAGGATTTCAAACACAGCCGCATAGGGTTTACGGTCAGTCGTAAAGCCACCCAGAGCAATGTGATCACCACTGTGCACATACTTGGCGATTGCGTCTTTTAACGTCATTACTTTACTCAAAGCAAAAACCTCCTTAAAATCCTTCCTAGTTTGTGAAACTGCCGGAATCCTCCTCTAAGAAATAACCATCCCCCTTTGTGAATATTTTTTACATTCGCATTCCGGCTGAACCTACTGTATTCAGTGTACGGAATGATTATAACACAAATAATTTTTTTTTTAAATCTCCCGGGAGATTATTTGTAGTTTTTTTTTGCAAATATATAAAAATTCTAATAACTTATGAGAAAATTTCTCTTTTTGCACCTTTTTTATTGCAAAAGTTACACAAAAAAGAAGGTGTTTTCTCTGAAACACCTTCTTTTTCTTCAACCATGCATTGTCAATACAGTTTTTTTTGCCGTTCCAGCCACTTTTGAGCCGCCTGGGCCAGCTGTTCCGGATTATTTTCCAGCATCCGGTCCTGGACCCGCCGGAGGAGCACCGGCATCAGCTCCTTCAACTGGTCCGGGCGGGCCCCCAGGGTCAGAGCGTCCTTCCCGGAAAAGTCCAGATCGGAGGTGTGGACGGGCATGAGATAGGCCATCTTCACCAACCGTTTTCCGTACATCTGGGCATGGATCACGTCATTCTGGGCCGCATTGGTGGCGGCCACATCCGCCACGCACACGGCCGTAAGCTGTTTGAAGGCTTCCGCCATCTCCTTGTTTACCCGGAAATGGCCGCTGCGGGCCTCCTTCCGGAGCCAGTGCCAGGTCTTGCTGTCCTCCTGGGCGCTGATGAACCCGAAGTGCATGTGGTTCTTCACCAGCCAGGCCACCCGGTCCACCACCTCCCGGGGCAGCTGGAGCCGTTCCAGGATCTGCCGGGCCAGGGCGGCGCCCACCACTTCATGGCCGTGGTCGCAGGGCTGTCCTTCTTTGTTGATGCCCCGGACCCCTTCCAGGCCCTTGGCCACGTCATGGAGCAGGATTCCCCATCCCACTTCCAGGCTCCGGTCCCCTTTGTCCAGGGCCACTGCCGTGTGCTTCCACACATCATAGGGATGGAACTGGGGGTTCTGGCCTAATCCCACCAGATGGATCAGTTCCGGCAGGATGGGCACCGTTTCATACTGGCCTTTCCGCCGGACCCGGCAGCTCTCCGCCGCCAGTCCGCTTTTCACCATCAGGTCCATGCCTTCTCCCGCATAGGTCCCCATGAGCAGCTTGTTCAATTCTGTCCGCACCCGCTCCAGAGACAGTCCCGGCACCTTCTTCAGGTTCCGGCCCATGGCAGGCAGGATGGAAGGATCCGGAGCAAAGCCCAGCTGTCCCACGAACCGGCAGGCCCGGAACATCCGCAGGGCATCTTCCGAGAACCGCCGGTCCGGATCCCCCACAGTGCGGAGAACCCGGCCCCGCAGATCATCCAGCCCCTGGAAGCAGTCGGTGATGTGTCCGTTCTGGTCCACCGCCAGGGCATTGATGGTGAAATCCCGCCGGCTCAGATCCTCTTCCAGAGTCCTGCAGTACCAGACTTCCGCCGGCCGGTGGGCGTCAGCGCTGCCGTAGGTTTCATTCCGGTAGGCGGCCACTTCCACCCCGTGGCGCTCCACCCGGAGGATCACCACCCCGAAGTTCTGTCCCAGCTCACTGACCACCGGGATCCCCGCGTCTTCCGCGGTCCGGAGGATCTGTTCCGGCCGGGCGTTGGTGACCACGTCATAATCGTCCGGGACCCGGCCCAGGAGCATGTCCCGGACAGCGCCTCCCACCACATGGGCTTCGAACCCATGGGACTGGAGCACATCCATAACGGTTTTCACATAGGATGGAATCGTCAGTTTCATTCCCGGTCACCCTCTCTTCCTGTCCCTTCCTGGTCTGCGGTCAGAAGGGTAAACACCCCGATTTCCAGGGATGGGTCGCTGGCCAGCTTCAGGGTGCAGTGGAATTCCCGTTCCATGTCCCCCAACCCCTGCTGGCGCAGCCAGCCGTATACCACAGGATGGACGGTAAGCAGCAGGCTGTGGCTCATCTTTCCCTGGAGGAACAGGCTCCGGAGCCGCCGGCGGATCTCCACATAGACGGTTTCCGGAGCTTCCACCCGGCCGCTGCCTCCGCACATGGGGCAGGTGGTGTACAGGATGCTGGACAGATTCTTCCGGGCCTTCATCCGGGTCATTTCCACCAGGTTCAGATGGGTCAGGTCGATGACCTTTGGCTTCATTTTGTCCCAGGCGAATTCTTTCTTCAGGATCTGGAGGATCTCCCCCTGTTCCTCTTCCCGGTCCATGTCGATGAAATCCGCCACGATGATGCCTCCGATGTCCCGGAGCCGGAGCTGCCGGGCGATTTCCCGGGCTGCTTCCCGGTTGGTGGCCATACTGGTGGCATCCCGGTCCGCTCCCGTGGAGAATTTCCCGCTGTTCACGTCGATGACGGTCATGGCTTCCGTATAGTCGAAGACCAGGTAGCCGCCCCCCGGCAGCCACACCACCCGGTCGGAAAGGCTTTCGATATCCTCATCCAGCCGGTAGAAGGTGAACAGGTCTTCTTTCCCCTTGTACAGCTTCACCTGGATCTGGGGCAGCCCCATGTCCCGGAGCATTTCCTGGAGCCGCTGACAGGTCTTCTCATCGTCCACGATGATCCGTTCCACCCGGTCCGTCACATAATCCCGGACCAGCCGGATGGCCAGGTCCAGTTCCCGGTACAGCAGCTGGGGTCCCCGGCCCACTTTGCTCCGGCGGACCAGCACCTCCCAGTTCCGGAGCAGCTGTTCCAGATCGGCCCGGATCTCGCTTTCCTCTGCATGGGCTGCTGCCGTCCGGAGCACCAGTCCCATATTTTCCGGCAGCAGCTCCCGGGCCCATTCCCGGAGCTCCTTCCGCTTGGTTTTGCAGCTGATCTTCCGGGACAGGCTCACCCGGCTGCCGTAGGGTTCCAGCACCACATACCGGCCGGGAAGGGTGATCTCCCGGGTCACCGCCGGACCCTTGTTCCCCCTGGCGTCCTTCACCACCTGGACCAAAAGCATCTGGCCTTCGGAGAGCTTTTCTCCCTTTTTCAGGGTCAGGAACCCGTTCTTCCCGGTGTTCAGGTCCACAAAGGCTGCCTGGATCCCGGGCACCACATTGCACACCCGGGCCCGGTACACATTGCCCACCAGGTTGTCGTTACTGCTCCGCTCCACCGCATAATCCCGGAGCCGGTCCTCTTCCACGGTGCCCATCCTGGTTTCTTCCGGACGGACACTGACAAAGATCGTATTCATGGCAGCCCTCAGCCTTCCCCGATCAGGGGAACCTTCCGGCCGGCTTCATCCCGGCTGTAAAGATCCACCCGGCGGATATCCGCCTGGACCACGGTGAGAGGGACCTGGAACTGGTCCTCCAGCACCTGGAGGAATTCCGACGCCTTCATGCTGCCGGTGGGGGTGATCCGGATATCAAAGGACAGGTCCAGGATTCCCTCCTGCCACCGGGCCTCCACCTGGGGAATGAAGTATTTCACATCGATGGTCTTGGGTTTCCCCTTGCCTTTTTTGTGGGTCTTGGTGTAGGGAACTTCCGGCGCAGCGGCAAAGGCGGCCAGCTGGGCAGAAGGATCGGCGGCACAGGGGACCTTCACCTGGTAGGAGGCACCCTGGGCCCGGGCCATGAGCTTGGGAGCCTTGTCATCGGTCAGGTCCCCCCGGACAATGTGGATGCCCATGGGCAGGGCCCGGGCGATCTTGTCCAGCAGCTCCTCCAGGGGCCGTTCTTCCGCCAGGCGGATTTCCGCAAACTCGCAGGAGCTGGTGACTCCCACGCTGAGGGCGGAGGCCAGGGAAAACTTCATATGGGGGTTGAACCCTTCCGAATAGGCCACCGGGATCCCGGACCGACGGAGGGCCTTTTCGATGCTCCTCTGGTATTCCAGATGGGAGATGAACCGGATCCCCGGTTCCTTGGTGATCTGCAGCCGCAGTTTCATACTTCTCCCTCCTTCCAGTCGATGATCTTCACGCCCAGTTTCTGGCAGACCCCGCAGCCGGTGCAGGTATCCCGGCGGCAGTCATGAGTCAGGGCCGCCTCCTGGGCTTTTTCGTATTCACTCCACAGGAACTGTCGGCTCACCCCGCAGCTGGTGTGTTCCCAAGGGAAGATTTCCTCTTTCCCCCGGGGCCGGCTGTTGTAGAAATCCGGGGTCAGGCCTGCATCGGCAATGGCCTGGGCCCACCGGTCATAATCGAATAATTCCGTCCAGCTGTCGAATTTGGCGCCCCTCTGCCAGGCCAGGTAAATGGCCTTTCCCAGCCGCCGGTCTCCCCGGGCCAGGACCCCTTCCATCAGGCTGGTCCGGGAATCATGGTACTGAAAGTGGATGTTCTTCAGATTGGCAAAGGCGTTCTTCAGCAGCATGTGCTTCCGGTCAAATTCCCCCTTGGTGTTCTGGCCCACCCACTGGAAGGGGGTGTAGGGCTTGGGCACGAAGTTGGACACGCTGACAGTGACTTTGGCCCCCATGTGGCCGGTAACTTCCTTGTACTTCCACTGGACCTTCTGGGCCAGTTTGGCAATGGCCAGCACGTCTTCGTCCGTTTCCGTAGGCAGACCGATCATGAAGTACAGCTTCACCTGGGACCAGCCGTTTTCAAAGGCGGCCCCCACCGCGTTCATGAGATTTTCTTCCGTGACCCCTTTGTTGATCACATCCCGCATCCGCTGGCTCCCGGCTTCCGGAGCAAAGGTCAGGCCGCTTTTCCGCACCGCCTGGACTTCCTGGGCCAGCTTCACGGAGAAGCTGTCGATCCGCAGGGAAGGCAGGGACACGCTGACCCGGTCCTTCCGGAAATCTCCCAGCAGTTCCCGGATGAGAGGTTCCAGATGGGAATAATCCGCGGTGCTCAGGGAGAACAGGGAGATTTCGTTGTAGCCGGTGGCAGGTACCAGCTGTTTGGCCAGCTCCATCACCGTTTCCGGTTTCCGTTCCCGGACCGGCCGATAGATGATCCCGGCGTTGCAGAACCGGCAGCCCCGGCTGCAGCCCCGGAACAGTTCCAGCATGATCCGGTCGTGGACCGTGTCACTGTAGGGCACAATGGGATGGGTGGGGAAATCCAGCCCGTCCAGGTCCTGTTCCACCCGTTTGTACACCACTTCCGGCGCCGTGGGCTCCAGAGGCTTTTTCCCGGTAATAGTGCCGTCGGGACCGTAGGTGATTTCATAGAAAGAAGGTACGTAGACCCCCTGGATCCGGGACACCCGGCGCAGGAAGCCAAGCCGGCCCCCGGGTTTGCCTTCCCGCTTCCAGTCCCGGTACAGCAGGGTCACTTCCTGGATGATCTTTTCCCCGTCTCCCAGCATGCAGAAGTCCAGGAAATCCGCCAGGGGTTCACTGTTGAACACGCAGCAGCCCCCGGCACATACAAAGGGATCCTCCAGGGTCCGGTCTTTGGCCAGGATGGGCACCCCGCCCAGGTCCAGCATGTTCAGGATGTTGGAATAGGACATTTCATACAGAAGGGTGAACCCCAGCAGGTCGAAATCCTTCAAAGGCCGGGTGTTTTCCAGGCTGGAGAGCACCAGCCCCCGTTCCCGCATTTTGGCTTCCATGTCCACCCAGGGGGCAAAGGCCCGCTCTGCCGCCACTTTGGGCAGCTTGTTGAGGATTTCGTAGAGGATCTTGTAGCCCAGATAGCTCATGCCGATTTCGTAGGTATCCGGGAAGGCCAGACAGAAGGAAACCTCCGTTTCCTCTTCCGGCTTTACGATGCTGCCGAATTCCATGCCGGTGTACCGGGCGGGTTTTTCCACAGCACTGAGTATGTCGATGGGTAAGTCTTTTCGCATAATATCTCCTTAATGAAAACGCAGGGTCTGGTGATGGGCATTGATGTTCAGCAGCAGGGTCACCATGAGCATATTGGTGGTAAGAGAGCTGACCCCGTAGCTCATGAAAGGCAGGGGCACCCCCGTGACCGGCATAATGCCGCTGGTCATCCCCACATTGACCAGGATGTGGAACAGGAACATAGAGACCACTCCCACGGCCAGCAGGGTTCCAAAATCATCGGACGCATGGAGGGCAATGGAAAGGCCCCGGTAGATCACCACCCCGTAGAGCAGCAGGATAATGGTAGTGCCGATGAAGCCGAATTCCTCCCCGGCCACTGCGAAGATAAAGTCCGTATGGTTTTCCGGCAGGAAGTTCAGCTGGCTCTGGGTACCGGCAAAAAGCCCCTTGCCGGCAAAAAGCCCGGAACCGATGGCAATCATGGACTGGATCACGTGATAGCCGCTGCCGTAGGGTTCCAGTCCCGGGTTCAGGAACACCCGGATCCGGTTCCGCTGGTACTCGTGGAGCATTTTCCACACCAGAGGCGCCGAAGCCAGTCCCAGGCCTCCCATGATCAGGAAATACCGGATCCGGAAGCCGCAGACGATCATGGTGCCCAGGAGGATGGCCAGAAACACCAGGGAAGTCCCCAGGTCCGGCTGCTTCATAACGAACAGGAAGGGCAGCAGCACATAGCCGAACACCGGCAGCCAGCTTCGGAAATCCGTCAAAAGGGGCAGCCGGTCGTCCACAAAGGAGGACAGGCTGATGATCATAATGGCTTTGGCAAACTCACTGGGCTGGATGCTGATGGGCCCCAGCTGGAGCCAGCGCTGGGCTCCCAGGGCGCTTTTCCCCACCAGCATCACCGCCAGCAGCATGAGGATGTTGAAGATGTACAGAGGCCGGGCCAGGCTCTTCAGGATCCGGTAGTCGAACCGCATGAGGAAGACCCCCAGCACCAGGTTGATGGCCGCAAAGCTCAGCTGGCGCAGGACGAAGCTGTACCGTCTGGGCCCGGGGATGTTGGCATGGGTGGCACTGCCGATGAGCACCACCCCGATGGCGATCAGCAGCAGGACGCTGATCAGCAGGGGTTTGTCGATATTCCGAAAATATTTTTTCAACGAAAAATGCCAGCGCATGGTTTCTCCTTATTTCTTGCTGCCCTGCCGCCGCACCCGGGGATCGGTGAACACGTATTCCAGGATGCTCTTGACAATGGGGGCTGCGGAAATGGTGCCGTAGCTGCCCTGTTCCACAATGCACACCACCACCAGCTGGGGCTTCTTGGCCGGGGCATAGGCGATGAACCAGCCGTGTTCCAGTCCGTGGGGGTTTTCGGCGGTACCGGTTTTCCCGGCCACCGGCACCGGCAGGTTCTTCAGGAAGGCGGCAGTGCCCCCTTCTTCCGTTACGGCTTCCAGGCCGTCCTGGATCAGCTTCAGGGTGGATTCAGAAATGGGCAGTTTCCCCTCTTCCTCCGGCTCGAAGGTCTTGGCCACGCTGCCGTCGTCATTGAGGATCTTGCTTACCAGATGGGGCTTGTACCGTTTCCCGTCGGTGGCCACGGCACTGAGCATTTCCGCCACCTGGATGGGGGTGGCCAGGGTGAAGCCCTGACCGATGGCAGTGTTGAAGGTATCCCCCAGGTACCATTCGTCATCAAAGACCTTCTTCTTGTATTCCGGGGTGGCGATGAGTCCCTGGGCCTCCCCGTGGAGGTCGATGCCCGTGGTCTGGCCGAAGCCGAATTCCCGGGCGTATTTGTCCAGCAGGTCGATGCCCACCCGGTTCCCCATTTCGTAGAAGTACACGTTGTCGGAAGCGGCCAGGGCCCGTTTGAAGTTGATGTACCCCAGGGCTTCCCCTCCGGCGTTCCGCATGTCGATGAGCCAGTGGCGGCCGGAGTCGTAGATCAGTTCATCCGGGGTCACTTTCTTTTCTTCCAGGGCCGCGGACCCGGTGACGATCTTGAAGGTGGATCCGGGAGGATATTCCCCGGCGATGACCTTGTCGGTCATGGGATGGAAGGGATCCGTATTCAGGTATTTCCAGTTCTTTTCGCTGATCCCGTTGACAAACCAGTTGGGATCGAATCCGGGACGGGACACCAGGGCCTTCACTTCCCCGTTGTTGGGATCCAGGGCCACCACGGCGCAGCCCCGGGCCCCGATGGCCTTCAGCTGCCGGTCCACCGCCTCTTCGGCGATCCGCTGGAGCTTGGCGTCGAGGGTGAGCACCAGCCCCTGGCCCGGTTTGGGATCCACTTTGTCCATGATCTGGACCACCCGGCCTGCCACGTCCACTTCTTCCCGGTAGCTGCCGTCTTCTCCCCGGAGATAGGAATCGTAGTAGTTTTCCAGGCCGAATTTCCCGATGATGTCCCCGGCCTTCAGTTCACTGTAGGCTCCCTGGGAGATCTCATAATCACTGATTTCTCCCACATAGCCCAGGGCATGGACTGCCAGTCCCTTGTTGGGATAATTCCGCACCGGCTGGACTTCCAGCATCACCCCGGGCAGATAGCGAAGGTTTTCCTCCACCTTGTCCACCACTTCCGGAGAGGCGTTCCGGACCAGACGGATGGGTTCCGAACTGCCTCCGGAGAGACGGATGGTCTCCTTGATGTCTTCCAGAGGCAGGTTCAGCAGCTGGCTCAGCCGTTCCAGGGTCTCTTCCCGGTACCCGTCGGTCCGGCGCACCAGGGACACCATGACCCCGGGCTTGTTGTTGGCCAGTTCTTCCCCGTTGCAGTCATAGATGATGCCCCGGGGGGCCAGGATCCGGGTATAGCGGGTCCGGTTCCCTTCCGCCTGCCGGCGGTAAGTGGATCCCTTGACGATTTGCAGATAGAACATCCGTCCGATGAGGATCAGGATCACCAGGATGCCGGTGACCATCATGAACTCCAGACGGTAAGCATATTTTTTATTCAGCACGGCAGACTCCTACAGATGATAGTAATAATCCATACGGCTGCGGACCCGTTTCTTCAGTCTGTGGTACAGGAACCACATGACAGGGGCCAGGACCAGGTTCCACCCCATAAGCTTCAGGGTCTGGAGGGCCAGGGGCAGGATCGGCAGCCAACGGCCCAGCATCACGCACAGGAACAGTCCCCGGGCCACCTGGAGCAGCAGGGTCACCAGAGCGGTGAGGATCAGATAGGTGGGCAGCCGGTCCACGAACATGTTCACCCGGTTCTTTCCGATCAGGTACCCCAGGGCCGCCCGGGTCACCATGTGCCAGCCGAAATAGCTGAAGGTGACAACGTCCAATAAAGCACCAATACCCAGTCCATACACTGCGCCGTTCCGTTTCCCCTGGTCCATGGCATAGAGCAGGAGAAACAACAGCAGCAAGTCCGGGGACTGGGTGGTGTTGAAAAAGAGGAACCAGTGATTTTCCAGAGTGAACAGAAACAGGGTGAAAAACAGCCAGGCAAGGGCAACGATCACCATTATTTCCCTCCTTTGCCGGACTGGGCATCCGGATCTTTCCCCTCGTTACGGAGGAAATCCGCAAACCCCTGGAAGTTGGTGATGACCCGGGCTTCTTCCAGATGGCTGTAATCCACGGAAGGAGCGATGGTGGCCATTTTGGTAAGGCCGCCGGTATCCATCTGGACATCTTCCACGGTACCGATCACCAGCCCTTCCGGATGGTAGCCGCTGTAGCCGCTGGTCACAATGGTGTCTCCGGGCAGGATGTCCGCATTCCGGCTGAGATTCCGCATTTCCAGCAGCAGATCCGGTCCGGCCACCCCGTTGACGATTCCCGCCGCCCGGGAATCCCCCCGGAGGTTCAGGCCCCCGATCCGGCTCCGGGGACTGGAAATCAGCAGCACCTTGGCCATGTGGGGATAGACTCCGTCCACAATGCCGATGAGCCCGGAGGCATTCACCACCGGCATGTTCACCTGGAGCCCGTCATCTTTTCCCCGGTCGATGAGGATCACATCCTTGAAATCTCCCAGATCCCGGCTGATCACCTTGGCGGACACCATGTTCCACTGGGGATGGAGGCTGCTGAACTTCAGCAGTTTCCCCAGCCGCTGGTTCTCCGCCTTCATGCCGATCAGTTCCGCATTGTTCTGGCGCAGCTCTTCATTTTCCTTTTTCAGGGCGGCATTTTCCTTTTCCAGGGCCGTCTTGGAGGCAAAATAATTCCCGGTGCCTTTGAAACCGCCGCCGATGCCTCCCACCACAAAGCTGATGGGCCGGGTCAGGGTGGTCAGCACCGTATTCACGGCAGGGAACCGGTGGAAAGCATCCCATACCAGCCCCACCACCAGCAGGATGGCCGCCGCCAATACCCCCAGTCTGACTTTCTGTTCCTTCCTCATTCGCACTGCTTCTCTCCATTTACACGTTCCGGCGGGGACGGGGTCCCTTCCGGAACAGATTCATATTCCCGGCGGCAATGCCGGTTCCCTTGGCTCCGCAGGTCAGGGCGTTTTCCGCCACCCACACTTTCAGGCCGGTTTCCCGGGCCAGGAGCCAGTCAAAATTCCGCAGCAGGGCTCCGCCCCCTGTAAGGACGATGCCCCGTTCCGCCACATCCCGGGCCAGCAGGTCTGGCAGCTGTTCCAGGAGGGCCAGGACACAGTTCACCATCTTGTGGACCGGTTCCCACAGGGCCTCCCGGAGCTGGTTCTGATCGATGGTCACCCGCCGGGGGAGCCCGGTGATCAGGTCCCGGCCCCGAAGGTCCATATAGGCCGGAGGCGCAGTCTCCCGGACCGTGCCGATCTCGATCTTCACCTGCTCCGCCTGGAGGGTCCCGATAAGAAGATTATACTTTTTCCGGCTGTACTGGACAAGGGCCTGGTCCAGGCTCCGTCCTCCCTGGCGGAGGAGCCGGCTGAGAGCAATCTTTCCCTGGGTGAGCACCGCCGCTTCCGTGGCCCCTGCCCCCATATCCACCACCAGGCAGCTTTTGGTCTCCCGGACCGGGATCCCGGCTCCCAGGGCTGCCGCCAGAGGGGCTTCCAACAGGTAAGCCTCCCCGGCTCCCGCTTCCATGGCCGCATCCAGCACCGCCCGGCGCTCCACGCTGTTCACCCCGCAGGGCACCGTAAGCACCAGCCGGGGCCGGAACAAAGGCCGTTTCCCCAGGGCCTGGCGGAGGAATCCCCTGAGCATCTGCCGGGTCAGGTCGAAGTCGGCGATGACCCCGTCCTGGAGCGGCCGGACCACCTGGATTCCCTCCGGGGTCCGTCCCAGCATCTGCCGGGCCTCCTGACCCAGGGCCAGGATCTTTCTCCGGCCCCGGTCCAGGGCCACGGCGGTGGGTTGGTCCAGTACGATACCCTCGTCCCGGAGACAGATCCGGGTATGGTCCGTGCCCAGATCCACTCCCAGATCCGTGGAAAAAGATCCCATTAGATCCAGCATGCCATGTTCCTCCTTTTACAACAATCCGTGTTCCTTGAAACTGTAATAGACCCCGTCTCCAATGATCAGATGATCCACCAGAGGGATCCCCATCACCTTCCCCGTATCCCACAGGGTCCGGGTCAGGCTCCTGTCCTCCCGGCTGGGGGTGGGGTCCCCGGAAGGATGGTTGTGGACCGCCAGGATGGCGGCTGCATGGTGGAGCAGCGCCGGGGCAAAAGCCTCCCGGGGATGGACCACTGAGGCATTGAGAGACCCCTCAGAAATGGGTTCGATGCCAGTGACCTTCCCCTTGCTGTTCAGCAGCACCACCAGAAAATGTTCATGATTCTCATACCGGAGCCGGGGCATCACCAGCATGGCTCCGTCTTCCGGACAGTGGATGGTCTGGAAGGGTTGGGTTTCCGCCCCTGCCAGCCGCCGTCCCAGTTCCAGGGCCGCCAGGATCACCGCAGCCTTGGCAGGCCCGATGCCGGCAATCCGGGTCAGTTCCCGGGGGTCCTGGGTCCGGGCCAGCCGGGCATCCTTCAGCAGATCCCCCGTCAGTTCCCGGGCAATATCCAGGGCCGAATGTTCCTTTCTCCCGGTGCCGATCAGGATGGCCAGCAGTTCCGTAATGGCAAGGGCTTCAGGTCCCTTGGCCAGGAGCCGTTCCCGGGGCCGTTCCTCCGGAAGCATCTCCCGGATCAGATAGTGTGTCATGTCTTGTCACGTCCAATTCTGCAAATAATTTCTTCAAAGGGGCAAGAGGGAGTCCCACCACATTGGTGTAGGACCCCTGGATGGAAGGAATGAACAAGGCGGCTTTCCCCTGGATGCCGTAGGCTCCGGCCTTGTCCAGGGGTTCCCCGGTAGCAATGTACCAGGCAATGTCTTTTTCAGAAAGAGGAGAAAACTCCACCTTCGTGGTCTCCACATGGGTCCGGACCTGTCCTTGGAAGAACAGGGCCATCCCTGTCAGTACCCGGTGGGTCCGGCCGCTGAGTTTCCGGAGCATGCGGGCTGCTTCCGCCCTGTCCCGGGGTTTTCCCAGGATCTCCCCGTCCAGGGCCACCACCGTGTCCGCCGCCAGGATGGGCACCCGGTCCCCCAGCCGGTCCCGGACTTCCCGGCCTTTGGCCAGCGCGTTGGCCAGCACCAGCTGTTCCGGGGTGGCATCGTTTTTTTCTTCTTCTCCCCGGCTCACCACCACCCGGGGCTCCAGGCCGATCTGCCGGAGCAGTTCCAGGCGCCGGGGTGAACCGGAGGCCAGTATCAGTTCCATAACGAGCATTCTCCTATAACTTGTGAAACAGAATCCCTGCCAGGATCATGCCCAGGATGGCTGCCAGATTGGGAGAAAATTCCACACCGGCGGTCACCTTGGCCACATAAAGGTCCATGGTGGAAGGGGGAATGGTCAGCACCTGATATTTCCGCACCAGGAAATCGGTGGCTCCGCCCAGAGGCTGGGAAGCCTGGAGACTGTCCCCCAGAAGGCCTCCCATGACGGCACCGGCTGCCAGGACCAGCAGCAGGGTCAGATGGTTTTTCCCCAACATGGTTTAAACCTCCACTTTTTTCCCTTTGGCGTCGTAAATCTCCCCATCGCTGAAATAGCCGGTGATGGTCCACTGTTCCACCTTGGTCCGGACACTCTTCTTGAAGTTCCGGGCATAGACCAGCCCCAGGGCCAGCCACACCAGAGTGCTGAGCACCACGATCTGCCACACGGGAGCAGAGAAAAAATGGGCTATGGCCCGGCCGAAAGCCGCACCGGCCAGGGCGGTGAGCACCGGGATCCCGTACACGATCATCTGGGCCTTCTTTTCATCCAGGGACTGTTTCCCCACGATCACCCGGGTGCCCCGTTTGGCTTCGCAGGCATTCCAGCAGTCCAGCATCTTGGGCCGCTGTTCCCCCGGTCTCTGTTCGATTTTCACCTTGGCCCGCTGTTTGTTGACTGCGATGACCTTTCCCACATACACATTGTTGTTGCTCATACTATGACTCCTTTGTTATTCTGGAAATTCCAGGTACTGTTTGGGGAACCGCCGGGCCAGCCGGTCCATCAGCTCATCGCTGGATTTGAACAGCAGGCCGCAGAGTTTTCCATTCTCCCGGTACACCAGGATCCGCTGGGGATTGGGATCCACGGAAGAATACCGGTGGACATATTTTTTAATGGAGGTCTTCCGGAAAAAGCTCCGTTTGTAATGGTTGGAAAAACTTTCCAGGTCCTTCAGGTAAACGGTCATCCGCCGTTCCAGCCCCAGGCCGTACATGACCACGATCAGCTTGTCGCTGGTGAGCTGGATGCTGTACTGGAACAGGCAGCGCCAGCACCAGAGGATCACAAACAGCAGGTTGTACCCCCAGCCCATGATACTCAATTGGCCCAGAGCAAAAGTATGATACCCTTCATAGGCCCAGCTGAGGGCAATGAGAGCCAGGGTCCCCCACTGATACAGTCTCCGCTCCCGGCTGGTTGTCGAAAATTCCTTGTATGCTTCCAAAATATTCTCCTTTGGGCTTTTCCGCCGACAAAAAAACATATCCCTTTTATTATAGCAAAAATCCCCCCAATAGAAAGGTGTTTTCTGCAAAAAAAGAGCTGCTGCCGAAGCAACAGCTCAAAAAACTTTTGTTTTTTATTTGCCGCCCACCATGGCCAGCATGGTACCGGCTGCAACAGCCGTACCGATAACACCGGCCACGTTGGGGCCCATGGCGTGCATCAGCAGGAAGTTGCCAGGGTCAGCCTGCTGTCCCACAACCTGGGACACACGGGCAGCCATAGGCACTGCGGATACACCAGCAGAACCGATCAGCGGGTTGGTCTTGCCGCCGTCCAGCTTGCTCATCAGCTTGCCGAACAGCACACCGCCGGCGGTGCCGCCGATAAAGGCAACCAGACCCAGGCAGATGATTTCGATGGTCTGCAAGGTCAGGAAGCTTTCGGCCTTCATGGTCAGGCCGGTACCGGTGGCCAGCATGATGGTCACACTGTTCATCAGGGCATTTTGTGCCGTGTCAGACAGACGGTCCATACAGCCAGATTCGGTGAACAGGTTCCCCAGCATCAGCATCCCGATCAAAGAGCATACGGAAGGCAGCAGCAGGGAAATGAAAATGGTGGTGACAATGGGGAACACCACTTTTTCAAAGTGGGTCACCGTACGCAGCTGGGCCATTTTGATCTTCCGTTCTTCCTTGGAGGTGAACAGTTTCATCACAGGCGGCTGGATCAGAGGCACCAGGGACATGTAGGAATAAGCGGCCACGGCGATGGCGCCCAGCAGATGGGGAGCCATCTTGGAAGCCAGGTAAATGGAAGTCGGGCCGTCAGCACCACCGATGATCCCGATGGCGGAAGCTTCCTTCACATTGAAGCCCAGGAGCATGGCCCCCAGCAGAGCCACAAACACACCGATCTGGGCAGCAGCACCCAGCAGCAGGGTCTTGGGGTTGGCAATCAGCGGACCAAAGTCGGTCATGGCCCCTACGCCCATGAAAATCAGCGGAGGGAAGATTTCGTATTTGATCCCGCCCAGGATCAGCTGCATAACGCCGGGATCGGTTTCGAACCCGGTCCGGGGTACGTTGGCCAGAATGCACCCGAAGGCGATCGGGCTCAGCAGCAGGGGTTCAAAGCCTTTGACGATGGCCAGGTACAGCAGGATGCACCCTACCAGCATCATCACGGCATTGCCCCAGGTAAAAGCCACAAACCCACTGTCCTGGATGACAGAGGTCAGGGCTACCACAAAAGCATCCATGTTCTAAAATCCTCCTTTATGTTCGGAGACGATGATTAGAGAATAACCATTACGTCGCCGGTGGCTACGGTATCGCCAGCGTTTACGCGGACTTCGGAAACCGTGCCATCTTCAGGAGCCATGATTTCATTCTGCATCTTCATAGCTTCCAGGATCAGCAGAACATCGCCGGCTTCCACTTTGTCGCCGGGTTTTACGTTAACGGACAGAATCTTGCCGGGCATGGGAGCGGATACGGTTACGGAGCCGGCAGGAGCAGCAGCGGCCGGTTTGGCAGCGGGAGCAGGAGCAGCAGCAGGAGCAGCGGCAGGAGCCGGAGCGGGAGCAGCAGCAGGAGCAGCAGCTACAGGAGCCGGAGCAGGAGCAGCAGCAGGAGCGGCAGGGGCAGCAGGAGCTGCGGTTACAGCGCCGCCAACTTCTTCAACTTCTACGGTGTAAACAGTACCGTTAACGTTAACATTAAATTTTCTCATGAGAATACCCTCCTAAACAGTTTTCAAGTTGTTTGATTTTGTGGATAATGAACCGTCCCTCAACAGTTCATCAGAAAGAATGATGGGGCAGATTCATCGGCTCCATTTTTCTTTTGTGTTCGGCGATGGCAGCACTCAGGGCAGCTGCAATCATATCGTCTTCATCCTGGACCAGGGCCAGGACAGCTGCCATGGCAGCCACTTTTTCCTCTTCCTGCCGTTTGCTGGCAGCAGCGGAAGGCGCTGGTTTAGCAACTACAGGCTTTTTTTTTCCCTGAACTTTCTTGGTGGGATCGACAGCATGGATCAGCACCATCAGGATTCCCAGCACAATCAGCACGCCGAATACGATGGTCATGTTGATCATCATAATCAGCCAAGGATTGTCGGTCATGAACGTTTCACCTCTCTTCCCTCATGATGAATGGTTTATATCAAAATCACAGAGGAATGTTACCGTGTTTCTTAGTTGGCCGGTCTTCCTGCTTTGATTTTAACATACGCAGCGCTTTGATCAGCGTGGGACGGGTGGTCTTGGGTTCGATGACCATTTCCACCATCCCGTGCTTGGCGGCATAATAAGGAGTGGCAAAGTTGGTGATGTACTCCTGGGTCTTCTGTTCCACATCCGGGTCTTTCCGGAAGATGATCTTGGCAGCCCCCTGGGGTCCCATGACGGCGATTTCCGCCGTGGGCCAGGCAATCACATGATCGGCACCCAAGTCCTGGGCACACATGGCCAGATAAGCACCCCCATAGGCCTTCCGGGTCACCAGGGTGATCTTGGGCACCGTGGCTTCGCAGTAGGCATAGAGCATCTTGGCCCCGTGACGGATGATGCCGCCGTATTCCTGGTCCGTTCCCGGCAGGAACCCGGGCACATCCACGATATTGATCAGAGGGATCCGGAAAGCATCGCAGAAGCGGATGAACCGGGCCGCCTTGTCAGAAGCGTTGATATCCAGGCACCCGGCCATGATCCGGGGCTGGTTGGCGATGATCCCCACCGTGGATCCGTCCATCCGTGCCAGGCAGGTGATGATGTTCCGGGCATACATCCGGTGAGGTTCCACATATTCCCCGTTGTCCACGATGCTGCGGATGACTTTGTACATATCATAGGGCATCTGAGGACCGTCAGGAATGATGGTGTTCAGGCTTTCATCCATCCGGTAAGCGCTGTCCCCGGTGTCATAGACCGGAGGATTCTCCCGGTTGTTGCTGGGCAGGAAACTGAGCAGGTACCGGATCTGTTCCAGGCAGTCCGCATCGTTTTCCGCCGGGAAGTCCGCCACCCCGCTGCGGGTGCAGTGGGTAAAGGTGCCTCCCAGGTCTTCCTGGCCCACTTCCTCGCCGGTCACGGTCTTCACCACTTCCGGTCCGGTAATGAACATCTTGGAATTCTTCTTCACCATGTAGATGAAGTCCGTAAGAGCCGGACTGTATACCGCACCCCCGGCGCAGGGACCCATGATGGCGGAAATCTGGGGAATCACCCCGGAAGCCAGGGTATTCTGCTTGAACATTTTCCCGAACCCGGCCAGGGCGTCCGTGGCTTCCTGGATCCGGGCACCGCCGGAATCTTCCATGCCCACGATGGGTGCCCCGGTCTTCAAGGCCATGGCCTGGACCTTGGCGATCTTGTTGGCGTGCATTTCCCCCAGGGATCCCCCTTCCACGGTGAAATCCTGGGCGTAAACGAACACCGTCCGTCCGTTAACCGTGCCGTAGCCTGTCACCACCCCGTCCCCGGCCAGATATTTCTTTTCCTGGCCGAAGTTGGAGCAGCGATGTTCTACAAATTTATCCAGTTCTACAAAACTTCCCTCATCTAAGAACGACTTTATCCGTTCCCGGGCAGTCATTTTACCGGCATCATGCTGTTTGCCGACTCTTTTGGCGCCTCCGCCTGCTTCGATTTTCTCGTAGCGGGCAAACATATCTTCAATTTTTTCCTGTGTGGTCAAAAATACGCACCTCCTTCAAGGATTCTTGGCTGCAGCGAAACCAAAACACGGTAATTGTAACATAAATATGACCCTGTTGCCACCGGTTTTCGGAAAATATCGCTGGAAAACCCTCTTATTCCTTCTCCATGGTGCCGTTTTTCAGCATTCTTTCATGGAAGGAGAAGGCTTCGGACAGGATGTGAGGGGTCTGGCTGTTGTGGCAGGCCACACAAGCCCGTTCGAAATAATCCTTCAGGATGGGCTGGTATCTGGGGCTGGCGATCTGGTCGATGATGATGGGTGCTCTTTCTTTGGGGGACAGGCCTCTCAGGTCAGCCACACCCCGTTCGGATACAATCACATCCACATCGTGTTCGCAGTTGTCGATATGGGAGCAGAAAGGCACTACAGAACTGATCTTGCCGCCCTTCCGTTCGGATTCGGCGAAGAAGATGGACAGATAGCCGTTCCGGGCAAAGTCCCCGCTGCCGCCGATGCCGTTCATCAGGTTGGTGCCGTTGATATGGGAAGAGTTCACGTTCCCATACAGGTCCACTTCGATGGCGGTGTTCATGGCGATGACACCCAGCCGGCGGACCACTTCCGGGTTGTTGGAAATTTCCTGGGGCCGGAGGATCAGATGGGATTTGTATTTGTCCAGGTTGCTGTAGAATCTCTTCTGGACTTCAGCGGACATGGTCAGGGATGCCCCGGAAGCCACCCGCAGTTTCCCGGCATCGATCAGGTCGAACATACCGTCCTGGATCACTTCCGTGTATACGGTCAGGTCTTCGAAATCAGAATGGACCAGGCCGTTGATCACCGCGTTGGCCACGGACCCTACCCCGGACTGGAGGGGCAGCAGGTTCTTGGGCAGCCGGCCGGCCTTTACTTCGTTTTTCAGGAATTCCACCAGGTTGCCCCCCATGGCCCGGGCATCATCGGTAATGGCCGCCAGTTTGCTGGGGGTATCGGGGATATCGCAGGGAACGATGGCTGCCACCTTGTCCAGGTCGCAGGGAATGTAGGGAGTCCCTACCCGGTCTTCCGGCCGTTCGATGGGAATGATCTTCCGGTAGGGAGGATCCAGGGGCACATAGCAGTCGTGCATCCCTTCCAGGCCCAGAGGCTGGGTTACGTTCACTTCCACGATGACTTTCTTGGCGCTCTGGACATAGCCGCAGCTGCCCCCCAGGCTGGTGGTGGGGATGATGCCGATCTTCCCTTTGCCCAGGTCCTTGATGGAGCAGGCTTCGATGATGGCCACATCCACATCCCGGTGATCCGGCAGGAAGCCGAACCGGGCCATCTGGTTGAAGGTGCTGATATGGGTGTCCAGATACCGGATCTGGCCGTTGTTGATGGCGTTCCGGCAGTTTTTGTCGGTCTGGTAGGGCATCCGGTTGCCTACGATCCCTGCCTCCACCATGGCCGTATCGATTTCAGGTCCAGGGAGCACAGTCCAGACATTGACTTTAAAGGGATGTTCCTTTCCTCTGGCAGCCAGAGCCAGGGGTACTGCTTTGGGATACCCGGAAGGGGTAAATCCGCTCATGCCCAGGTTCATGCCGTCTTGAATCATTTCTGCCGCTTTTTCAGCTGTGGTGATCTTGCTGAGTGCTGCGGCACAATGGACTCGATCCGTAATATCGATCATTTGCTCTTCCTCCTGTTTGCCTGATAGGCTTCTCGTCTGGAGATTCTATCTGAATATTTAAAAATAGAATCCACGTCATAAATAATAACAATATTTCCGCCAACTTGCAAGGAAAAAGGACATGACAGCTCTGGAAATTTAACCGGACAGCTGTCCTTTTTCTGTTATTTTTTGAACATTCTCTGATTTTTCCTCATTTTTCCTTTTTCTTTCGCAGGAAGATGCACCCCTCCTTTTCTCCATAGCCCCGGACCACGTCTTCCGCAAAAGCCCGGCAGGTGGGGGCTCCGCAGGCCCCGCAGTCCAGCTGGGGGAACTCTTTTTCCAGTTTCTTCAGCTGGCCCATCTTCTCCAGGGCCTCGCCGAAATCCCTGGCCAGGGGCGGATGGGGCCGGGGTTCCAGGGGCTTGATGTACTTCCAGGAAGCCGGGAAATCCTCGATGATCCGGCAGCGGGCCATGGCGGTCTCCCGGTCCGCATTTTCCCGGTTCCGCCGGCGGTCCACCCGCACCCGGAGATTCTTGGCGGCCACGTACTTGTTCACCGCCACACAGGGCCCTCCGATGCAGCCCCCTGCACAGCTGTAACAGCACACGTACCGCACATCGCTGAGTTTGGCCATGCTTACCTGTTCCAGCAGTTCGTCCACCTCTTCCGGCCCCTGGGCCGCCAGGGCATTGGTCAGGCCGGTGGATTCCAGTTCCCCCCGCCAGCTTCCCCAGCTGAGGCTGTAGGAAGAGCCCAGGGTGGCTTCCGGCACCTCATACCGGGTTTCCTGCACATGCTTGATGGCCTGGGTCAGAGGCCCATAGATGGAAGAAATGGTGAAGGATCCGGTGACCGCCGTGTGGGCCACGTCCACGGACTGGTGGATGTTGGTGCCCTTGGCGGGGCAGGGAGAAATGAACCAGATCCCCACTTCCTCCGGGGCCAGTTGCAGCCGCCGGGTGGTTTCCCGCCGGGTATAGATGGCCGCCGCTTCCGCCGGTGCCAGTACCGGGAGCACCTGCTTCACCAGTTCCGGATACTTGGTCTGGATCAGCCGGAGCACCGCCGGGCAGGCGGAGGAGATCAGGGGGAAGGGGCCCTTGTAATGGGCGATGTACCGCTCCATTTCGTCGCTGATATAGTCCCCGGCCAAAGCCACGTCGAACACCGTGTCGAACCCCAGTTCCCGGAGCCCCTCCCAGATCACGGAGGCGGCGATGTTCCCGTCGAACTGGGCGTAAAAGGAAGGGGTGGCCAGAGCAATGTTCACTTTGTACTTCTTCAGTTCCGTCAGCGGGTCCGCCCATCCTTCCATGGCCCGGGTGGGACAGCAGCGGATGCACTCCCCGCAGTCGATGCACCGGTCCGAAAGGATCACCGCTTTTCCCTGCCGGACCCGGATGGCCTGGACCAGACATTCCTTCACACAGATCAGGCACCCGGTGCATTTTTCCCGGTTGACTCGGACCGAATTGAGATAGGCTTCACTCACCGGTTTTCACCTGCTTTTCCTTCCCCTTACTCAGTGGGCCAGCCGGAACTCCAGGGTCACCCGGGTCCCTTTCCCCACCTGGGTATCGATTTTCATGGCATCGGAAACTTTCTTCATGTTGGGCAGCCCCATGCCGGCCCCGAACCCCATGGCCCGGATCTTGGCGGACGCAGTGGACCAGCCTTCCTGCATGGCTTTTTCCACATCCGGGATCCCGGGGCCATGGTCCTCGATGGTGATGGTGACCTTTTCCGGATCCAGATCGGCCCGGATCTCTCCCCCGCCCCCATGGATCAGACAGTTCATTTCCCCTTCATAGGTTCCGATGGCGATCCGCCGGATCAGTTCCGGAGCCAGTCCCAGCTGCTTGAGCATTCCTTTCAGGGATGTGGAAGCCGCCCCGGCCCGTTCAAAGTCATTGGGGATCACCGTGTATTTTTCCTCCATGACGGCTATTTCCGGTCCTTGCCGGAGCAGCCCCGGAGCCCCAGCTCATACAGCCGGCCGCAGGCCTCGAACATGGTGCACCGGGTGTAGAGCACCGGGATCCCCTTGCTCCGGGCCGCCAGCAGCACATCCTGTTCCGGATGCTTGTCCCGGACAAAGATCAGAGCCGCTGCATCGCTCACGTCCGCCGTCCGGACCACCTGGATGTTCAGGAGCCCGGTGAGCAGTACAAAATCTTCCTTGGCATAGGCCAGCACATCGCTCATCATGTCGCTGCCGCAGGCCTGGTTCACCGTCCGGTCCATCCCTTCCTGTCCGGAAACCACCTGGGCTTCCAGGACTTCCGCCACTTTCTTCAACGTTACCATGGTTCATTCCTCCTTTGATTTCTCAAAACAACGCTTCCATCTGCTTCCGTTCCCAGGTGTCCCGGTAGGGATCCAGCACCTGGAGGGCCCGGGTGGCATAGGACCCCAGGCTCCCTTCGTAATGGCGGGCGATCCCGCTGTCCGGATGGTCCTTCTTCAAAAGGGCGATGGCCATGTATACATAGCCTGCCTCCCGGGGATTGTTCATGTTCCCCAGTTTGTGGAGAGCATCATCCAGGAACCGGACCGCCTCCTTTTCCTTTCCTTCCCGCATGGACAAAAGGGCCAGGTAGGATTCCACTATGGGATGACGCCAGTAGAACACATACCGGGGGAACAGTTCATAGGCCTGGAGAAAATACTTTTTGGCCCGGTCGAACTGCCCCATATTGTAACAGGTGACCCCTGCATTGCAGGAAAAGACCACCCAGGAACTGTAGGCTTCCTGATCCCTGGCATAGTCCAGGGCCTTGTCGTAGCAGTCCAGGGCCTCCTGGAACTTTCCCTCTCCCCGACGGATCTCCCCCAGGTAGTTGTAGGCTCCGGCAATGTTCAGGGCATAGCGCCGCTGGACATTCTGGGTCACCATGAAGGTGGAGATGGATTCCTTCAGCAGCCGTTCTGCTTCCGGGAAATTCCCCTGCATGATCATGTTGAGGCCCTTGAGCCGGAGCAGGATCCCCATTTCCTTGTGGTAGTTGCATTCGTCCGCCAGGTTCAGGGCCACTTCCAGATAGTTCTTCATTTCTTCCGTGTTGCCGATCTGGATATCGTAGTAGATCATCTGCTTATAGCCCATGAGCATGTAGTCCCGGTTGTGGACTTCTGCCGCCTGTTCGATCAGGCTCAGAATGTTCCGGACCCCTTTTTCGTATTCTCCCACCCGGATGTAGTGCCGGCCCATCAGGTGCAGGTAGTTCATTTCCAGGTCCCGGACTTCCGGAGTCTCCCCGCAGGTCCGCTTGATGGTGTGCATCATCTCGTCCACTTCCGCCAGGAATTTGCCCAGATTGGACTCGATGTACCGGCTCTTGTCATCGTCGGGCATAATATCCGCACTGCTGAGCACAGGGAACAGTTCATTGCTGAAGTTCAGATAATACATAAGGATCTTCAGTTTGTACCGGCCCATGTTCACCAGTTCTCCGGCCTCCTGGTAATGGTATTCCAGATGGTGGTACAGCCGGATGTCCTGGGGGGAATGGGTAAGCCGCTTTTCCCAGAGTCCGGCGATGTAGCTGTGGAGGATCTTCTGTTTTTCCAGGGAGATCTGCTGGTGGATGTATTCTTTCAGCTTCTGCTGGACAATTTCATAGATCACTTCCGGCTGCTGGGGCACCGGCCGGATGAAGTTGTTGTTCCGGAGCACCTCCAGGTTTTCCAGGGCCTGGAGGCTGTTCATATGCATGTATTCCGAGATCATGGCCAGAGGCGCCCCGTCGTAGAACAGGGAAATGAAGTCCAGGATCTTCCGCTGGTCATCGGTAAGAGCGAAACAGTTGGATTTGAAAATATTCCGCATGTTTTCCGTCAGGTTTTCCAGACTGCCGGTGGTCTTGAGGGCCTTCAGGCATTCCCGGAGCAGGAACAGGTTCCCTTCCGATTCTTCCAGCAGCCGGTCCACCAGATGGTCATCCACCGGCACCGGCAGTTCCATGTCCAGGGCAAAGAGCCGGACGGTCTCCCTGTCCAGGGGGGCCAGTTCCAACAGCCGGAGCTTGTGGTACATGGAGACGGAGGTCTCGAATTTCTGATAGTTCTTGTCCTGGGAAGGCTGGGCGGTCAGCAGGAACATGAACCGGGAGGATTTCTTGTGGAGGATCAGACTGCTCAACAAAGACAGGCTGAGAGGATCCATCCACTGGATGTCCTCAAAGATAAACAGCAGCTGCCGGCTTTCCCCCACATTTTCCATCACCGTGTAGAGGGTGTGGAAAATGGCGTCGAATTTCAGCAGATCCTTGATTTCCGCCAGTCCCGCTTCCCGGTCCCCGCTCATGTCCATCTGGGGGAACAGTTCATACAGCCGGGAGGGATCCATGTTGGGCACCGGGATCTTTTCCCGGCGGATCAGGTTCCCCAGCCCCTCCACGATTCCGGTCCAGGGCCGGAGCAGGATGTTCTGTTCCGGTTTGAAGCAGTTGGTCTGGATCACCGTCACTTCCGGAGGCAGTTCCTCCACCAGGGCATCCTTCAGGATGGTCTTGCCGCAGCCGGCTTCTCCCCGGATCAGCAGGGTATCGCTGTTCCTGCCCTGGAGGAACTCTTCCAGCATCCTGTTCACCAGCTGGAGTTCCCGTTCCCGTCCGGTCAGGCTGCCTTTGGGCCGGGGTTTCAGGATCCCCTGCTCTTTTTTCTCCTGCTTTTCCTCATGGAGGGTCCGTTTCATCAGCTCTTCGATTTCCGGAGGCACATTGCTCTGGAGCTCTTCCCGGAACAGCTTCTTCATTTCCTCATACAGTTCCGTAGCCTGCTTCATGTTTCCCTGCTCACAATACGTCCGGAGCAGCAGGGTATAGATGGATTCATCGTAGGGATCATGGGCAATGAGCATCCGGCCGTACCGGGTCACCTTGGCCTGATTCCGGACAGCCACCGCTTCCTTCAGTTTCTGGAGCAGGGCATCCATGTACAGTCCTTCCAGACGGTCCCGTTCCGTCAGATACCAGTTTTCGTACTCTGCCGCATCCTTGATGAAGAACCCCTGGAGGAAGGCACCCTGATACAGTTCCAAGTTCCGGCCCGGATCCACCTCGAATTCCTTCACATCCACCTGGACCCGGATTTCCGGATTCACCTTGATAATGGCTTTCCGGGGCGAAATGAACACATCCGGTCCCAGGATCTTCTTGGTTTCGTAAATGGCATTCCGGAGATTTTTCCGGGCAATGGCATCGGGCTTGTCCGCCCACAGCACACCGCTCAGTTCATCCCGCATCACCGTGCCCTTCACCAGCAGGTAGTATACCAGTGCATTGACTTTATTATAGGGAAAGAAGATTTCCTTCCCGTCTTTCTGGATAACAGGAGCGCCTAAAAACCGCGCTTGGATCAGACTCGTCATGTTTCCACACCTCATCAGAGAAATTTTATGTAAAAATTACCAACTCCCGTAAGGCCCCTCAAATTGTCATAGTAATCAGTACTATTATAATATAAACGGAAAAGAAAGAAAAGAAGGGGGTGCTGCACCCAATGTGCAGCACCCTCTTCTGTTGAGCCAGGGCAGCCGGCAGGCTTACCGGACCACCACTTTTCCTTTTTTGATGACGGTTTCCACAATGTTGACCCCTGTATGGTAGGGAAGGAATTTGTAGGACGGATACTGGAGGATCACCAGGTCCGCCTGTTTCCCCGGCTCCAGGGAACCGATCCGGTCCGCCCGGTCCAGGGCCGCGGCCCCGTTCAGGGTCAGGGCGGTGATGGCTTCTTCCGCACTCATCTTCATGTAGATCACCGCCAGGCCGATCATGAGGGGCACCGAGAAGGTGAAGCCGCTTCCCGGGTTGAAATCCGTGGCCAGGGCTACGGCGCAGCCGGCGTCGATCATTTCCCGGGCCCGGGCAAAGGGTTCTTTCAGACAGAAGGCGGTGGTGGGCAGCAGGGTGGACACCACCCCGTTGTCCGCCATGGCCCGGATCCCTGCATCGGAAGCATGGAGCAGATGGTCCGCACTGGTGGCGTGGAGTTCCCCGGCCAGTTCCGCCCCGCCCAGGCTGACGATCTCATCTGCATGGATTTTCAGCTTGAAGCCCATCTTCCGGGCTTCCGTCAGCAGGTGCCGGCTCTGTTCAATGGAGAACACCCCTTTTTCGCAGAACACGTCGCAGAATTCCGCCAGGTGTTTTTCCGCCACTTCCGGCATTACATCCTTCAGGAGGAATTCGATGAAGTCATCCCCCCGGTCCTTGTATTCCGGCGGCACCGCATGGGCCCCCAGGAAGGTGGACACCAGCTCGATGGGCTGCTTTTCGTTCAGGTCCCGGACCACTTCCATCTGTTTGATTTCCGTATCATGATCCTGGCCGTAGCCGCTTTTGGCTTCCACGGTGGTGACCCCCATGGCCAGCATCTTCTTCAAAAAGTCCATGCTGTGGTCCACCAGCTCTTCCCGGCTGGCTTCCCGGGTGGCCTTCATGGTGTTCAGGATGCCCCCGCCCCGTTCCATGATTTCCATATAGCTCATGCCGCCCATCCGCCAGAGGAATTCATCGGGCCGGTAGCCCCCGAACACCAGGTGGGTGTGGGAATCCACGAACCCGGGGAGCACCGCCTTGCCGGTGGCGTCGATCTGTTTGTCCGCCGGCACCAGTTTCTCCCAGTCCGGCTGGTTCCCGATGCTGCGGATCTTCCCGTTTTCAATCAGGATGGACTGGTTCTCGTAGATCTTCAGCTGTTTCATTTCCCGGCCATGACGGGCGGTATTCCCTTCCGGGGTCACAATCTGGGCCGCATGTTTGATCAGCAGTCTGTCAATCATTGCCTTTCCTCCTTCAGTTCTGCCACAAAAGGGTTGCTGCACGGTATCCGTGCAGCAGCCCTTTGATTCTGTATGGTTCCTGTGGATCAGTCTTTGATCACATGGGCTTTGGGATAAACCTTGGCCACTGCGTCTTTGATCTGTTTTTCGTCGGTCAGGTACGGCAGGGTGATCTGCCCGATGCCGTGACGGGTCTTGTTGAATTCCACAGCCGTTTCCATGGCGTGTTCGTTCCGTGCCCAGGACCGGCGGGCCACACCGCTGATTACATCCCAGCTCAGGGAGCTGCGGATGATTTCATCCACCCGGTGGCTGCCATCCAGCACCAGACCGAAGCCGCCGTTGATGGCTTTGCCGATGCCCACGCCGCCGCCGTTGTGGAGGGCGCACAGGCTCATGCCTCTGGCTGCGTTCCCGGCGAAGCACTGGACTGCCATGTCAGCCATTACATTGGAGCCGTCCTTGATGTTGGAGGTTTCCCGGAAGGGAGAGTCCGTACCGGATACGTCGTGATGGTCACGGCCCATCATGACAGGCCCGATTTCCCCGTTCCGGACCAGTTCGTTGAATTTCAGGGCGATGTTCACACGGCCTACTTCATCCTGGTACAGGATACGGGCCTGGGTGCCCACCACCAGTTTGTTCTTTTCTGCATCCCGGATCCAGTTGTAGTTGTCCCGATCCTGGTACCGGCGGTTCACGTCGATGCAGCTCATGGCCGCCATATCGGTCTTGTGCAGGTCTTCCGGTTTGCCGGACAGGCATACCCAGCGGAAGGGTCCGTAGCCGTAGTCGAACAGCTGGGGTCCCATGATGTCTTCCACGTAGGAGGGCCAGATGAACCCGTCTTTGTCGTCCACACCGTTCTTGGAGATTTCCTTTACCCCGGAATCAAACACGGCTTTCATGAAGGAGTTGCCGTAGTCGAAGAAGTACACGCCCCGGGCGGTGATCTTCTTCAGGGCTTCGAAGTGGGCATGGAGGGTCTTGTCCACCAGTTCCCGGAACTTGGCCGGATCTTCTGCCAGCATCTTGGTCCGTTCCTCAAAGGTCAGGCCCTGAGGGCAGTAGCCGCCGTTGTAGGCGTTGTGGCAGGAAGTCTGGTCGGAAACCAGGTCCACATGGATGTTGTGGTCCACAATGTATTCCAGCAGGTCAACGATGTTGCCGTGGTATGCGAAGGATTTGCCCTTCTTTTCCGCCATGGATTTCTGGGCCATGGCAATGACTTCCGGCAGGGAATCGGAAACTCCGGAGATCCAGCCCTGATCCAGGCGGGTCTTGATCCGGGAAGCATCCACTTCCGCCACAATGGCGGTGCAGTTGGCGATTTCCGCCGCTTTGCCCTGGGCACCGCTCATGCCGCCCAGGCCGGAGGTGACGAACAGCTTGCCGCCCAAGTCCCCGTCTTCCGGGATCCCCAGTTTCATGCGGCCGGCGTTCAGGATGGTGTTGAAGGTACCATGGACGATGCCCTGGGGCCCGATGTACATCCAGCCGCCGGCGGTCATCTGCCCATAGTTGGCCACGCCCATTTCTTCGGCGATTTCCCAGTCATGCTGGTTGTCGTATTCCCCGATCATCAGACCGTTGGTGATGATTACCCGGGGAGCTTCCGGTTTGGAATGGAACAGGCCCAGAGGATGGCCGGATTCCATGACCAGGGTCTGGTCCGGAGTGATTTCTTCCAGATACCGTTTGATCAGCAGGTACTGCATCCAGTCATGGCACACGCTGCCGGTTTCCCCGTAGGTGACCAGTTCGTAAGGATACAGAGCCACTTCAAAGTCCAGGTTGTTGTCGATCATCACCTGGAAGGCCTTGCCTTCGGTGCATTTGCCTTTGTATTCATCAATGGGTTTCCCGTAGATCCGGCCTTCCGGACGGAAACGGTAGCCGTAGATCCGGCCCCGGGTGGTCAGTTCTTCCAGGAATTCCGGGATCAGTTCTTCATGATATTCTTCCGGGATATAACGCAGGGCATTTTTCAGAGCAATTTCAGTCTGTGCCGGAGTCAGACGGAAGCCACGGTCCGGAGCCCGACGGATGCCTTCCTGGAAAGGTTTGGGTTTGGGCAGCCCGTTGGGGAATTCCAGTTTAATGGTCATGGCTTTTCCGATTTCTTCATTCTTCATCATGTAATACCACTCCTTTGCGTCATGCTTCGTGCAGGAATCTGATTTCTCGACTTCATGGCTCCATTGTAAAGAAGATTCATCTGAAAAACGTCGAAAGGAAGCGTCCATAACAAATAAATTTCAGTTTTTTCACCAGAAGTTTTTAGACGTTTTCACGGAATTCCGTCAAAAGAGAATCAAAAAAGGGGGTGTGAAAAATTCACACCCCCGGTCGCGGGCCGCGGCCAAAGAGGTTATTCCCCCCACACTTCCTGGGCGATGGAGCGGACCAGGGCCAGTTTGGCCCACTGCTGTTCTTCGGTCAGCTTGTTGCCGATTTCGCAGGAAGCGAAACCGCACTGGGGGCTGAGGCAGAGGTTTTCCAGGGGCACATATTGGACGGCTTCGCGGATCCGGGCGATCACCTGGGCCCGGTCTTCCAGTTCCGGACGCTTGGTGGTGATGAGTCCCAGCACCACCTTTTTCCCGGGGGCCACTTCCTTCAGGGGTTCGAAGTTCCCGGACCGTTCATCGTCGAATTCCAGGTAGAAGGCATCCACTTTTTCCTTCCCGAACAGCAGGGGAGCAATGGGACCGTAGCCGCCCCGGGCTGCCCAGGTGGAATGGTAGTTTCCCCGGCACACATGGGTGTTGATCACCAGGTCATCAGGCCGGCCTTCCAGGGCCAGGTTGTTCAGCCGCAGGTACTCCTCCGCCACCTGTTTCAGAGAAACCGCTCCCTTCTGCCGTTTGTTCCAGTATTCCGTATCACAGAACATGCCCCAGGTGCAGTCATCCAGCTGGATGTTCCGGCAGCCGGCTCCATACAGATCCCGGAACACCTGCCGGTAGGCGGCGGCAATGTCCTGGAGCAGTTCTTCCCGGTCCGGGTATACCGCGTCAGTGATTTTCCCGTTGTCTCCCCGGTACAGCTCCGCCAGCAGCTGAGCCGGAGCAGGCAGGGTCTGCCGGGCCAGGGTGTTTTCGTCCTCGAACCCTTTCACATATCTGAAATGGTCCACAAAGGGATGGTCCTTCCCGCTGATTTTTCCGGTGACGATGGCAGTGCCCCGGGCGGTCTCTTCTCCGTGGAACAGGTAGCCCTGTTCCAGCTCGATATGGGTGATGCCCTGGAAGCCCCAGAAAAAGTCCAGGTGCCAGTAGCTCCGCCGGAATTCCCCGTCAGTAATGGCATGGAGCCCGGCGGCCTTCTGCTTTTCAATGAGTTTGGCGATTTCCTCGTCCTCCACCTGCTTCAGGTCCAGGGCGGCGATCTCCCCCCGGGCAAACCGGGCCCGGGCCTCTTTCAGCCGGTCCGGCCGCAGGAAACTCCCAACAATATCAAAACGGAATGGTGCACGCAAAGTCATGATTAAAAACCCCTCTCTTTATTCCGAGCATTTTGCTCTGTTTTGTTTCTTCATGGGTCTTATTGTAGCGGATGGAGAGGCGTTTGTATAATGGATAAAAAGTTGGGGTTGGTATAGATAAAAAGAATAGCGGAAGCTTTTGCTCCCGCTATTCTTTGGCTCCATTCCCGTGCTCCCGGAAATAATGGGGGGAATCTCCCCACTTCCCGAATCCCACCGTGTCTCCCACTGACGCCACCCGGGCGGACAGGCAGTTCCGGCACTGGTCCGGGCTGTCTTCCACACAGGGTTTGTTGTCATAGAGCAGGTAGTCGGGACGGAATTTGGGCAGGGTCACAATGGGCATCAGGATGTTGGCCCCGGCCTTGAGCCCCAGTTCCCGTCCCAGGGGGTTCAGGGCCTGGAGGGCGGTGGTGGCTGCTATGTTCACGTCTTTCAGGAACAGCCGGGTCACGGCGATCATGTTCAGTCCCAGGATGAACCGGTGCTGCTGGGCTTCCGGGGTGTTTTCCCCGGCGGCCACCACCTGTTTCCCCAAAGGAGTGTTGTGGTGGACCACATAGGGCCCCATGCCGATCATGTCGATGTCCATGTCCCGGTAGAACAGGATGTCGTCCGCCAGGTCTTCCAGGGTCTGGCCGGGCAGGCCGATCATCACTCCGGTGCCCACCTGGTAGCCCAGGTCCCGGAGGATGTCCAGACAGTGCTTCCGCACCGTCCATTCATGGTGCCCGTCCTGAGGATGGAGGGTGGCATACAGAGCCGGATTGCTGGTTTCGATCCGCAGCAGATACCGGTGGGCCCCCGCTTCCTTCCAGCGCCGGTAGGTATCTTCCGTCTGTTCCCCCAGGCACAGGGTAAGCCCCAGTTTCCCGTCCCCCAGCTTCTTGATGTCCCGGATCAGGCTTTCCACATAAGCGATGAATTCCTCATCCTGCCGTTCACCGGACTGGAGGGTCAAGGACCCGTACTGGTTGTCCAGAGCCCACCGGGCCATGGCCAGGATGTCCTCCCGGGAGGTGTCGAACCGTTCCACTTCCTCATTGTCCCGGCGGATACCGCAGTAGAGGCAGTTTTTGATGCACCGGTTGGAAAATTCCAGAAGGCCCCGGTAATAGGCCACCCGGCCCACGGAAGCGCTTTTCACCGTATAGGCGGCGTCGTAGAGGGCCTTCCGGTCTTCCGGGTCGGTAAGGCCCAGCAGGGCAATCAGGTCTGCCCGATCCAGGTTGTCTTTGTGCAGCAGTGTTTGGAGATCCATACAATTCCTTTCTTTACTCTTCCTTCTCTTTGATCAGGCCCCGCTTCTTTTTGCTGGCATACACGAAATAGTAGGGCAGGATCACCAGACAGCCCCCCAGACCCCAGATCAGCTGCATGGTCTTGGCATTGGACAGCATCCACAGGCTGGTAAGGATAGCAATCACGGGAATGGTGATGCCTCCGGGGATCTTGTAGGTCCGGGGACGGTCCGCCCATTTCTTCCGGAACACGATCACCGCCAGACAGGTGGGCAGGTACTGGGTGAACCGGGATACGGCGCTGATGGCCGCCAGGGTGGTGAAGCTGCCGCTCCAGGCCAGAGCAATGCTCAGCACCGCAATGACGATACTGGCCACATAAGGAGTCCCCCAGGGCGTCCGTTTGGCCAGCACTTCCGGCAGCATCCCGTCTTCCGACAAAGAGGTGCAGGCCCGGGGGGCAATGAAGGCTTCCGCCATATTGATGCCTCCCATGGAGAACAGGGTGCCCACCAGGATGATGTAGGATCCCACCGGACCCACCACCCGTCCGAAAGCGGTCTGGATGGGTGCCTTGTCCGCAGCCAGGTCCGGCCCCAGGATGCCGATGGAAATGGCCACCACCAGCATGTAGATCACCGTCACCAGCACCATGGTCAGGATGATGCCCCGGGGCAGGTTCTTCTTGGGGTCCTTGTAGTCTTCCGCTCCCACTGCAATGGCTTCAAAGCCCGTAAAGGCAAAGAACATGGTAATGGCGGCGTTGGCAAAAGCCCCGTCTTCCAGATGGGCCGGTACAAAGGGGGTGAAATTGCTGCCGTTGAGGAAGAAGATCCCCAGGGCGATGAACAGCACCAGGGGCACCAGTTTGGATACTGTCAGGATGTTGTTCAGATATTTGGAAGCCTTGACCCCTGCAATGTTCAGGGCGCTGAGGCCCCCGATCAGCACGGCTGCAATGATGTCCTTGGCCCCGTCCCCGGAAAGAGCCGGGAAAGCGGCTCCCAGGGCGGTGGCGAATCCTACGGCCATGGCGGCCCAGGCGATGATGGTCACCACCAGTTTCAGCACTCCGATCTCATAACCCCAGAAATCTCCGAAGGCCGCCTTGGCGTACAGATAGGGTCCCCCGTTCCGGGAAAAGAACCCGGCGGCTTCGGCAAAACACAGAGCCAGGGCCCCGGCCAGGAAGGCGTCGAACAGCAGGATCCCCAGGGAGGCCGGCCCCATCAGGGCATAGGCCCGGTTGGGCAAAAGGAAGATCCCGGTACCGATAATGGCGTTGATGCCCAGCAGCACAATGCTGAACAGTCCGAATTTCTCTTTTTTCTCTGTCATGTTATGCGTGTCCTCCTTTGGCGGCTGCGATGAAATCAGCGAAAATGGCTTTGGCCTGGGCATTGTTGATGGACATCATTTCCGGATGGAACTGATAAGCCATAAGATAGCCCTCACCGGTCCCTTCCATGATCTCCACAGTGCCGTCCTTGGCCCGTCCGGTGACGGCAAGGCCCCGGCCCACCTGGTGCACTGTCTGGTGATGGTGGGTATTGGTGACCCATTCCGTCCGGCCCAGGATTTTGGCAGCCCGGCTGCCGGCCTGGATTTCCACCGTATGGGTGGGAGTGGCCGGATCCTGGTTCTGGGAATGCTTCACAAAGGAGTTCTTGTCCAGGGACAGGTCCTGATACAGGGTCCCCCCGTGGCTCACGTTGATGATCTGGCAGCCCCGGCAGATGCCCATTACCGGGATCCCCCGCTTTTCCGCTTCCCTAAGGAGCAGCAGGTCGAATTTGTCCCGGGCCGGCCACACCGGACCGATCTGCCGGCAGGGTTCCTCTCCGTACAGGAGGGGATACACATCGTGGCCGCCGCTGAGCACCAGCCCGTCCACCCGGCTCATGATTTCCCGGGCGGCTTCCTCATCTTCCGTAAAGGGCACCAGGATAGCCACCCCGCCGGCTTCGTTCACCGAACGGATGTAGTCATCATTCACATAGGAGCGGTGGTACCCGGCAAAAACGCCGTGGTCATCCACCATATGGCTTCCGGAAACACCGATCAAAGGTCTTGTCATGCTGCATCTCTTCTTTCTGTAGTTGTTTTGTTTTTTACTGTTGTTTATTGTTTATGGAACAGCTGGTTGGCATAGCTGACGCTGGCCACTGCATTGGCCCCGTAGAAATCCGCGCCGATGGTCCGGGCGTATTCCTCGGTCATTACGGCACCTCCCACCATCACCCGGCACTCCGGCAGGGTCCGGCGGATCTGGCGGATGGTCTCTTCCATGGCTCCCACGGTAGTGGTCATCAGGGCACTGAGCCCCACTAGTCTGGCATTATGGTCCCGGGCGGCTTTCACCACTTCTTCCGGCGGCACATCCTTCCCCAGGTCGATGACCTGATAACCGTAGTTTTCCAGGAGCACCTTCACGATGTTTTTGCCGATGTCGTGGATATCCCCCTTCACCGTGCAGACCACAATGGGTTCTCCTTTTTCCGTGCTGGCTCCGGTGGCAATGGACTGCTTCAGGATCTCGAACCCGGCCTTGGCCGCATCGGCACTGACCAGCAGCTGGGGCAGGAACAGCTTTTTCTTTTCGAACAGATCCCCTACGATGTTAAGGCCAGGGATCATGGATTCATTGATGATGTCCAGGGCGGGTTTGCCTTCTGCCAACTGTTTCCGGACCCCGTTTTCCACCTGGCTGATGAGCCCTTTCACAATGGCTTCTTCCAGGGGATATTCCTTCTGGGCCCCTTTGGCCGCCGGTTTGCCGCTGCCCTGGGATTTGGCCACGGCCACCATCTGAGGGGCGTCGGCAAAGTATTCCACATACTTCTTGCAGCCTTCATCCTTGCCGCTGAGGGCCCCGTAGGCAATGTAGGCGCCCATCATGGCGCCGCTGTTGGGATTGATGATCCCGGCGGACAGCCCCGCTTCCATGGCCAGGGCGAAGAAGGCGCTGTTCACCGCATCCCGGCTGGGAAGCCCGAAGGAAATGTTGGACACCCCCATGACCGTCTTGATGTGCCGGGCCTTCAGCTGCCGGATCACCTCCAGGTCGATCTGGGCGTTCTGTCCTCCGGTACTGATGGTCATGGCCAGAGGATCCATCACCATATCCTTGGCAGGGATCCCGTATTTCCCGGCTTCCGTGATTACTTTGTCCGCCACTTTCAGACGGCCTTCCGGGCTGTCCGCAATGCCTCCCTCATCCAGGCACAGGCCCACCAGAGCCGCCCCGTATTTTTTGGCCAGAGGCAGGACCTTCTCCATGTTTTCCGCCTTGCCGTTGACGGAGTTCAGCAGAGGACGGCCGTTGTACACCCGGAGCCCCCGTTCCATGGCTTCGATGTTGGAGGTGTCGATCTGGAGGGGAACAGAGGTAATGGACTGGAGGGTGAGGATCACCTTTTCGATGAGAGCCGGTTCATCCACCCCCGGCACCCCCACGTTCACATCCAGCACCTGGGCTCCCTTGTCCAGCTGTTCCAGGGCCAGTTGGCACACATAGTCCATGTTCTGGGCCTTCAGAGCCTCTTTCAGCCGGGGTTTTCCCGTGGGATTGATCCGTTCTCCGATGATCACCGGCATCCCTTCAAAATCCACCGCCGTGCCGTAGCCGGCAATGGCACAGGGAGCTCCGGAACGGGGAGCCGGCAGGGGAATGTCCCGGCAGGCCGCAATGAGCCGGGCAATGTGGTCCGGGGTGGTGCCGCAGCAGCCCCCCAGCACGGAAACCCCCGCTTCTGCAAAAGGCACCATGAGCGGTGCGTACCCGGCCGCATCGATGTGGAACACGGTCTTTCCGTCCTTCTGGACCGGCAGCCCCGCATTGGGGTTGGCCACCAGAGGGATGTCCACCGCCTTAAGGGCCCGGGACACCAGCTTCACCAGAGTGTCAGGTCCCTGGCCGCAGTTGAAGCCCACAGCCGCGGCTCCCAGGGCTTCCGCCATGACAAAGGCCGTGGTCACATCCGCCCCGTTCAGCAGCTTCCCATCTTCATCAAAGGTGAAGGTGCACACAATGGGCAGATCGGAGTTCTCCTTGGCCGCCAGGATGGCCGCCTTGGCTTCATAGCTGTCGCTCATGGTCTCGATGAGGATCAGGTCCGCTCCGGCGGCAGCCCCGGCCTTCACCTGGGCGGCGTACAGAGAGACCGCTTCCTCAAAGGGCAGGTCCCCGAAGGGCTGGAGCAGTTTCCCGGTAGGGCCCAGGTCCAGGGCCACGAACCCTTCCCGTCCTTCTGCGGCAAAGGCCGCCCGGGCATTTTCCACCCCGGTCCGGACCAGTTCTTCCACTTCCGGCTGGCCGTGGGCGGCACCGAACTTCAGGCCGTTGGCCCCGAAGGTGTTGGTTTTCAGGATATCCACCCCAGCCCGTACATAGGCCTGATGGATGGCCCGGACCTTCTCCGGATGGTGCAGGTTCCAGGTTTCCGGCAGTTCTCCCGGCTTCAGGCCGGCTTCCTGGAGCATGGTGCCCATGGCTCCGTCAAAAAACAGCCGTTTGGTATGCAGTGCTTCTGTAAAATTCATAGTTCCTCCTGACGAAAAGGACAGTCCACATTGCCGCAGGCAGCACATTTGCTTTTCTTCCCGCAGCGGCTTGCTTCCGGTCCCGCCGGTTTTTTCCCGCTCCGGTCGATGCCGATGACGGCGGTGACGCTTTTGGTGGGTGCCATGATGCCTCCGGCAGTCAGGGTGAGGCCGATGGTCTTGGGACAGTTCAGGAGACGGAAGATCTTCTGCTGTTCCGTCAGGTCCCAGTCCCCGTACCCCGGGGAAAACCGGCTCCGGTACTGCCAGGTATCCGGCAGATCCTGCTTCCACAGGACTTCCTGCTGATCCAGGTAACTTTCGATCAGGGAAGCAGCCACCGCCTGAGCCGCCGCCCCTTCGGCAATGCTCCGGATGCTGATCCGGCGCAGGGCCGTATCCACCCGGGCCCCCAGGGTAGCCCCGAACAGCAGCAGGGTGTCACAGCCCTCCAGGTGCCGGGCCAGACCGGAGCTGACAAATTCCGTTCCTTCTTCCAGGATCACCCGGCCCTTTTCCCGGTCCGTTCCCTGGAGCACCCGGCAGCTCCACTGCTGGATCACATTCCGGGGCTGGACTTCGTTCCGGAGCTGGAGAAAGGCACGGTCCACCGTCACTTTCGCCTGTTCATCCCCCGGCCGGGCCCCGAAATACCGGAGGGCTTCTTTTTCATCAAACTGGATCCGCAGGTTTCCCATACTGGTTCCCCTTTCAGCAGCGGATGATTTCCGACAGGTTGCTGCGGATGCCTCCGATGATGTCCGGCTTGTTCATGGTGTAGATGTGGATGTTGGTGAAGCCGTTGGCGATCAGATCCACGATCTGGCCGATGGCATAGGCCATCCCCGCCTGTTTCAGAGCCGCCGGATGGTCTGCGAACCGTTCCGCCATGGCCCGCAGAGGCGCCGGCACCGGGGTACCGCTGAGGGTGAAGATCTTTTCGATCTGCTTCAGGTTGGTCACCGGCATGATCCCGGCCACCACCGGCACGTTGATTCCCTTGGCCAGCATCCGGTACATGAAATTGTAGAACATGCTGTTGTCAAAGAACATCTGGGTCACCAGGAAATCACACCCGGCTTCCACCTTCATCTTGGTGTGTTCCAGGTCATCATCCAGGCCGGCTGCTTCCGGATGGCCTTCCGGATAGGTGGCCCCGCCTACGCAGAAATCCCCGTAGCTTTTGATCTTTTTCACCAGGTCGCTGGCATGGGCATAGTCCCCCAGAGGATGTTCCTGTCCCTGGGGCAGATCCCCCCGGAGAGCCAGCACGTTCTGGACATTGGCGGCCTTCAGCTGGTCCAGGACCCCTTCGATTTTCTGTTCATCGGCCCCCACACAGGTGAGATGGGCCAGGGCCGGCACCCCGCACCGTTCGATTTCAGACACCAGGGCCACGCTTTTGCCTACGGCAGTCCCGCCGGCACCGTAGGTAACGCTCATGTAGTCCACCCCCTGGATGGCAATGGTCCGGACGATTTCCTGGGCATGTTCCAGTTCACTGCCTTTTTTGGGTGGGAACAGCTCACAGGAGACGCAAACCTTCGGACTCTTTAAAAGATCTATTATTTTCAAAAAAGGTACCCCCTCACGCTGAAACAAAAGTATATCGTTTCATTTTAACGCAGGAGGTACCCAAAAAGCAAAGTTTTTTTCAGTTTTCAGCAACTGTCAGCCGGATCCCGGTGAACCTGCATTACAGTGACGCAGCAGGGGAGCAGGGGATTTATGCTTTTTTCACGTTTTCCCGTAAAATGGACAGTCCTTTTTCCAGCCGTCCCATGTCCTGTTCTGTGGACAGGGCCACCCGGAGATAAGCCTGCATTTCCCGCTTCCCGCACAGGAACCGGTCTGAATGGTAGACCCGGATTCCCTGCTGCTGGAAGGCCTGTTCCACTTCCGCTCCTCCCCGGGTATCCGGTATGGGCAGCCACCGGTAGAAGCTGAGGGGATGGCCCTGACCCTCCAGTTCCGGGAAATACCGGAAGAACAGCCGGTTCCGTTCCGCCGCCAGTTCCTGTTTCTTCTTCACCATGGCATTGGCGGTGCCGGTAAGGATCAGTTCCGTAATGATTTCCCCGTCCAAGGAGGATGTTTTCACATTCACATTGAAGAGAGCCTGGAGCAGGGCCTCCCGGAACCGGTCCGGATACACCAGGTAGGCCACCCGCAGACCGGCACAGAGGGGTTTGGAAGTGCCGCTTACATAGACGCTCTGTTCCGGCACCAGCCGGGCCAGGGGCCCTGCATAATCGGCCACGGTGCCGGCGGTGAAGAAGGCATGGATGTCGTCTTCCAGGAGGATCAGCTGTTCCCGGCGGATTACCTGGGCCAGGGCCTGTTTCCGCCGCTCCGAAATCATCCGGGTGGTAGGGTTGCAGCAGCTGGGCATCAGGAAGACTCCCTTCAGGGCATTCAGCCGGTGCTGCCGCTCCAACAGGTCCGCCCGCATCCCTTCCTCATCGCTGCCGATGGCCACCAGCTGGAGATGATGGAGCCGGGCCAGTTCGATGAAATTGGCATAGGTGTAGGTATCCACCCCGATCCGGTCCCCCGGATCGAACAGGGCCAGCAGGCTCATGGCCAGTCCGTTCTGGGTGCCGGACACCAGCATCAGATGGTCCGGATCCGTTTCCACCCCTATGTTCTTCAGCCAGTTTACCCCGGCCGCCTTCTGGTGGACCATACCGGTGGGAGAGGCATAATCCAGCAGCTGGGGGAACTGTTTCCGGCCGGCAATGTCCCGGGTGATCTCCCGGACCTGGTCCGTGAACACCTGAAAGGGGTTCTCGAACCCCAGGTCGATAAGGGCGGACCGGGGACGTTCTGTGGAAATGGTCACGGACCGGGCGGCGCTGGAGGCTACAAAGGTACCGCTGCCGGTCACCGCCTGGAGCAGCCCCTTCAGCTCGCACAGCTTGTAAGCCCGGGTGACGGTGGTAAAATTGATTCCCAGGAACCGGGCCAGTTCCCGCTGGGGCGGCAGCCGGGTGCCGGGAGCCAGGCAGCCGGAGGCAATGTCCTCCTTCAGCTGCCGGGCCAGGGACAGGTATACCGGCCGGGTAAGCTTGGCCCGGTCCGGTTTCCAGGACAGAGGGTAGTTGTAGAATCCGTTGATGGCCATAGGGACCTCCTGTAATTGTATTCCATACAATTATATGAAATATTGTATGGAGCATCAAGGGAATTTTCAGGATTTGTTTCCTATTTTAAAGAGCAATCGAAAAAATTCTCCGGTATGCCGTGAAGATTCCCTGTCAAAAAATTTTGTAATCCATACAATTTAGTCATTGATTGTACGGATTTTTAATGGTATGCTTGTGTTGCAAATGATACGAATTGGAGGTTATATCCGTGAAGCAAAGTACTGTTCCCTTCTCCCAGCCCTATGCTGTCCTGGTTCCCCAGCTGTCCCGTGACCGGCGGATCCAGGCCCTGCGCTGCGCCTTTCCCCACACCCTGCCCATCTTTGCCGGGTTCCTGTTCCTGGGACTCACCTATGGTGTCTACATGCATGCCGCCGGTTTTCCCTTCTGGTACCCCATGTTCATGAGCCTCCTGATTTTTTCCGGTTCCGTGGAATTTGTCCTGGTGAACCTGATGGTGGGAGTCTTCGATCCGGCCCAGGTCTTTCTGGTAAGCCTGATGATCAATGCCCGGCATCTTTTCTACGGGATCTCCATGCTGGACCGGTACAAAGGCACCGGCTGGAAAAAGCTGTACCTGATCTTCGGCCTCTGTGATGAGACCTTTTCCATCAACTACACCGCCCGGATCCCGGAGAACGTGGACCGGGGCTGGTTCATGTTCTTCATCACCTTCCTGAACCACATGTACTGGTTCCTGGGAGCCACCCTGGGAGGTCTGTTCGGAGGCTGCATCCGGTTCAACACCCAGGGTCTGGGCTTTGTGCTCACCGCCATGTTCGTGGTGATTTTCCTGGAACAGTGGCTGAAGGAAAAAAGCCATGTAAGCTCCCTGTTGGGACTGGGGATCTCCCTGGTGATGCTGAACCTGGCCGGTCCCAAGCACTTTATCCTGCCGGCCCTGGGCGCCATCCTGTCCCTTTTGCTGCTGCTCCAGGAGAACCTGGAGAAGAAAGGAGCCCGGCCATGAGTTTTCTCCAGCATCTTGCCATCCTGGTGCTGGCCGTAATCAGCACCCAGCTCACCCGTTTCCTGCCCTTCCTTCTGTTCCCGGCAGGGAAACCCACCCCGGCCCGGGTCCGCTACCTGGGCACGGTGCTGCCTTCAGCGGTGTTCGGCCTGCTGGTGATCTACTGTCTCAAGGATGTGTCCTTCACCACCGGCACCCACGGTCTCCCGGAACTGACCGGCATCGCCGTAGTGGTGCTCCTCCACCTGTGGAAGCGCCAGTTCCTGCTGTCCATGGCAGGGGGAACGCTGTGGTATATGGTGATGGTGCAGATGGGGGCCTTCACCTGAATGAAGGCCCCCATCGTGGTCAATTGTCAATGGTCAATGGCCCAATGACAAAATTTGCAAGCAAATTTTTAATTAACATTTAAAAATATAATCGCTGCTATATCAGACACAATATGGATTTTGCATAATAAAAGAACCCGTCCACTCAGGCGGGTTCTTTCCTTTAGCCATTGACATTTGACCATTGACCATTGACAGACCAACTTTATTCCGCCTTAAACAGCGGCAGATTGGCCAGTACGGTAATGTCCTTCCGGCCGATGGAATCTCCTTCGGCCAGGATGGCCATTTTTCCGTTCAGGGTGCCCCCGGCTTTGGCCACCAGTTCTTCCAGAGCCTTCATGGAGCCTCCGGTGCTGATCACGTCGTCCACCAGCGTCACCTTGTGGCCCCGGACCCGTTCAATGTCCTCATCCTGGAGGCAGAGCATCTGCTTGCCCTGGGTGGTGATGGATTCGTCCTCCACCACCAGAGGATGTTCCATATAGGCCTTGATGGATTTCCGGGCCACAATGTACCGGGGCATCCCCAGGATCCGGGCCATGGCCTGGACCAGGGGGATTCCCTTGGTTTCCGCCGCCATCAGGATATCTGTATCCGCCGGAACCTTTTTGGCCAGTTCCGCTGCGGTCTTTTCCACGATTTCCGTATCCCCCAGGATCACGAACCCGGCAATAGCCAGGGAATCCGAAATATTGATTACCGGCAGGGACCGTTTCACCCCTGCCACTTCCAGTTCATAATACCGTTTTGCCACCTTGGCACCCTCCCCGTTTTTTTCCTGCATTTTCCATTTATCCACAGGCTGGATGGCCGTTTTTTCCCGGTTTTCCCCCTGTCAGGACAATGTTATCCACATTATCCACAACACAAATGTTCATAAGTGGATAACTCTGTGTATAACTTACAGATCGTTGGTCATCCGGGGCGGCATGCTCCATTCCACCAGCACTCCGGTATTCACCCACAGACGGGTCAGGGCCTGCTGGCAGTCCTGCCAGCTGCGGCTGGGATCCACGGTCACTTCTCCGAAATGGTAGGTGCATTCATCCGTAGGGACCTGGAGTTTCCGGGGGCCCTGGAGAAAATCCCGCACTTTCTGGGCTGCTGCTTCCTCATCTGGGATAAAGACTGTCATCTCATGGGTTTCTTCGTTGTAATCCAAATATCCGTAATGTCCATTATAGTTTAAGGTAACACTTTGCACTGCCATTTCTCGCACCGCACCTCTCTTTATGATAAGTCATTATATCACAAAAGAGGGCTCTCCGTCATTCTTCCTTGCGGACCATGGGCTTCAGCCGCTGTTCCATGGGCATGGATTTTTTCGGGGCATGGGATTTGGCCCGGTCCATCATGGCCGCCTGGACGCTGATCCGCTTCCGGCCGTGAGGATAGGCCCGGCGCCAGGTACCGTTGGCCAGCATCACATGGGCCCCCACATTGTCCTTCAGGCACAGATCCAGGAATTCCTTCACCCGGTCGATGTGAGCCTTCCGTTCCACCGGGAACAGCAGTTCCACCCGGTCGTTCAGGTTCCGGGGCATCATGTCCGCACTGGACAGGTACAGTTCCTCACTGCCGTTGTTGGCAAAATAATACACCCGGCTGTGTTCCAGGAAGCGGCCGATAATGGACCGTACGGTGATGTTCTCGCTGACGCCCTTGATTCCCGGCCGCAGGCCGCAGATCCCCCGGACAATCAGGTCGATCTTCACCCCGGCCTGGGAGGCTTCGTAGAACTTCCGGATCACCGGCTGGTCGATCAGGGAATTCATCTTGGCGGCGATGTACCCGGTGCCCCCGTTCTTCACATGGGCGATTTCCCGGTCCACCAGTTCATAGATCTTTTCCCGGAGCCCGATGGGCGCCATCACCAGCTTGTTGAACACCGGCGGTTCCGAATAACCGCTGAGCACGTTGAAGAAGGCGGAGGCATCCTGGCCATACTGGTCGTTGGCGGTCAGCAGCCCCAGGTCCGTATAGAGCTTGGCGGTCTTGTCGTTGTAGTTCCCGGTGCCCAGGTGCACATACCGTTTGATCCCGTCCTCTTCCTTCCGGACGATCAGGATGATCTTGGAATGGGTCTTCAGGCCCATGAGCCCGTAAATCACGTGGCAGCCGGCTTTTTCCAGCCGCCGGGCCCAGACGATGTTGTTCTCTTCGTCGAACCGGGCCTTCAGTTCCACCAGGGCAGTGACCTGCTTGCCGTTTTCCGCCGCCCGGGCCAGCGCCGCCACCAGGGGAGAATTGCCGCTGACCCGGTACAGGGTCTGTTTGATGGCCAGCACCTGGGGATCGTCCGCCGCCTGGGCCACCAGCTTTACAATGGGATCGAAGCTTTCATAGGGATGGTGGAGCAGGATGTCATGTTCCCGGATTTTTCCGAACAGGTCGTCATAATCCGGCAGCTCTTCCGGCTGCTGCCCGGTGTAGGGAGTGAATTTCCACTGGTCCATCCCCGGCTGGTCGATGAACCTGTTCAGGAAGGTCAGGTCCAGAGGTCCCTGGATCTCATACACATCCCGGGGTTCCAGATCCAGGTTCTTTACCAGGAAATCCTTCAGGTACTTGTCGTCGGTGGCGTTGATTTCCAGCCGCACCGCAGCCCCCCGTTTCCGTTTCCGCAGGGACCGTTCGATTTCCTTCATCAGGTCCTGGGTGGCGTCTTCCTCCACTTCCAGGTCGCTGTCCCGGGTGATCCGGAAGAGCACCATGTCCACAATGGTGAGTCCCTTGAACAGATCCTGGCAGTGTTCCATGATCAGGTCTTCCAGGAACACATAGGCCCGTTCCCCTTCCTTCCCCACCAGGGAAATGAACCGGGGCAGCACGGAAGGCACCTGGACGAAAGCGATTTTCTGTTCCCCCTTCTGGTCCCGGAGTTCCACCGCGATATTCAGGGACTTGTTGGCCAGGAAGGGAAAGGGCCGGGCCGCATCCACCGCCATGGGAGTCAGCACCGGGAAGACCATTTCCTGGTAGTAGTTTTCCAGTTCCCGGCGCTGGTCTTCAGTCACATCCTTCACCCGGAAGAACCGGATGGCATATTTCTCCAGCTCATTGATCAGAGCGAAGAAATACCGGTACTTCAGTTTCATCTGGTTGTGGGCGGAAAGGGCAATGTTCCGGAGCTGGTCCTCCACATTCATCCCGGCAGCATCCACATGGTCCATCCCGGCGGCTTTCTGTTCGATCAGGCCGGCCACCCGGACCATGAAGAATTCGTCCAGGTTGGAGGCGGAAATGGCCACGAACCGAAGCCGTTCCAAAAGGGGCAGGTTCCGCACCCCCGCTTCCCGCAGCACCCGCAGGTTGAACTTCAGCCAGCTCAGTTCCCGGTTCACGTAATACTCAGGTTTGTTCAGATCGATTTTCATCATTTTTCCTCTGCTTTCTCTAAAACCGGCCGCAGGCCGAAGACTTCCTCAAAGAAACTCCCCCGTTTGCTGAAAGTCCATTCCTCCAGAGCCAGGTTTTCCCGGCTCTTGGCCCGGACCCGCAGTTCGTTTCCCCGGATCACCACTTTGCAGTCCCGGATCTTCTGCCGGCCGCTGATGTCCAGGGAATCCGCCAGCCGGAGGATGCCGGCCAGCTTGGCCACCAGAGGCGGGATCCCGCTGCCGAAATCCTTGGGTTCGCTGCCCTCCAGTTCCGGCCGGTCCAGAGTGTACAGGTAGGAAATCTGGGCAATGGTGTGGCACTGTTCCACGCTGAAGCCCAACAGATCCGCGCTGTCGATCAAATAGTAGTTGTACCGGTCATAGGTCCGCATGGAGGCGTATTTCCCGATATTGTGCAGGTAGGCCGCCGCCCGGAGGAGGCTCTTGTCCTCCTGGTCCAGGCCCTGGGACGGCGCCAGGGCGTCAAAGAGCACGCAGCACATGTTTTCCACCCAGGCCGCATGGGGAGCGTCGTAGTGGAACCGGTTTCCGATGTTCCGGACCAGGCTCATCTGGATGTCCAGCATTTCTTCCAGGAACTGCTGATCCAGCTGCCGGGCAATGTAGAGGATCTTCATCCCGTCCACGAACCGGTCCACCGGCATAAGGATCTGCTGGGCCCGGGACATTTCCATCAGCAGCTGGCACAGGGTAATGGCTGGCAGGGCCACTTCCGTTTCTTCCGGGGTCAGGCTGAACAGCTTCTCCAGCTGGCTTTCTTTCAGATGGTGTACCCGGTGGTAGAAGGCTTTCACTTCATCCGCCGTTAAGGAAACATTTTCCTTCCGGGTCCGTTTCTTCCCGAACAGGTCCAGGAGCACCTGGCTTTCCGTACCAGTGAGCACCAGCATGCTGATGGTCTCGTTTTCCAGTTCTTCCGCCACCACGCCAATCCGGTCCTGGAGATATTCCTTCAGGGCCTGTTCAAAATGGATGCTGGACCGTTCATTCCGGGTAAACTGTTCCTTCAGCCGGACCAGCCCTACATGGAGGTTCTGCTGGAACTTCACTTCCCGGTCTTTCACATAGGTAAGACCCAGACCTCCGGAGGAAATGTCCGCCAGCAGCACCCCTTCCCGGGGCAGGGGCATTTTCCCATGGGTCTCCATGGTCCGCAGCAGGGACGCCATCTTGGTGTAGATTTCCCGGGACATGTTCACCACTTCGATCTGGAAGCCGGTCTTCACCAGCACCTGGTCCAGGAAATACTGCTGGTTCTCCGCTTCCCGGACAGCGGTAGTGGCCTGGAGGATATAGGATTTCACCCCGTACTCCCGCATCACCTGCCGGTACCCTTTCAGGATCTCCACAATCTGCAGCATGGTCCCAAAGGAGATCTTCCGGGTCTGGAAGGTTTCTTCCCCCAAACGGACCTTGCTGCGCAGCTCTGTAATGATCCGTATGTCATCCAGACCGGTGTATTCAATCAGCTGCATGGTGATGTTCTCTGAACCCAGATGGATCACCGCTGCTGACCGCAACTTTTTCTTAGCCATAAGTTCCTCCTTGCTTTGGGTATAACCCGGTTTGTCCTACCCTCTGTGTATCAATCGTGTTATACTATTTTTAGTTTAACACTTCTATTATAAGAAAAAAACAGTGTTCGCGGAGTATAGTTTTTTTATATACACGTGTGGATCGGGGGATTTTATGAAACGCATTGCCATTATCGACGTGGGGTCCAACTCGGCCCGTCTGGTGATCATGGAGATCCATGCTTCCAACGCCTGCAACCTGGTGTACAACCAGAAGGACCCGCTGCGGCTGGCCCTGAAAACGGACCGGAAAGGGTATCTGACGGAGGAAGCCTTCACTGCCACCACCAACTGTCTGAAGAATTTCGCCTCCATGTGCCGGATCTTCCACGCAGACGAAATCATCGCCGTGGCCACCGCCGCCATCCGGAACGCTCCCAACGGGGCCCGGCTGGCCAAGGCTGCTTCCCAGGCTTCCGGGATCAACCTGGAGATCATCTCCGGGAAAACCGAAGCCTATCTCAGCTATCTGGGCGTGATCAACACCATCGACGTAAAAGATGCGGTGATCTTCGACCTGGGGGGTGCTTCCACGGAAGTGATCCTGGTCCGGGACCGGAAGCTGGTGGACAGTGTCAGCCTGCCCATCGGCTGCGTGAACCTGACCAAGACCTTCAAGCTGAACAACACGGTGGATCCGGCCGCCCTGAACAAAATGCGCCGGGCCATCAACGACCAGATGCAGAAGGTTCCCTGGATTGCCGGCTGCGGCCTGCCTCTGGTAGGGGTGGGAGGCACCGCCCGTTCCGTAGGGAAGATCGAACAGAAACGGGCCAAATACTTCACCTCCAAACTCCACAATTACCAGTTCACCATCCAGGACTTCAAAGAATGGTACAAGACCCTGCCGGGCACTACCCTGGCCACCCGGCGGCGGATCCCCGGCCTGTCCAATGACCGGGCGGATGTGATCATTGCCGGTTCCTCCATCATCAAGGCCCTGGCAGACCGGAGCAAGGCCCGGAAGATGATTGTTTCCGGCTGCGGGCTCCGGGAAGGGCTGTTCTCCCAATACCTCCACGAACACACGGAACTGCCCCTCATTACCCCCAACATCCTGGAAACCGCCCGGGAAAACATGATCCATCTCTATTCCCCGGACGAAGACCACTGCCGGCTGGTGGCCAAATACGCCCTCCAGCTGTTCCAGGGCTGGCAGTCCCTCCACAAGCTGGAGCCGGCCCGGTGGGAACCTTTGCTGGAAACCGCCGCCCTGCTTCATGACATTGGCATCACCATCAACTACTACAACCACACCCGGCACAGCGGCTACCTGATCGAAAACGGCAAACTGTTCGGGCTGAACCATCTGGATGTGGTGTACACCGCCATCCTGGCCGCCTGGCACCACGGGGTGAACCGGGGCTATCTCCGGAACCGGCCTTACCGGAAGCTGATCCCGGAAATCGACATGAAACGGCTGAGCAACGCCGCTCTGCTCCTGGCCCTGGCGGAATGTCTGGATTACACCCAGACCGGGGCCATTGAAACCATCGAACCTGCCATCCTGAACGGAGGCGCTGTGCTCACCATCACCGCCACCCGGGCCCCCTCCGTAGAGCTCCAGCAGCTCCAGGCCATGACCAAGTGGTTCCGGAAGAACCTGGGATGTTCGCTGACGGTAGTTGTGAAGGAAATAGGATAAAAAAACGGGGCTGTTGCAAGAGCAACAGCCCCGTTGACAGAAATAGGGGGACTGCTTTGCAGTCCCCCTATTTCTGATGCTCATGGATCACGTCCAGGAAACTGGCGAAATCCATGGTCCTTTTTTTCAGCAGTACATCCACCCGCAGTTTCAGCAGGGGATGCTGGCTCATGTCCCTGGCTCTCAGCAGGGCCAGCCGCATCCGGGGTGACCAGTTCTTGTCCGGCCAGCTGTCCAGTACCCCCAGGGCCGTGCCCCGGCAGGAATCGTAAATGGAGGTCAGGGCCTTTTCCAGCAGGTCCTCCCCTTCCCCGGGATGTTCCTCCAGAGCCTGGAGCAGGGGCTCCATCACGTATTCCTCCTGAAGATACTCGTCTGCATGTTCCCGGGCGAACTTCATCACCCGGTTGAACCGCCGTTTATCCTGGGTATCCAGCAGGAACGGGTACAGCTCCGTCCGCCGGGGATCCTTCTTCAGCAGGTTCCACAATTCCCGGTGGATGTCCAGATCCAGGGCATAGGCCATATGGACCACGATCAGGTTCACCCGGCCGTCCGGTTCCAGCAGATTGGCCCTGATCTGGGGCAGCCAGTCCTGGGAGAACACCAGGGTTTCCAGCTCGCTGATCAGGATATGGCACTGGTTCATGGTCAGGTAATCCCAGCATTCATCCTCCACCATGGTCCGGAGCCCTTCCGCCATATTGATGAGGGCCGCTCCGTCCATCAGGTCGGTATGGTATTCCTGGGCATGCTTCAGGAACTTTTCCATTACCGAAAACAGGTCGATCACCGGCATCTTGTCATCTTCCGGTGCCTCCAGCTGCTGGAATCCCAACAGGAAGGCCAGGTAGTTCAGCAGGATATGGCTGATCCCCTGGAACTGGGGATGTTCCAGATGGGGTTCCGACAGAAGAGCCGGGATATTCACCCGGGAAAAGATCATCAGGGACACTGCCGGATAATCGATGGTCAGATCGCAGCCGTGGACCACCAGCCAGGCCTGGTCTTCCGGAGCAGCGAAATCATAGGCCTGCATGGCGCACAGCTTGCCCCAGCCGGAAGTGTGCTGGAGCATGTCCCACAAATCCTTCTGCTCCATCTGGTGGCTCAGTTCCAGCGCGTAGATCACAAAGCTGGTGAATTCCTCACACCGGGACAGGATCATCAGATCCTGTTTCAGCTGCCAGTTCACTGTCAAATCCTGCTCGTTGAGCATGTACAGACCGCAGATTACAATGGCCAGCTTCACCGTTTCCCGGCTGGAGGCTTCATACAGCCATTCCCGGGCCAGTTCCCACAAAGGCTGGGGAATCCGTTCCTCACTGAGGGCATCCACCAGGGATTCGTAGTAAAGGATGCATGGGGTGGAAGAAATCCCCATGTACAGCATGGTGGCATTTTCCGGGGTGGGATCTTCCGCATAGGCCCGAAGCACCTGGTAAATCTGGTCCCCTACCGGATTGGCCGCCTCTTCCGCCTGGCTGTTGCTGGCCAGATAGGCGTCGGCAGCACCAGGTTCCAGCAGCACATCGCTGTCCCCGGCCACCACCGCCCGGTCCTCCAGATTCTCCCGGGTAAAGAACCCGTCCTCATCCAGATTGCTTTTGATATAGTCAAAAATGCTTTTTCCCTGTTTCCAGGGTTTCGTGCGTGTTTCCATTTTTCTCATCCTGTTTCTCAAAGTTGTAGCATGATGCAGAGAACTCATTATAACATAGAAAAGAGGCTGTTGCACGTTTTGTGCAGCAGCCTCTTTTGTCCGCCGTCAAGCTTGAGGAGCATCGGTCGTTTCTGGAACGACGGATACTTCCACCGTCTCCGTTTCTTCCTGTTTCATGGTCCCGTGGAGAATGGCCATGAATTCGTCTCCGGTGATGGTTTCTTTCTTCAGCAGGTACTGAGCCAGTTCGTCCATTTTTTCCCGATGGGCTTCCAGGATCTCCCGGGCCTCTTTGTGAGCCTTCTTCACCACGGCGAACACCGCCTCGTCGATCCGGGCGGCCGTTTCCGGAGCACAGGCCAGGGAGGTATCCCCGCCCAGGTAGGCATTGTTCACTGTTTCCAGAGCCACCATGTCGAATTCATCGGTCATACCGAACCGGGTAATCATGGCCCGGGCCAGCTTGGTGGCCTGTTCAATGTCGTTTGAGGCACCGCTGGTTACCAGGTTGAACACCACTTCTTCCGCAGACCGTCCCCCGGTCAGGGTCACGATCTTGTTGTACAGTTCTTCCCGGCTCATGAGCACCTTTTCCTGGGTATCCACCTGCATGGTGTACCCCAGGGCCCCGGAGGTCCGGGGGATAATGGTAATCTTGTGGACCGGTGCCGAATCCTTCTGGCTGGCCGCCACCAGGGCATGGCCGATTTCGTGGTAGGCAATGACCTTCTTCTCTTCCGGAGAAATCACCGCACCCTTTCTCTGGGCCCCGGCAATGACCACTTCCACGCTCTCCTCCAGGTCTTCCTGGATCACTTCCGAACGGCCCATCCGTACCGCCCGGAGGGCAGCTTCGTTGACGATGTTGGCCAGTTCCGCCCCGGAGGCACCGCTGGTAGCCAGGGCGATGGTATGGAAGTCCACCTGGGGATCCATCTTCACATCATGGGAATGGACCTTCAGGATGGCTTCCCTTCCCTGAAGATCCGGCAGTTCCACCGGCACCCGCCGGTCGAACCGGCCCGGACGGAGCAGTGCCTTATCCAGCACTTCCGGCCGGTTGGTGGCCGCCAGGATGATGACCCCTTTGCTGCCGTCAAACCCGTCCATTTCAGACAGCAGCTGGTTCAGGGTCTGTTCCCGTTCGTCGTTGCTGCCGAAGGATCCGTTGTCCCGTTTTTTGCCGATGGCGTCGATTTCATCGATGAACACAATACAGGGTGCCTTTTCCTGGGCCTGTTTGAACAGATCCCGGACCCGGGCAGCCCCCATGCCCACGAACATTTCAATGAACTCAGAACCGGAGATAGAGAAGAAGGGCACCTTGGCTTCCCCGGCTACAGCCTTGGCCAGCAGGGTTTTCCCGGTGCCGGGAGGCCCCACCAGCAGCACCCCTTTGGGCATCACAGCCCCGATGGCTTTGTATTTGGAAGGGTTGTGCAGGTAATTGACGATTTCCTGGAGGGCTTCCTTGGCTTCATCCTGACCGGCCACATCCTTGAATGTCTTGCCGGTCTGGGCGGCAATGTACACCTTGGCATTGCTTTTGCCGAAACTCATCATGTTGCCCCCGCCCAATTTAGGCCCCAGGTACCGCATGATCAGCTGGCCGATTACCATAAACAGCAGGAAGGGCAGGATCCAGTTGTTGAAGAAGGACATAATGGGAGATTCCTGTTTGGGGATTACCTGGGAGAATTCCACCTTGGCCTTTACCAGCCGGCTGACCAGTTCCGGGTCATCCACCCGTCCCGTTACGTAAATCTGTTCCTTTCCATCCTGATTGCACAAAAGGGCAATCCGATCCTTGGTGATTTCCACCTTGGTGGCTTTTCCCTCATCCACCATGTTCAGGAAATTGGTATAGCTGACCTCATGGACTTTCGGCTGAAAGAACATGGGACTGATGACCGTATTGATAATCAGGATCAGCAAAATGGCTGCGATGTAATACAGTCTGACTCTCTTCGACTGCTTGTCCGGATTTTTGTCATCCATGATATTTTCATCCTTTCCGCAGGGGTTCTGCATGCTTTTCTATTGATTATAGCACAAACCATTGTGAAAAATAACAGAACTTGATTTTCCGTTTAATTTTCTGAGAGTTCTGTACCATTGTCCATTATTTACAGACATTTTTGTCTTTTTACCTTTCTTTTTTATTTACTTTTTGTTAAAATAGTCATAGTATTCAGTCCGTTATGCTTTTTGACCGTACCCAACCTGCACCGTTTTATTTCACTCAAAAGGAGGCACCATCCATGTCCAACGCAACCCAGAAGAAAAATCCCCAGGAAATCGGAGGTTTCCTGAGAGGGGTGGAAATCATCGGCAACAAACTGCCCCACCCTGCGATCCTTTTCTTCATTCTCTCCCTGATTGTCGTCGTCATTTCCCATTTTGCCGCATCCCAGGGCCTGACCGTCACCTATTTTGACGCCAGGGCCAAGGCGGAAGTCACCAAAAAAGCCGTCTCTCTGCTGAACGCGGAAGGGCTCCGGTACATGTTCGACACCGCCACCAAAAACTACACCGGATTCGCTCCTCTGGGCACCGTTCTGGTGGCCATGCTGGGGGTAGGGGTAGCCGAATGGTCCGGCCTGTTCAACACCTCCCTGAAAAAACTGCTGATGAATGCCAACCCCAAATTTCTCACCCCCATTGTGGTGTTCGCCGGGGTTATGTCCAACATCGCCTCTGATGCCGGATACGTGATCGTAGTCCCCATCGGAGCCATGATCTTCGCCATGGCAGGACGCCATCCCCTGGCCGGCATGGCCGCCGCCTTCGCCGGGGTATCCGGAGGCTTCTCCGCCAACCTGCTGATCGGAACCACCGATCCCCTGCTCACCGGGATCACCAACCAGGCCCTGATCGCCGCCGGCATTGACATGGTCCTGGATCCCACCTGCAACTGGTACTTCCTGGCCGCCTCCACGGTGCTGCTGACCATTGTAGGCACCTTTGTCACCGACAAAATCGTGGAAAAGAACCTGGGCACTTACACTGGAATCTACAAATCGGACAACCAGCCCATCACCCCTCTGGAAAACAAAGCCCTGAACTGGGCCACCCTGGCACTGCTGGTTTATGTGGCCCTGATGGCGGTGCTCATGTTCCCGGAAAACGCCGTATTCCGCACCCTGGAAAAAGCCACCGGGGAGTACACCCTGAAAGCCTTCATGCACAACGGCCTGATTCCCGCCATCCTGCTTCTGTTCCTGATTCCAGGCCTGGTGTACGGAAAGATTGTGGGAAAGATCAACACTTCCCATGACCTGGTGGCCGCCATGACCGCCGCCATGAAATCCCTCAGCGGATACATGGTTCTGGCCTTCTTCGCTTCCCAGTTCATCGCCTACTTCGGCAAGACCAACCTGGGGCTTATCGTTTCCTTCAAGGGAGCCGATGCCCTGGAAGCCGCCGGCCTTACCGGTCTGCCTCTCATTATCCTGTTCATCTTTCTGTCCGCCTTCCTGAACCTGTTCATGGGATCCGCCTCTGCCAAATGGGCCATTATGGCGCCCATCTTCGTGCCCATGATGTACCGGCTGGGCCTGTCCCCGGCTCTTACCCAGGTAGCCTACCGGATCGGGGACTCCTCCACCAACATCATCACCCCTCTCATGAGCTATTTCGCCATGATTGTGGTGTTCATGCAGAAGTACAAGGAAGACGCCGGACTGGGAACCCTGATCTCCATGATGCTCCCCTATTCCATCACCTTCCTGATCACCTGGAGCCTGCTCATGAGCGTCTGGATCCTCCTGGGCCTGCCTGTAGGGCCGGGAGCCGGACTGTTCCTGTAAGAAAGTGCATAACGGACGTAACAGAGGGTCTGCTGCGGATGCAGCAGACCCTCTGTTGGTCAAAGGCATAAACCCGCCGAATGGCGAGTTTCTTCGATTCAGGACGCAGCCGGTGCTGCTAACCCACCACCCATGCTGTGCATGGATACCCCCGCCCTTGAAAAGGGCGGATAACAGGCACGCGGGCAGTGCCCTTGTGCCTGAAAGCAAGGGCGTAAGCCCCAGCGTATATCCGCCCTTTTCAAGGGCGGGGGACCGTTGCGCCTGTGCAATGGTGGTGGGTTAGCAGCCCACAGGCTGCGTTTCCCTTCGGAGAAACCCACCAGGAGCAGGTTTCCTCCATTTTTTTATTTAAAAGAACCCGTCAGCCACGGGTTCTTTCCAACGGCCAGTGACCAGTGACCGTTGACCAGTGACAAAAAAAATTCCGCATCCATCAGATGCGGAATTTTCCTAACCGGCAGCTCCCTATCCTCCCGGACCGTTTCCAGTCGAGTACTTTCGGCGTATAAGGGCTTAACTGCTGTGT